>CAXUBE010000153.1:0-6361 GCA_964249215.1 uncultured Rhodopseudomonas sp. | reverse complement strand
CGGCTCCTTCGCCGCGCCGTTCGCTGCTGATATCTCGGGGGCGGTTTCCTTCTCGGCATGATGCCGCGGCAGGAAAATCCGGAACGTGGTGCCCCGGCCCTCCGCGGAGTCGACATAGACGAAGCCGCCGGTCTGCTTGACGATGCCGTACACCGTCGAGAGCCCGAGGCCGGTGCCCTTGCCGACGTCCTTGGTCGAGAAGAACGGCTCGAAGATCTTGTCGACGATCTCCGGGGCGATGCCGGTGCCGGTGTCGCTGACGTCGATCCGCACATAGTCGGCCGCCGGCATGCCCTTGTAGGACGGCTGCTCGGCCTCCTGCGCGCCGACATTGGCGGTGCGCACCGTCAATATGCCGCCGGACGGCATCGCGTCGCGCGCATTGACCGCGAGATTGACGATCACCTGCTCGAATTGCGAGACGTCGGCCTTCACCCGCCACAGATCGCGGCCGTGCTGCATCTCCAGCGTGACCTTCTCGCCGATCAGCCGCTTCAAGAGCCGGTCGATGTCGGTCAGCGCCTCGCGCAGATCGAGCACCTGCGGCCGCAGCGTCTGCTTGCGCGAGAACGCCAGCAATTGCCGCACCAGCGTCGCGGCGCGGGTGGCGTTCTGCTTGATCTGCATGATGTCCTGGAACGACGGATCGGTCGGCTTGTGCGCGTTCAGCAGGAAGTCGTTCGCCATCATGATGGCGGAGAGCACGTTGTTGAAATCATGCGCGATGCCACCGGCCAACTGGCCGACGGTGTCCATCTTCTGGGCCTGGTTGACCTGATTTTCGAGCGCCCGGCGCTCGGTGGTCTCCAAGAGATAGACGATCGCGGCTTCGGTCTCGCTAGCGTCGCCCTCCACCGCGGTGACGAAGAACTGGCCCCAGCGGTCCTTGCCGCCCTCGAGCAGCACTTCGACCGGCGCGATATCGCCCTGTCCCTGCACCGCCTTCTCGATCGCCGCCACCAGTTGGGCGCGGTCGCGCTCATGAACCGCGGCGAGGATCGACTTGTTGACCGCGCCGGTCGCATTGACGCTCTGCGCCAACTTGGCGAAGCGCGCATTGCCCTGCACCACCGCACCCGCCTTGTCGACGGTGGCGATCGCCATCGGCGTGTGGTCGAAGAACCGCATGAACCGCACTTCAGCGGCGCGCTGCGGATCGAAGCGCTCGTCACGGGCGCGGCTGACGACAAGCGTCCGCGAGGCACCGGACACGCCGTCGGCGCCGAACGCCAGCTTGTGATAGAGCCGCGCCGGGATGGTCTTGCCGCCGCGCGCGCGCAGATCGATGTCGAACACCTCGGTCTTGACTTCGCCGGGCTGCGGCATGATCGAGGTCACCAGCGCCGCGCCGTCGCCGGAGACGATGTCGCCGAGCTTCAATCCGCCCGAGCCGATCTCGGCGAGGTCGTGGTCGAGCCAGTTCGCCAGCGTGGCGTTGACGTAGACGAGATCGCCGGCGGGATCGACCGAGAAGAAACCGCACGGCGCGTGATCGAGATATTCGATGGCGTGCTGCAATTCCTTGAAGACGTCTTCATGGCGTTCGCGGTCGCGGGTGATGTCGGCGAGCGCCCACACCGAGCAGCGCCGCTCGCGCCTGTTTTTGCCGAGCGGGCGGACCCGCATCCGCAGCCAGCGTCCATGCGTGCCGTCGACGCTGGCGACGCGGACTTCCTCCTGCTGGCGCTTGCCTTCGCGCGCCGCCTTCAACAGCCGGAACACCGCTTCCGAGACGTCGGGATTGCCGATGAACACCCGCTCCACCGGGCGGACGTCCTGCGCGGTCGCGGCGCCGGTCAGCGCCAGATAGGCGTGGTTGGCGTACATCACATGGCCGCGGGAATCGGTCACCGCGATGCCGTCGAAGGCGTTGTCGGCGATCGGCCGGATGATCGGATCGTCGGCGACGCGGTCGGCGAAGCGCACGATGCCGGCGGCCATCGCGAACAGCGCGAACAGCCCGACCATCGCCATCAGCGCCAGCGATCCGACGATGTAGGGCTGCGCGTTGGCGCGCCCGAGCGTCATGAACGCCAGCGCCGCCACCACGACCGCGGCCGCGACCAGCAGCACCAGCAGGATGCTGCCGCTGCGGCGCACCGGCTCCTGGCCCGCCATGAAGGTCTCGGACTGAAACTGCTGCTGCTCCGTGGTCATGCCGCCGACAATCCTTCGCCGGCGCGCGATCGCCATGCGCGCCCGCCTCCAAGTGCCTGAATCGGAGCGGGCAGCGCAAGCGGATCGTCGCCGCAATCCCGCGCCGCGCGAGGGACCGCGTGAAGGAACCTGCTGCGGCGGCGCTTCAGTTCCGCCGCCCGGACAGGCCGCGGCGCAGCCCCATCACGTAGCCGATGATCTCGGCGACCGCCTGATAATGCTCGACCGGGATTTCCGCGTCGACCTCGACCGTGGCATACAGCGCGCGCGCCAGCGCCACGTTCTCGACGATCGGGATGTCGTGGGTCGTGGCGACCTCGCGGATCTTCAGAGCGATGTTGTCGGCGCCCTTGGCGACGCAGACCGGCGCCGGCATGCCGCGCTCGTATTGCAGCGCGACCGAGAAGTGGGTCGGGTTGGTGATGATCACCGAGGCCTTCGGCACCGCCGCCATCATCCGCTTCTTCGTGCGCTGCTGGCGGAGCTGGCGGATGCGGCCCTTGATGTGCGGGTCGCCTTCGGACTGCTTGTGCTCTTCCTTGATCTCCTGCAGCGACATCTTCTGGCGCTCGTACCAGGTGCGGTACTGGAAAAAGAAATCCGCGATCGCCACGAAAGCCAGCATCGCCACCACCGCGCCCATCAGCTTCAGCGTCAGCGCCACGGTGACGCCGAGCAGCGCCGCCGGATCGAAGCGGATCATGGCGTCGAGCCGGTGCCGCTCCGGATACAGCACCGCCACCATCATTACGCCGAGCGCGATCAGCTTGAACACGCCCTTGCCGAAATTCGCCGCCGCCTGCTTGCCGAACAGCCGCTTGGCGCCGGCCATCGGCGAGATCTTGCTGAATTTCGGGATCAGCGACTGGGCCGAGAACACCAGCCGGTGCTGGATCAGATTCGCGGTGATCGCGACCAGCGCCAGCAGCAGCAGCGGCACGCCGAGCGCCGAGAACAGCGCCGACAACAGGCTCTGCGTCAGCATCAGCAGGCCCGCGCCGTCGGCGCGGATCATCCAGGAATTCTCGATCAGGTTGCGCATCGGCACGCGGATGCCGTCGCCGATCGACGACGCGAAAGACGACAGCACCAGCGTCGCGCCCGCGATCAGGAACCAGGTGTTGACCTCCTGGCTTTTCGCCACGTCGCCGCGCTGCAGCGCGTCGTCGAGGCGTTTCTGCGTCGGGTCCTGTGTCTTTTCCGAGGCGTCGTCCGCCATGGCTCACGCTTTCGGTATCAGCGTCGCGGCGTCAATTGCTGCATGACGCCGGTGAAGTAATCGAGGAAGGTGACCATCATGGTGGCGATCACCGCGCCGAGGATCAGAAACCCGATCACGATCGCGAGCGGCACGCCGACGAAATACACCTGCATCTGCGGCATCAGCCGCGCCAGCACCCCGAGCCCGATGTTGAACACCAGGCCGAACACCAGAAACGGCGCCGCGAGCTGCATGCCGATCCGGAACGCGGCGGCAAAGGCGCGGGTGGCGAGCGCCGCGACGTCGCCGCTCTGCATCGCCTCGCCCGGCGCGAAGACCCTGTAGCTCTCGTCGAGCGCCGCGATCACGAGGTAATGCGTGTCGGTGGCGAACAGCAGCGTGATTCCGAAGATGGCGAGGAAGTTGCCGAGCAGCAGGCCCTGCTGGCCCTGCGTCGGGTCGACCGAGGTGACGAAACCGAGCCCGAGCTGCTGGGCGATCACCGAGCCCGCCACCTGCAGCGCCGACAGCGTGACGCGCGCGGTGGCGCCGAGCACGATTCCGATGACGATCTCGTGCAGCATCAGCACGATCAGCGGCGTCAGCGTGCCTTGCAGGTCGATCTGATAGGCCGAGCGATGCAGCGGCAGGATGATCAGCGTCAGCGCCAGCGCGATCGAGAGCTTGATGCGCACCGGGATGTTGGTTTCGCCGAGCCCCGGCATCAGCATCACCATCGCCCCGATGCGGGCGAACACCA
This sequence comes from uncultured Rhodopseudomonas sp., assembly GCA_964249215.1. Taxonomy (GTDB): domain Bacteria; phylum Pseudomonadota; class Alphaproteobacteria; order Rhizobiales; family Xanthobacteraceae; genus CAXUBE01. The sequence continues at coordinate 2,243 of CAXUBE010000153.1, read as the reverse complement.
GCATGAAGGCGGCGGCGAGCGCCGGAAGCAGCGAGATGTCGATGCGCATGCTGGCCGTCAGCGGTGAGTTGAACAGCAGTGTGCATCAGCCGCCGACGATTCGCGACGATATCCGCATCATGTGGCCGTGCATCGCGTCGGCCATGAACGGCAGCGCCAGGATCAGCGTGACGAAGATCGCGATGATCTTCGGCACGAACACCAGCGTCTGCTCCTGGATCTGCGTCAGCGCCTGCAGCAGCGAGACCGCGACGCCGACCACGAGCCCGACCACCATCAGCGGCGAGGACACCAGCACGATGGTCCAGATCGCATCGCGCGCGACGTCGAGGGTTTCCGCACCTGTCATGATTTGTTTTTCACGCGATGGGGCCATGCGCTCACACCGCGCGATGCCGTGCCCCCTCTGCCGTGGGGAGAGGGTCGGGGTGAGGGGGCAAGACCTAACGATAGACCGTACCCCCTCACCCGGATTGCTTCGCAATCCGACCTCTCCCCATGGGAGGGGTGAAGAAAAGAACGAGCTCGGTTCGAGAACCCTACGGACGCGCCAATCATCAGATCGTCATCTTCATGATGTCTTCGTAGGACTGGATCACGCGGTCGCGCACCGACACCAGCGTCGAGACCGCGACGTCGGTTTCCGCGACCGCGGTCACCACGTCCATCACGTTGGATTTTCCGGACGCCATCGCCACCGTCTGGGCGTCCGATTTGCGGCCGGCGTCGAGCACGCTGCCGAGCGCGTCCTTCAGCACGTTGCCGAATGACGCGGCGCCGGTTTCCGACGCCTTGCCGGCGCCCGCGGCGTCGGTCAGGCGGGCAAGGCTCGCATAGGCGTTGGCGGCTGAGATCGGCGATGCCATGGCTTTGATCCTGTTCACGCCTTGAGGATGTCGAGGGTGCGCTGGATCATCCGCCGCGTGGCGCCGATGATGTTGAGGTTGGCTTCGTAAGAGCGCTGCGCGTCGCGCATGTCGGTCATTTCGATCAGCGGATTGACGTTGGGATATTTGACGTTGCCCGCGGCGTCGGCCGCCGGATTGCCGGGCTCGTTTTTCACGCGGAATGCCGAGGCATCCGGCTGGACGCGGCCGAGCGTCACCACCTTGGCGTCGAGCGCGCGGTCGAGCGTCGAGGTGAAGGTCGGGACCTTGCGGCGGAACGGATCGCCGCCAGGGCTTTGCGCGGTGGAATCGGCGTTGGCGATGTTTTCCGAAATGACGCGCATGCGTCCGGCGTTGGCGCGCAGACCTGAGGTCGCGATCCCGATCGATCTGGCGAAATCGCCGCCGTCATTTGCCATCTGCATGTCTCCCGTGCGGCGTCAAATCAGCGTTTTCCGATCGCGGTCTTTAAGAGGCCGAGGCTGCGGGTGTAGAGCGAGGTCGCGGCCGCGTAGTCCATCTGGTTGGCGGCGACCTTCTGCATCTCGTCTTCGAGGCTGACCGCGTTGCCCGCGGGGCGGGTCTGGAAGCCGGCCTTGCGGTCCTGCGCGAAGCTGTCGCCGCCGCCGCTTTGCACCATATGCGAGGCGTCGGTCCGCAGCATCGCCAGCGCACCGGCCGGTCCGGCGCCCGGCGCCGGATTGCCGAGACGGTCGAAATTCGGCGCGACCAGGTCGCGCGGCTTGAAGTTCGGGGTGTCGGAATTGGCGATGTTCTCGGCGAGAACGCGCTGGCGCTCCTGGTGCCATTGCATCTTGGTGCGCAGCGCCGACAGGGTCGGAAGATCGGTGATCGGCATCTGGCCCGCCCCCTTTTCATGCGCGGCGCGTGGTTGCGCGGCTTGAGCTAGGCAGAATTTGCCGCCCGTATGGTTAACGGCCGGTTAAGATCGCAGCCGGCGTGGCGCCTTGCCCGCATCGGCCATATTGGCCGGAATGTCGGCCGCGCTGTTGCGTTAACCGGTCGCTGTGTTGAGGATATGGTGAAAGAACCGTGTTGGCCGCCATGATTCGTGGGGTATCATGGCATGGGGACACGGCGGGCATCGCCGGCGAAAATCGAACGATGGGACGAACCTTGCGTCGTGCGGGGGCGTTGTCGGATCGATGGCGCAAGGCGCGACGTCGATCCGGCGGCGCCCTTTGACGGGGATTCCAAATGACTAGCGGCTCAAATGCCTGGATGTTCATCTTCTTTTTTATCGTCGTATTGGCGCTGATCGGGCTCGCGGCCTGGCTGGTGCGGCGGTTCGCCGGCAACCGGCTCGGCGCCAACGCCAATCGCGGCCGCATGCCG
>CAXUBE010000152.1:0-6595 GCA_964249215.1 uncultured Rhodopseudomonas sp. | reverse complement strand
GAGCCGAGCGAGCGGCCGAGCGCGTAGGTCGCAACGACGCAGGCCGCGCCGGCGAGCAGCGGCACGGCGAACGCGACGATGATGTGCGGTCCGGCGGCATATAGCAGCAGCGACGCCAGCGCGGTGGTCAGCGGCGCCTGGATGCTCGGACCCAGCACGGCATCGAGCCAGCCTGAGATCCCGCCGAACAGCATCCCGTAATAATCGATCACCGCAAGGCTGACGTAGCCCGCCTCGTCGATGTCCAGCACGCCGCCATGGCGATAGCGCCAGATCCAGCGCGCGCCGATCGCCAAAAACAGCAGCGTGACGGCCAGCATCGCCGCGAATGCCCGGCGATTCGATGCGGCAGATTCCATCGGCAATGCCGCGGCGATGGTCGCGGGCGCGGCAGCCGTATCCGGCACGGCGCCGACGCGCGGAGCCTCCGTCTGGCCCGGCACATAGACGACGGCCTTCATCGGCCAGATCCTGCGGCGGCTCGTATCATCCGTCAAAACCGCCTGTCGGAATCGCGTCAGAGTCGCAGAGGAAAAGATGAACAGTTTCAGAGGCGTTCTGGTCGGGGCACAAGGATTCGAACCTTGGACCTGCAGTACCCAAAACTGCCGCGCTACCAGGCTGCGCTATACCCCGATGTGCCAGGAAGCGAAGTCGATACACGCTTAGCCAAGGGCCAGCAAGCCGCGCTTTCAGCGGCCGTTGAACAGCGGGTGCGCGACGCGGTCGCCGGGCGCGATGCCGTATTTCCTGGCGGTGCCGGCGATCACTTCGAGCACGCCCTTTGCGAGGCCGCCGGACGGAATGATCCTGGTCGATTGCGGCTCGGTGTTTTCGGCGATGCGCAGGATGCGGCCGTCGGCGCGGATGAAGATCATGTCGAGCGGGATGAAGGTGTTCTTCATCCACATCGATACCGGCTGCTCCGGCGAGAAGTCGAACAGCATGCCGCGGCCGTCGGCGAGTTCCTTGCGGTACATCAGCCCGGTGGTCTTTTCCTCCTCGGTGGTCGCCAGTTCGACCGTGAAGGTCTGCACCCCGGATCTGGTGACGATTTCCAGCGTCTGGATCTGCGCCGCCTGCGCCGCGCCGGCATGCGCGCCGAACACCAGAATGGCTGCGGCCGCCGCGCCGAGCCAGTTGCGGCACGCCTCGAACATCCGCCCGTCGGTCATCCGAATTTTCCGTCCATCTGCATCGCGCCCGCCGCCGTTCTAGCCCGACGGACACGGCAAAAGCCATCCCCCGCGACGGCAAAACGCCGGGCCAACGGCTCACAACATCGGCAGCCGATCGGGAAAGACGGTGCGCGGCAGGCCGAAGCGTCGCCGCAGACCACGGCGGCGCGCGGCAGGCTAATGCGAAGACAGGCCGGGCGCGCCGGTCTCGGGCTGGATTTCCGCCGCCATCATGCCTTTGGAGCCGGGTCCGAAACGAACCAGGACATATTGGCCGGGGCGCAATTCGGTCATGCCGAAGCGCCGCAGCGTCTCCATGTGCACGAAGATGTCGGGCGTGCCCTCGCCGCAAGTCAGGAAGCCGAAGCCGCGCAGCCGGTTGAACCATTTCACCTGCGCGCGTTCGAGCCCGCTGGTCGGCGTGACGCTGACATGGGTGCGCGGCGGCAGCATCTGCGCCGGATGGACCGCGGTCGACTCGTCCATCGAGACGATCCGGAACGCCTGGTAGCCCTTGGCGCGCTGCACGCATTCGACGACCAGCCTGGCGCCCTCATAGGCGGTCTGGTAGCCGTCGCGGCGCAACACGGTAACGTGCAGCAGCACGTCCGGCGAGCCGTTGTCCGGCACGATGAAGCCGTAGCCTTTCGAGGCGTCGAACCATTTGATGACGCCGCTGATTTCGACGAGGTTTGCCGCGGCGTCGCCGAGGCCGGCGAACGGATCGGCAATGCCGTCGCGATCGAGCGGCGAATATTCGGTGCCGCTGTGCCTTGGGGTCGCACCGATGCCGAGCGTCAGACCGCCCGGCCTCTTGGACTCAAAACCGTCCGACCCCATGACCCCGGACCCCACACATGAAAGACTGACCGTCGTCGGAGTGACGACGGTGCCTTTTCGCGGGGCTTCGTGATGCTGCGTGATCGCCCGCCGCGAATCTTCTGATTCGAGGATAACACCGTCGCCTGCGCCGCAAAGACAAAAAACATGCACGCGGCGAGCTATGAACAGTCTTGCGCGGTCGCGGATGGCGCGCCGATCAATTGCCGACAAACGGTCCGAGCGTTTCGCCGATGTCGTGGCGGATCACCAGGTCGGCGACATCGTCCTGCTCGGTCGGCTCGTTGTTGATGATCACGAGCCTGGCGCCAGCGTCCTTGGCCATCATCGGAAACCCCGCGGCAGGCCACACCACCAGCGACGAGCCGATCGCCAGAAACAGATCGCAATGCTGCGCCAGTTCGCCGGCGCGCCGCATCGCCTGCTGCGGCATCGCCTGACCGAACGAGATCGTCGCGGTCTTCACCGGCTCGTCGCAGGCCGTGCAACGCGGCGCGTGACCGCTGCGGGCGATAGCGTCGCGCACCCAGTCGAGCTCGTGGCGACGGCCGCAGCCGATGCAGCGGGCATAGGTGGTATTGCCGTGCAATTCGACGACGTCATCGGCGGCGAAGCCCGACGCCTGATGCAGATCGTCGATGTTCTGGGTGATGACCGCCGGGATCTTGCCGGCTCTGTGAAGCGCGGCCAGCGCGCGGTGGCCGCGGCCGGGGCGTGCCGCCGCAAAGGTATCCTGCATTGCGAAACGCCGCCGCCACGCCTCGTCGCGGGCATCCTGGCTCGCGATGAATTCGCCGTACGGAATCGGGCGGTTGCGCGTCCACAGTCCGCCCGGCGAGCGGAAATCCGGAATGCCGGTTTCGGTGGAGATGCCGGCGCCGGTGAACGGCACGATGACCGACGCCTGCGCGATCATGTCGCCGAGCTGTTCGACCCCGCTGCGCAGATCAGGTGCGATCATCCGTGCAAATCATCCGACGGTTTTGCCGAGCCATCGCAGGTTGCCGCCGCCGCCGCAAGCCGGGTGCGGCGGACACCCGCGACGATCAGACCCGGAGCGGATGCTCCGGGCCTGGCCGCCTGACGTTATCAGGCCGCAGCAACTACCAGCGGTTCCAACCGCGATGCCAGCCGCCATAGGCCGGGCCATCGTAATAGGTGTTCGGGCCGTAATAATAGCCCGGGCCGTAGCCGTATTCGGCGGCGGCGGCCGCGGCGACGACACCGGCGGTGATCAGACCGCCGGCGACGACCGGGTTGACGCCGCGGCGAACGCGGGCTTCGGCGGGAGCGCTGGCAATGGCGGCCAGTGTGGCGGCGGTGGCGAGAAGAACTGCGAACTTTTTCATGGTCTGACCTTTCATGGCCACCAAAGGCGGAGTTGGGGGCCGAGGATGATTGTTTCCGCCTGACCCGATCAACTTAAGCCCGACGCCCCGCCGAATATGTGCGCTGGCTCACACTGGAAATCGCCGGCGTTTTTCGGCCCGCGATCGGGCGTTGCGTGCGGGACCCGGCAAGCGTGAAACCCGGTTTTCCCGGCCCGTGCAGCGCTTTTTTCATCCCACCGTCATCAAAATCGGGCATCAGCGTCATATCAGGATGGGCCCGTTGCCGTTTTACGTCAAAGCACTGGATAGCTCCGGATACGTCACCTTGCGCAGGGAAACGGCTCAAGCTGCGGTCAAGCGCGCACGCGAACTGATCGAACAGAAATATCGCGAGGTCGAGATCACCGACCCGGACGGCAGGACCTACCTGCCGCACGAATTCGATCAGCTCTGATCGCGAGGGTCGGCAACGTCGTCCGTCGACACCGCGGTCTTTTGCCCGACCATCAGGATAGAGCGGGATGACGAATCGAAGAGAAGTCATCATGCTCTGGTGAAGGCGGCAGCGTGCTTGGGCTGCGGCGCGATCGCTCCATCATCTGAAGGACACCCGGAAACATGCGTTATCTCCACACCATGCTGCGCGTGCGCAATCTCGATGTCGCGCTGAAATTCTACGGCGACGCGCTCGGGCTGAAGGAAGTCCGCCGCATCGACAACGACAAGGCGAAGTTCACTTTGGTGTTTCTCTGCGCCGCCGACGACGAAGGCCTGCTGAAGGCCGCAAAGGGCCGCGGCGCGCCGCTGGTCGAACTGACCTACAATTGGGACGAGGAAAACTACGGCGAGGACCGCTATTTCGGCCACCTCGCCTACGAGGTCGACGACATCTACGCCACTTGCGAGCGGCTGATGGCGCTCGGCATCACCATCAACCGACCGCCGCGCGACGGACAGATGGCGTTCGTGCGCTCGCCCGACCTGCATTCGATCGAGCTGCTGCAAAAAGGCGACGCGCTGCCGCCGCAGCAGCCGTGGTCGTCGATGCCGAATACCGGACATTGGTGAACACGGGGCGCGAGCCGTTCGCGTCGAAATTTGTTCCGTACATGGAACGGGACGCATGGCATCGCGTTTCCATGCCACACTGCTTCATGGAGGATAAAATGGGACGCGGACTTCTGCTTTGGCTTCTCGGCGTGCCGATTCCGGTAATTCTGCTGCTCTGGCTGTTCTTCGGCCGCTGATCGCAGCGCGGTCACCACGCTGGCATCATCGGCTTCGTTAACTGACAGGTTTCGCGATGCGAGGCCTGTTTTTTGATATGGCGTGCTCTGCAACCCGATACCCGCGCGGCTCGGTCGATTCACGCGACGAACTTGATCCCGATCGAACGCCCGCGCCTCCAGACCACGGCGCAGTCGCGCCCGCGCCGGGCGTCGCGCGAAAACGCCAGCCTGAGCGTCTTCGCCAGCGGCTGCGCGTCCTCGACGATCAGTCGCGCGCCGGACTCCGACAGATCGACGACGACGCAGGGCCGCGCCGCGAAGCCGCCCTCGAGCGTCAGCCAGCCGTCCTGGCGCAGCGATTTGCGCGCTTCGCGTTTCTTTCCGTTGCCAGCCGACATTTTGGGTCCTTTGCAGCGCAGGCTTAGCGCCGCGGGCATTGCGAAAGTCTTGCATCGTTCGGCGAAATCCGGGGTAAGGTCAGGCATCCGGCGGTCTTCTCGTTCGAGGCGACTTGCCGGCCTGCGCAATCGCCATTATAGCTGCGCCGCTGTCGGGCTGTGGGCCGCGCGCCGACGGGTTCGAGAGCGGCTTGACGGTTGATGGATCTGACATCGTCGCAGACGCGGACGGCGATCCTTCGAGATCACCTGCGGGCGTTTTGCTCCCTTCGTCTATCGGTTAGGACGCCACCCTTTCACGGTGGAGAGAGCGGTTCGATTCCGCTAGGGAGCGCCAGCCGGCGGTCGCACGCCTCGATCATTATGGTGCAGCGCAACATGCATGCCAGCGTTCTGAAGGATGCTGTTGGCGTGGCCTGAAGACATCTTCGGCTGGAACGGATCGCAGGGCGCAGCATTGGTTCGGCTGATCAACGGGAGAATGAAGATGAAGAAGCTTGTGATCGCCGCTTGCTGCGCGGCATTCGTTGGAAGCAGCTCGGTCGCGCTCGCCCAGTTCGTGACAGGAGGCGCCGAGACCGGTGCTGCCACAACCGGCGTCAAGAATTCCAACGCCAAGATGAAGAAGATGAAAAAGTCGTCTTCGTCGATGACCAAAGGCGGCGAGCAGAAGGACGGCGACGGCGCGATGACCAAAGGCGGCGCCGCCAAGTAAATGCCGCCAAGTAAATTTGCGGATTGCGCCGGCCGGACGCCACCGACGCACGACGCGACGATGCCGCGGCCGGCAAGGTCCCGCGGCATCGTCGGATCCGGCGAGGCTTTAAATCGAGCCGTATCGCCGACGCGTGATCGGCGCTAGCAGCCGCGGCAGATGCCCCGCAGCATCCGGTCGAGCGCCGCATCCTCCGGATTGACCTTCTCGATTGAATTCGACGCCGTCGCGTCGCTACCGCGCGGCTGGCGATGGCCGACCGGCGCGAGGCCGCCCGCACGCTGATCGGACGGGGGCGATGCCTTCGGATTCGCCGGCGCGGGAGCCGGGACAGCAGCGCTTTGCGCCATCGCGTTCGTCGTCAGCAACACCGCCAGCACCGCGGCGACCGGGCTTTTCATGGGCCGTCTCCCTTTCCGCTTTTGTCGGATCATACGCTAGCGAATCCGATCCGGCACCTCGATCGTCGCACAATTTCGCCGGCCCTGCGCGGCGCAATCCTGCACCCGGCGGATCTCGGCCATCGTCGTCACCCGCCAGATGCCCGCCGCGATCAGCAAAACGACCACGCCAAGCGCCAGCAGGTTCTCGACATTGCGGCTGCCGTCATCCGGCGGTTGATGATCGGCCGCCATCGCGTCACGCCTCGGGCGGATAGAGATGAACGTCGCCGCAATAATCGGTCACGCGATAACGCGACCCCGGCGCCGACTGCTTGTCGTCCGCCAGGTAGTTCGGACCGGCCGGCGCCTTGCCGTAGCCGCCCGGAATGTCGAGCACGTAATCCGGCTGGCACAGCCCCGACACATTGCTGCGCAATTCGCGCATCAGCGCCTGTCCTGCCGCGAGCGTGGTGCGCAGATGCGCGGTGCCGGGCGCGAGGTCGCCGTGATGCAGGTAATAC
>CAXUBE010000151.1:0-6612 GCA_964249215.1 uncultured Rhodopseudomonas sp. | reverse complement strand
CCGACCACGCCGAAGCCGAGCATCAGCCAGATGTCGAACATCGCGTTCTGGATCGCGTAGGCGCCAATCGCGCAGGATACCACGATCATCGGGGCCACCGCCGCGAACGGCACCCGCAGGATCGAGGCGAAAATCGGCACCGTGGTCAGCACCAGCACGAGCCCGACCACGTTGCCGAGATACATCGAGGCGATCAGCCCCCAGACGAAATCCTTATGCTCGACGAACAACAGCGGTCCGGGGTTGAGGCCCCACACCATCAGGCCGCCGAGCAGGATCGCGGCGGTGCCGGAGCCCGGAATGCCGAGCGCCAGCATCGGCAGCAGCGCCGCGGTGCCCGAGGCATGCGCCGCGGTCTCCGGCGCGAACACGCCCTCGATCCGGCCCTTGCCGAAACCCTCCGGATCGCGCGAGAAGCGCTTCGCCAGATTGTAACCCATGAACGATGCGGCGATCGCGCCGCCGGGCGTGATGCCGAGCCAACAGCCGATGAAGGACGAGCGCAGCAGCGTCGCCCAGTAGCGCGGCAAATCCTTCCAGACCTTGAGCACGGTGCGCAGGCTGATCGTCGCGGCGTGGCCGCGCAGCGCCAGCCGCTCCTCCATCGTCAGCAGGATTTCGCTGATGCCGAACAGGCCGATCACCGCGACCAGGAAATTGATGCCGCGCAGCAATTCGCCCGATCCGAAGGTCATGCGCAGTTGTCCGGATACGGTGTCCATGCCGACGCCGGCGATCAGCAGGCCGAGCGACATCGAGATGATGGTCTTGTGCTTGGCCTCGCGGCCGAGGCCAACGAACGAACAGAACGTCAAAAGATAGACCGCGAAGAATTCCGGGGGACCGAACCGCAGGGCGAACGACGAGATCATCGGTGCCAGAAACGTGATCAGCAGAACCGCGACCAGCGAGCCGATAAAGGACGAGGTGAACGCCGCGGTCAGCGCCTCGGCGGCGCGGCCCTGCTGCGCCATCGGATAGCCATCGAAGGTGGTCGCGACCGACCATGCCTCGCCGGGGATGTTGAACAGAATCGAGGTAATCGCGCCGCCGAACAGCGCGCCCCAGTAGATGCATGACAGCATCACGATCGCCGAGGTCGGGTCCATCGTGAAGGTCAGCGGCAACAAAATCGCGACGCCGTTCGGGCCGCCGAGACCGGGTAGCACGCCGACAAAGATGCCGAGCACCAGCCCGACCATCATCAGCGCCAGGATCTTCCAGGTCATCAGCACGGCGAAGCCGTGAAGCAGCAGGCCGAACGCTTCCATCGACGGGGTCCCGCTAGCGGCCGAAGGCCGCTTCGAGCGGCCCCTTCGGCATGATGACGTCGAACGCGACGTCGAAGGTGATGAACATCAGCGCCGTGAAGATCGAGGCGGTGAGCAGCGACTTCCACCACGCGATCTTGCCGACGATCGCCATGAACCCGGCGACCAGCAGGAAGCTCGCCACGTAGAGGCCGAGAAACTGCATCGCGATGCAGAACAACAGCGTTGGCACGAATACCGCCATCACCCTGCGCAACTGCGCGCGGGTGACGAACGTGTCGGCGCGGGCGGTCTCGCGCAGCGCCGCGATCATGCCATAGATGCTGGCGGCGCCCAGAATGACGGAGAGATAGAACGGGAAGTAACCCGCCTGCGGACCGGTCGCATCCCACGACGCGCCGGCTCGCCAGTTATCGAGGCCGAGCACAGACGCGAGCGCCAGCAGCACCACGCAGACGACGATTTCCGCCTTGCGCGTATCGGTGACGGCGGGCGAATCCGGTTCCGGCGCGGTCGGGTCGTCGGCGATGATTTCGCGATCGGTGTTGAACATCAGACTGCCTGCCGTGGTTGGAGTCGAAGCGATCAACCGAAGCGACCGCCATGCCCGCGAAGGCGGGCACCCGGTATTCCGGGGATTTTCGCCTCGACATCGGCCTCGCAGGTTACCGGGTCATCCGCCTGCGCGGATGACGACGCTTCATGCGTGGCGTTCGAATTACTGCGCGACGAAGCCGGCTTCGGTCATCAGCGACTTGTTGAGCGCGTCGTCGTCCTCAAGGAATTTCATCATGTCCGCACCGGTGAGATACACCGGCTTCAGCGCCTGCTTCTCCATGTAGTCCTTGTATTCGGACGTCTGCGTCACCTTCTGAAACAGCTCGACGTAGAACTGCTTCTGCTCCGCCGTCACCTTGCCTGGCAGGAACATCGCGCGCAGCATCAGATACTGCACGTCGAGCCCCTCCTCCCTGCAGGTCGGAATGTCGTTCCACGACTGCGTCTCGGTGACCTTGTTGGTGTACGACATTCGCTCCTTGTCGAACACGCACAGCGCGCGAACCTGTCCGGCGCGCCAGACTTCGAGATTTTCGGAAGGATTGTTGACATTGGATTCGGTGTGCTTGCCGACCAGTTGGGTCGCGGCCTCTCCGCCGGATTTATACGGCAGATAGGAGAACTTCGCGCCGGTGTGCTTTTCCATGAACACGGTCAGCACGTGGTCTTCGCGCTTGGAACCGGTGCCGCCCATCTTGAACGGCGAACCCGCCGCCTTGGCCGCGTCGATGAAATCCTTCGTCGATTTCGGGCCCTCGACATTGTCCCACAGCACGAACTGATCCATCGCCACCACGGAGACCGGGGTGAGATCGCGCCAGTTGAAGGGAATCTTGGCCGACAGCGGCAGCATGTAGATCAGCGAATAGGCGATCAGCACCTTGTTGGCATCGCCTTCGCTGGACTTCATATACATCAGCGCTTCGGCGCCGGACGCGCCGCCTTTCAGCGACACCACCATCGGCTGCTTCATCAGATTGTTCTTCTGGATCGCGGCCTGCATCATGCGCGCCATTTGGTCGGACGCGCCGCCGGCCCCCGCCGCGACCACGATCTCCACCGGCTTGGTCGGCTCCCAGGCGAACGCAACACGGCTCGACGCGGGAAGACTCGCCGACGCGGCCGCCAATGCGACCGCGACTGTCATGATCTTGCGCATGTGTTGGTCCATCCCTGTCGTCGCGGGCGTCATTGGCCCAACGTTATTGTTGTCATCGGCTGCTGCAGTGATCGCGTGCGTGCGCGCGACAGGTTCAAACGGGTCGTGGCACGCGTCAAGCCACCGCGCTGCGGCTTTTCGGCATCGCGACGACGTCACGACCCTTCAATACCTCCATCGCCGCGATTACGCCGCCGGCGCGATGCGGAACGCGCGCAAGATCGAGCGCCATCTCGACGCCGGACAGCGTCCCCATCAGCATCAGATCGTTGAAATGGCCGATGTGGCCGATCCGGAACACCTTGCCCTTCAGCTTCGACAGGCCCGAGCCCAGCGACATGTCGAAATTGTCGAGCACCACCTTGCGGAACTGATCGGCGTCGTGGCCCTCCGGCATCACAACCGCGGTGAGAATGCCCGAATGCGCCTGCGGGTCGAGACAGAGCAATTCGAGCTCCCAGGCGCGCACCGCGGCGCGCGCCGCCGCGGCGTGGCGCTGATGGCGGGCGAATACATTATCGAGACCTTCTTCATGCAGCATCGCTATCGACTCGCGCAGGCCGTACAGCAGATTGGTCGCGGGCGTATAAGGCCATGAGCCGGATTTGTTCGACGCCAGAATCTCGTGCCAGTCCCAATACGAGCGCAGCGAGGTATTGGCCTTTGCGGCGGCGAGCGCCTTGTCCGAGATGGCGTTGAAGCCGAGCCCGGGCGGCAGCATCAAGCCCTTCTGCGAACAGCACACCGTGACGTCGACGCCCCAGCCGTCATGCTCGTAGTGCAGCGAGCCCAGCGAAGAGATTGCATCGACCAGCAGCAGCGCCGGATGTTTGGCGCGGTCGATCGCCTTGCGGACCTCGGCGATCCCACTGGTCACGCCGGTCGATGTCTCGTTGTGGACCACCATCACGGCCTTGATCTGGCGCGCGCGATCGTCCGACAGCCGCGCCTCGATATCGTCCGGATTGATGGCGTGACGCCAGTCGCCGGGGATCAGATCGACATTAAGCTTGAAACGCTCGGCGATGGTCAGCCATTGCGACGCGAAATGCCCCGTTTCCACCATCAGCACCCGGTCGCCAGGCGACAGCGTGTTGACAATGGCGGCTTCCCAGCCGCCGGTGCCCGAACCCGGATAGATGATCACCGGACCGCTGGTGCGGAATACCGACTTGCAAGCCTCCATCACCTCGAGGCCAAGTTGCGCGAATTCCGGGCCGCGATGGTCGATGGTCGGCATGTCCATCGCGCGCAGCACCCGGTCGGGCACGTTGGTCGGGCCGGGAATCTGCAAAAAATGTCGTCCGGTGTGGCGGGTCATTCCCTGGCGTCCTTCAAGTTTCTTCTGCAGGCGACCGCATAGCAGTTTTTCGGGCGATTGTCCCCGACCAGCACGCGCCGGAGACGACGATTCGGACGGCATCTTGCAAACCGCAAAACCGGATGCAAGACAGGATCGGCATCAGAGTAAACCAATGACGGCGAACAGCGCGGCGACGGGTCGGCAATCGGGCGCGGACGGCGCGCTGGCGTCGCGGCTTGCCCGGGAAACCACCGGCGAGGTGTTGTTCGACCGCTTCAGCCGCGGCCGCTACGCCACCGACGCGTCGTTCTACCAGGTCGTGCCGGCGGGGGTCGTGGTGCCGCGCACCGTCGAGGAGGCGCTGCGCGCGCTGGCGATCTGCCGCGACGAGGGACGCATCGTCACCCCGCGCGGTGGCGGCACCTCGCAATGCGGGCAGACCGTCAATCACGGCATCGTCATCGACGTCTCGAAGTACATCAACCGGTTGATTTCGGTCGATGTCGAGAACCGCAGTTGCGTGGTCGAGCCCGGCATCGTGCTCGACGACCTCAACCGCCAGCTCAGGAAGCACGGGCTGTGGTTTCCGGTCGACGTATCGACCGCGTCGCGCGCGACGCTGGGCGGCATGGCCGGCAACAATTCCTGCGGCGGCCGCTCGCTGCGCTACGGCACCATGCGCGACAACACGCTGTCGATGCAGGCGGCGCTGGCGGATGGCACGTCGTTGCGGTTCGGCGAGGTGCCGCGCGATCTCGCCGATACCGACGACGCTGATGCGGGCCGCGCGCTGTTCGCCGACCTGCTGGCGCTCGGGCAACGCGAGGCCCAGGAGATCGCCGAGCGTTTCCCGAAGGTGCAGCGCCGCGTCGGCGGTTACAATCTCGACGCGCTGGTGCCGTCGAACCGGCCGAACAATCTGGCGCATCTGCTGGTCGGCTCCGAAGGCACGCTCGCCTTCACCACGCAGATCGAGTTGAAGCTCTGGCCGCTGATCCGCAACAAGGTGCTCGGCGTCTGCCATTTCGGCAGCTTCTACGAGGCGATGAACGCCGCCCAGCATCTGGTGCGGCTGCGGCCGATCGCGGTCGAACTGGTCGACCGCACCATGATCGCGCTCGGCCGCGAGATCGCGATGTTTCAGGGCATCATCGGCAATGCCATTCGGGGCGATCCCGACGCGGTGCTGATCGTCGAGTTTGCAGAAGAGGATCAGGCGCAGAACATCGCGCGCTTGAAACAACTCGGCGAACTGATGGGCGACCTCGGATTCGGCTGGGACCGGCCGACACGCAAATGGGGCGGTGTCATCGAAATTACCGATCCCGCGCTGCAGAGCGGCGTGGCGGACTTCCGCGCCGCCGGCCTTAACGTGATGATGTCAATGAAGCAGGAGGGCAAGCCGGTCTCGTTCGTGGAGGACTGCGCGGTGCCGCTGCCGCATCTCGCCGACTACACGCAGCGGCTCGGCGCGATCTTCGCCAGGCACGGCACCCGCGGCACGATGTACGCGCACGCGTCGGAAGGCTGCCTGCACGTCCGCCCGGTGCTGAACCTCAAGCTGGAAAAGGATGTCAAAGCGATGCGCGCGATCGCCGAGGAAACCTTCGCGATGGTGCGCGACTACAAGGGCTCACATTCCGGCGAGCATGGCGACGGCATCGTGCGCTCGGAATTTCACGGCGCGATGTTCGGCGAGCGCATCGTGCGCGATTTCGCGCAGGTGAAGCAGCGCTTCGATCCCGGCGGTCTGCTCAACCCGGGCCGCATCGTCGATCCGCCGAGGATGGACGACCGCACGCTGTTTCGCTACCCGCCGGATTATCGCGTGGACGAGTTGAAGACCGCGCTCGACTGGTCGGCCTATCCCGGCGCCGGCGGCGGTTTCCAGGGCGCGATCGAGATGTGCAACAACAACGGCGTCTGCCGCAAACGCGAGGGCGGCGTGATGTGCCCGTCTTTCCGCGCCACCGGCGACGAGAAGGATGTCACCCGCGGCCGCGCCAACTCGTTGCGGCTGGCGATCTCCGGCCAGCTCGGCCCGGACGCGCTGTCGTCGGACGACATGATGGAGACGATGAAGCTTTGCGTGTCATGCAAGGCCTGCCGTCACGAATGCCCGACCGGCGTCGACATGGCGAAGATGAAGATCGAGGTGCTGGCGGCGCGGATCGCGCGGTTCGGCCTGCCGCTCCGCGACGCCGTGATCGGCTATCTGCCGCGCTACGCGGCGGTGGCGGCGCGGCTTGCGCCGCTGGCCAACCTGCGCAACGGCTCGCGGATGCTGCGCGCGTTGAGCGAGCGCGCGCTCGGTCTCAGCG
>CAXUBE010000150.1:0-6617 GCA_964249215.1 uncultured Rhodopseudomonas sp. | reverse complement strand
CTCCCCGCAAGAGGGAGGGGAAACTTGGTTGCAATCATCGCTCACAGCGACAGCCCTTCGGCCTCGGCGAATGCGGCGAGCTTCTCGCGGATCGAGACGCTGCCGGACGGCGCGTCGAGCAGCGGCGTCATCATCGCCTCCGCCTTGCGCGCGTCGAGTTCGAGGATCATCGCCTTCACCGGGCCATGGGCAGTCGCCGACAGTGACAGCGCGCGGTAACCGATCGCGATCAGCGCCAACGCGCCGAGCGGCTGCGACGCCATTTCGCCGCATAGCGAGACCGAGCGCTTGGCGGCGTCGGCCTTCTGCACGATCTGGCGCAGCGCGCGCAGGATCGGCGCCGACAGCGTGTCGAAGCGCTCGGACACCTTGGCGTTGCCCCGATCGACCGCGAACAGAAACTGAAACAGGTCGTTGGAGCCGACCGAGATGAAATCGACCTTCTTCAGCAACTCGTCGAGTTGATACAGCAGCGCCGGGACCTCGACCATGGTGCCGATGTCGATACGCTCCGGCAGCGTGTGGCCATGCTGGCGCAGATAGGTCAGTTCGCGCTCGACGATCGACTTGGCGGCATCGAATTCGGCGACTTCCGAAATCATCGGAAACATGATGCGCAGCGAGCGACCGCCGCCGGCGCGCAGCAACGCGCGGATCTGGCTTCGCAGCAGGCCCGGCCGATCGAGGCCGAGCCGGATCGCGCGCCAGCCCAGCGCCGGATTTTCCTCCAGCACGGTTTCCATATAGGGGAGTGCCTTGTCGCCGCCGATATCGAGCGTGCGGAAGGTCACGGGCTTGGGGCCCGCGGCATCGAGCACCGCGCGGTACAGCGCGAGCTGATCGCCGGAACGCGGCAGGCTCTGCCCGATCATGAACTGCAGTTCGGTGCGGAACAGCCCGATGCCTGAGCTGCCGGTATCCTCGATATGCGGCAGGTCGATGATGAGTCCGGCATTGATCATCAGGTCGACCGGCTGGCCGTCCTTGCTGACGCAAGGCCGGTCGCGCAGCGCCGAATATTGCGCCTGCCGCCTTGCGCGGAAGCGTACCCGCTCGGCATAGGCGGCTTCGACTTCCGCCGAGGGCCGCACATAGATAGAGCCGGAGGTCGCGTCGACGATGATGGCGTCGCCCGGATCGGCGATGCCGGGCGCGTTCGGCACCTCGCCGATCGCGGCGATGCCGAGCGCGCGCGCCACGATCGACACGTGCGAGTTGGCGGTGCCTTCCTCAAGCACCAGGCCGCGCAGGCGTTTGCGGTCGTAATCGAGCAGCGCGGCGGGGCCCATCGCGCGCGCGATCAGGATGGCGTTGTCCGGCAGTTGTTCGCGCGACGGCGCGTGGTTCTGCCCGACCAGTTGCCGCATCAGGCGATGGCCGAGATCTTCTAGGTCGTGCAGGCGGTCGCGCAGATAGGGATCGGTCGAACGCAGCATGCGGGCGCGGGTATCCGACTGCACGCGTTCGACGGCGGCCTCGGCGGTGAGGCCGGTGGCGACAGCCTCGTGCAGCTTGTGCGACCAGCCGTGATCGTTGGCGAACATCCGGTAGGCTTCCAGCACCTCGCGGTGCTCGCCGCCCTCGGCCATGTCGCCGCGCTCCAGCATGCGGTCGAGATCGGCGCGCAGCTTGAGGAGCGCGGTGTCGAGCCGCTTGATTTCCTTCGGCAGGTCCTCGGCGATGTAGTTGGTGATGACGACGCGCGGCTCGTGCAGCACCACATGGCCGAGCGCGATGCCGTCGGACAGGACCGCGCCGGTCTTGTGCAGCGAATGCCGCGCCGCGGGCTCGGCGCCAGGCTCCGCCAGCGAAGACAATTCGCCGGACGCGATCATCTCGGCCAGCACCATCGCGGTGGTCTGCAGCGCCTCGACCTCTTCCTCGACATAGGTACGCTTGGCGCGGTTCTGCACCACCAGCACGCCGAGCGTATTGCCCGCGCGCAGAACCGGAACGCCCAGGAACGAGTGATAGATTTCCTCGCCGGTCTCCGGACGGAACGAGAATGCCGGATGGCTCTGCGCGTCGCTCAGATTGAGCGGCGTGGCCTCGCTGGCGACGAGACCGACCAGCCCCTCATGCGCGCTCAGCACGGTGCGATGCACCGCCTCGCGGTTGAGCCCTTCGGTGGCGTAGAGTTCGAGCGTGTTGTCAACCCGCAGCACGTAGGTCGAGCACACCTCGGCGACCATGTTGGCGGCGATCAGCACCACGATCTTGTCGAGGCGCTCCTGCGCGCTGACCTGCTCCGCCATGGTTTCGCGGAGCCGTCTCAGCAAGACGCGGGGTCCACCCGACGAGCTCCGCATGTGCCGACCTTCCCCTCGCCAAATCCGCCGCGACCGCGACGCCGGCTTTCAGCCGCGACAACAAACCGGGGCATCAACCGTGCTTGGCAAAGCCCGGCCGCCCCGACGATCCTGACCGAAGGACCTGACAAATGATACGCCGGCGCACGCCAGCCCGAAACCGCGACCGGATCCTTCGCAATGCAGCGAAAGGCGGCGCCTGCCATAGCGGTATCCGGCTCAGGCCGTATAGCCAATCGGCGGTTGTTTTGCCAAGCAAAACGCCGGCCGGCGCGACGCCCCGGAATCACGCGCAAAACCCGACCGGAACAGAGCGGATTATCCTAAATCTGATCCAGTCCGTATAATGTATGCAGCGTCCGCACCGCGAGTTCGGTGTAGACCGCGTCGATCAGGACGGAAAACTTGATTTCGGACGTGGTGATGGCGCGAATGTTGATGTTGCGCGCGGCCAGCGCGGAGAACGCCTGCGCCGCGACGCCGGCGTGGCTGCGCATGCCGCTGCCGATCACCGAGACTTTGGCGACGTCGGTCTCGCTGTCGAACCGCGCATAGCCGATCTTGTCGCGCGCGCCGGTGATGGTGGCCTTGGCGCGGGCGAAATCCGACGCCGGAACGGTGAAGGTGAGGTCGGTGGTCTTGCCGTCCTCGGAGACGTTCTGCACGATCATGTCGACATTGATGTTCGCTTCCGCGAGCGGCCCGAAGATCGAGGCCGCAACCCCCGGCTTGTCTTCGATCCGGCGCACCGAAATCTGGGCTTCGTCCTTTGAAAACGCGATTCCGGTAACGACGTGGCTTTCCATGATCTCCTCCTCGCTGCAGATCAGCGTGCCGGGCGGCGTGCCGTGCGGGTCGATGTCTTCGGGCTTGTCGAAACTGGAACGGACGAATACCGGCATGTTGTGCACCATGCCGAGCTCGACCGAGCGCACCTGCAGCACCTTGGCACCCTGCGACGCCATCTCCAGCATCTCCTCGAACGCGATCCGGTCCAGCCGACGGGCTTTCGGCACCACCCGCGGATCGGTGGTGTAGACGCCGTCGACGTCGGTGTAGATATCGCAGCGGTCGGCGTGCAGCGCGGCCGCGATCGCCACCGCCGAGGTATCCGAGCCGCCGCGGCCGAGCGTGGCGATCCGCCCGGTCTGCGCGTTGATGCCCTGGAAGCCGGCGATCACCGCCACCTCGTGGTGCTCGCTGAAGCGCCGGACGATCTCGCTGCCGTCGATGTCCAGAATCCGCGCCGACGCGTGCGCGTCGCTGGTGCGGATCGGGATCTGCCAGCCCTGCCATGAGCGCGCGCCGATGCCGATCGCCTGCAGCGCGATCGCGAGCAATCCCGATGTGACCTGCTCGCCCGACGCGACCACGGCGTCGTATTCGCGCGCGTCATGCATCGGCGATGCGTCGCGGCACCACGCGACCAGCTCGTTGGTCTTGCCGGACATCGCCGACACCACGACGGCGACATGGTGACCGGCATCGACCTCGCGCTTCACATGCCGCGCGACGTTGCGAATCCGCTCGATATTGGCGACCGACGTGCCGCCGAATTTCATGACCAGCCGGCCCATGACGAATAGTGCAATCCCTGACGACAGCGAGTAATGATATCGCGGAATCCGCGAGGCGGGCGCCGACGGGCGCGTATACATAACGGCGCGGTTCCGGGCAAGCACTCGGCGACGCGAAGGGCATTCGAGGCGCGGCATGGGGCGGTATATCGACGACATCCTGCAACCGGGCGAAAAGGTTCTGTATTCGACCAATGCGCACTGGATCTTCTATCTGCCGTCCATCATCTGCTGGATCGTCGCCGCCGGCTTCCTGGTGATGGTCTGGCTGGTGCGCAATGACAATGCGAGCACGCTGTTTCTGGCGCTCGCGGCGGTGACCGGATGCGCGGCGCTGTATTTCGGCCTGCGGGCCTGGTTCCACCGCTGGACCAGGGAGACCGACGTCACCACGCTGCGGGTGGTGCACAAGGAAGGCTTCATCAAGCGTCGCACCTTCGAGATGAGCCTCGACAAGGTCGAGAGAGTCGACGTCAGGCAAAGCATTCTCGGCCGCATCCTCGACTACGGCGACGTCACGATCATGGGCGTCGGCGAAGGCAAGGAAAAGATCGAGACGATCGCCTCGCCGCTGTCGTTCCGCAATTTCATCACCGCGCGGTAGGAACGGCCGTGGCCCCGCAACCCAACGCAACCAGCGCCGCCGGATCGAGCGTCGACCCCGCCGAGATCGCGAAGTTCTCGCGCCTGTCGGAGGAATGGTGGGACCCGAAAGGCAAGATGGCGCCGCTGCATCGGATCAATCCGCTGCGGCTGACCTATATCCGCGACGCCGCCTGCCGCAAGTTCGAACGCAACGCCAAGAGCCTGAACTGCCTCGCGGGCCTGCGCATGCTCGATATCGGCTGCGGCGCAGGCTTGTTGTGCGAGCCGTTCACGCGGCTCGGCGCGCAGGTGATCGGCGTCGATCCCTCCGCGACCAACGTCGCCGCGGCGCGGCTCCACGCCGACAAGGCGCAATTGCCGATCGATTACCGCGCCACCACGGTCGAGGAGATGGACCCGCGCGAGCGCTTCGACATCGTGCTGGCGATGGAAGTGGTCGAGCACGTCGTCGATGTCGGCGCGTTCCTGGGGCGATGCGCCGCGATGCTGAAGCCCGGCGGCATGATGGTGGTGTCGACCATCAACCGCAACTGGAAGAGCTTCGCGCTCGCCATCGTGGGCGCGGAATACGTGCTGCGCTGGCTGCCGCGCGGCACCCATCAGTGGGACAAGTTCGTCACCCCGGCCGAACTCGAGAAGCACCTCGGCGACAACAAGCTCGCGATCACCGAACAGGCCGGCGTGGTCTACAACCCGCTCGCCGACCGCTGGAGCCTGTCGTCGGACATCGACGTCAACTACATGGTGGTCGCGGAGACCGCCTGACCCGCCGCTGCGGCGCTAAACGCCCTTCAGGATGATCACCGTCGGGCTCGGTGGCAGCGCGGCGCGCGACATTTTCAGCGTGCGCTCGTCGCGGACGTCGATCGCGAACTGCTTGCCGATTTTGTCCATGAACTGATCAAGCGGCGTCATGAAGCGATGCATCGGCAGCACCACCGAGGCGCGCAGTCGCCGCGTAATGTCGGAGACGCCGTCGAGCGACATCGTGTAGCTGCCGTCGATCGGCACCATCACGATGTCGAGCCGGCCGATCGCCGCGAAATGGCTGTCGTCGAGCTGGTGGTGCAGATGCCCGAGATGGCCGATGCACAGCCCCGCGACCTCGAAGATGAAGATCGAGTTGCCGTCCCTGATCATCTCGCCGTTGCCGTCGTCGAACATGTAGCGGCGGATGTCGGTGGTGACGTTGCGGATCAGCACGTCGCCGACGCGCTCGTAAATCTTCGCGGCCTGGCCGTCGTCGCCCCAGCCGTGCAGCACATGGGCGATGCGCGGATCCGGGAACAGCGTGTAGTGCGTGCTGTGCGCGCGGTTCATGGTGACGACGTCGGGCAGCCGCTTGGGCTTGTAGACGCCGTTGTAATCGGTCGCGATCAAAACGCCGCCCGGCGTCTCGATCGTGTAGGTGGAATGGCCGATATAGCTGATCGACACGTCGTCCGACGCGGCCGCCGTTCGGCGCAGGCTGACCGGCGTGGCGCGCGGCGAGCCTGCCATCGCCAGGCATTCGCTGCCGCGCGAAGCATCCTGCGCCGCGGCCCGCGTGATCAGCGCGCCGAGCAGGACCAGTGTAGCGATGATGCGCGGCATGCGAAGCGCGTCCGGTTGCGGCCGACCGGACTGTAGCGGCAAATCCGGATCGCGTCATGAGCACAATATGCGCAGCGCCTTGCCCGCAATCCCGTCATGCGTTGCGGTTGACCGCACGCCGCGCGGCGGCCACGGTGACACGCCCCTCCCCGCCGCGCGCGCGCCCGAGTCGTCATGGTCAGCCCCGCCTCGCTCTGGATTCCGTTCACGATTGTCGCGGCACTCGGCCAGGTCGCGCGCAACGCGATGCAGCGGCAACTGACGGGTCCGCTCGGCACCTGGGGCGCGACCAATATCCGCTTCCTGTTCGGGTTTCCGTTCTCGATCCTGTTTTTCGCGATCGTCATCGCCGCGACCGGCGATACCGTGGTCTGGCCCACCGCGGCGTTCTGGCCCTGGCTGCTGCTCGGCGCGCTGAGCCAGATTCTCGCCACCGGCTTGATGCTGGCGGCGATGAACGACCGCTCGTTCGTGGTGACGACCGCGTATCTGAAGACCGAGGCGATCCAGACCGCGATCTTCGGCTTCGTGT
>CAXUBE010000149.1:0-6661 GCA_964249215.1 uncultured Rhodopseudomonas sp. | reverse complement strand
CGATCGCGCCGCCATTGACGTTGACCTTCGCGGTATCCCAGCCGAGGTCCTTGTTCACCGCGCAGGCTTGCGCCGCGAACGCTTCGTTGGCCTCGATCAGATCGAGATCGCCGATGGTCCAGCCGGCCTTCTTCAGCGCGGCGCGCGAGGCCGGGATCGGGCCGGTGCCCATGATCTTGGGATCGACGCCGGCCTGCCCCCAGGACACGATCCGCGCCAGCACGGTCTTGCCCTCCTTGGCGGCCTGCCGGGCGGTCATCAGCACCACGGCGGCGGCGCCGTCATTGATGCCCGACGCACTGCCGGCGGTCACGGTGCCGTCCTTCTCGAAGGCGGGCTTCAGCTTGCCCATCGCCTCGACGCTGGCGCCGTGGCGCGGGTACTCGTCGGTATCGACGACGATATCGCCCTTGCGGGTCTTGATGGTGACCGGCACGATCTCGTCCTTGAACTTGCCCGCCTTCTGCGCTGCCTCGGCCTTGTTCTGCGAGCCGACCGCGAACTCGTCCTGCTGCGTGCGGGTGATCTGGTACTGCCGGGCGACGTTCTCGGCCGTGTTGCCCATGTGGTAGCCGTTGAAGGCATCCCACAGGCCGTCCTTGATCATGGTATCGATGAACTCGACCGGGCCCATCTTCACGCCACCGCGCAGATATTGCGCATGCGGCGCCATCGACATCGATTCCTGGCCGCCGGCCACCACGATATCGGAATCTCCGTTGAGCAGCGCCTGGTAGCCGAGCGCCACGGTGCGCAGCCCCGAACCGCAGAGCTGATTGACGCCCCAGGCCGGGCTTTCGACCGGGATGCCTGCGGCGATCGCGGCCTGGCGCGCCGGATTCTGGCCCTGCGCTGCGGTCAGGATCTGGCCCATGATCACTTCCGACACACGGGCGGGCTCGACGCCGGCGCGCGCGAGCGCGGCCTTGATCGCCACCGCGCCGAGCTCATGGGCCGGGGTGGTCGCAAAGGCACCGTTGAAGCTTCCGACAGCGGTGCGGGCGGCGCTGACGATGACGACATCGTCGGACATGGGCATCTCCTGATGGCTTGAGGTTGTTTTGACGGTGACGCCGGCGGCGTGCCGCGTTGGTTCTATCCTGTTGAGGCCGCGGCGGCGTGTCAATCGATCGACGGCTTGGCCGGCCGCAAATCGCCGAAAAAATCACCGTCGCGGCATCGATCGGGGCAGATTTTGCTGCCCGATTAACCTTTTCGCACAAAACGGTAGCCGAAATGCGCCGGAAGTGCTTACTTTATATTGCGTTGCGTTTTCAGCTAACCGCCGCGGTCCGGCCGGTTCCTTTATTGGTGTAGGTGCCCATGGCGAAATCTGATCAACCGACGACCATCAAGAAATACGCCAACCGGCGGCTCTACAACACCGGCACCAGCACCTATGTGACGCTCGAGGACCTCGCGTCGATGGTGAAGGATGGCGAAGATTTCCAGGTCTATGACGCCAAGTCTGGTGACGACATCACCCGCTCGGTGCTGGCGCAGATCATTTTCGAGCAGGAGAACAAAGCGGGGCAGAACCTGCTGCCGACCACGTTTCTTCGGCAGTTGATCCGCTTCTACGGCGACAGCATGCAGATGGTGGTGCCGAAATATCTCGAACAGTCGATCGACTCGCTTACCCGCGAGCAGGAAAAATTCCGCAAGCAGATGACCAATACCTTCAGCATGACGCCGTTCGCGCCGCTTGAGGAACACGTCCGCCGCAACATGGAAATGTTCCAGCAGACCTTCTCGATGTTCAAGCCGTTCGCGCCGCCGCGCAAGGGCACGCCCGCGCCGGAGCCCGAGGAAGTGCTGCCGGAAGCCGCCGGCGATACCGGCAACATCGAGGATTTGCGACGGCAGATGAAGGACATGCAGGAACGGCTGGAGCGGATGTCCGAGCCCAAACACGAGCCGAAGCCCGAGTAGCGGATTGCTACCGCTCGCCGCTGGCGGGCAGCGGGAGGGGCCGCGCAGCCGGCATCTCCGCCGCGGTCGTGGTCCGGAACCACGGCCTGTCCTGCGAGGCCAATCCGATCAGCAGGCCCTGGATATAGTCGCAGCCCCAATCGCGCAGCATCGCCGCGGCCTCGTCGTCCTGCACCCATTCCGCCACGGTCTTGATGCCAAGCCGGCGCGCCAGATCGATCAGCGTCTGCACGAAGGCGCGGTCGTCCGTCGAACGCGCGACGTTCTGCACGAAGGCGCCGTCGATCTTGACGATATCGACGCCGAGATTGCG
Source organism: uncultured Rhodopseudomonas sp. (assembly GCA_964249215.1). Taxonomy (GTDB): domain Bacteria; phylum Pseudomonadota; class Alphaproteobacteria; order Rhizobiales; family Xanthobacteraceae; genus CAXUBE01. Next base: position 4,416 of record CAXUBE010000149.1, on the reverse strand, counting down.
CAGGTTGCGAAACGACGTGTAGCCGGCGCCGAAATCGTCGATCGCGATCCGCGCGCCGAGATCCTTCAGCCGGTTGACGAAGCCCCGCACGCCGTCGAGGTCGCGGATCGCGACGGTTTCGGTGATCTCGACGATCAGCCGTTCGGCGACGCCGGGATGCGCCTCCATCATCGATTCGATGCTCGCCCACCAATCCGGATCCATGGTGGTGTCGGGCGAAATGTTCAGGCTGAGCTCGACCCCCGACGAGGCGCCGAGTTCGGCGACGACCAGTTCGAGCACGCGGTGATCGACGAGGCGGATCAGCCCGAGCTTTTCCGCGGCCGGGACGATGTCCGGCGCCATCAGCAAGTCGCCGCCCGGCTGCTGCATCCGCACCAGCGCCTCATAAAACGCAGGCTCGCGGGTGGCGGCGTCGACCACGGGTTCGTAGGCCATCACGATGCGGCGTTCGTTCAACGCGGTGACGATGTCGTCGGTCACACGGATGTTGACGCGGCGCTGCGCCTCGCGGGCCACATTCGGACGCCACGCCGCGAACGCGCCGCCGCGGCCCTTCGCGGTATCGAGCGCTTCCTGCGCGCGGTTGACCGCCTCGTCCGCGGTCCGCGCGTAGCGCGGCGCGCCGACCGCGCCGATCGAGGCGGTGACCGCAACCGGACCCGATCGGGGCGGGAGCACGTCGTTGCGGACTCCGGACAGGAAGCGCTCGGCGGCGGTGTTGATGTCGTCGGTGGTGCAGTTCTTCAGCACCAGGCCGAACTTGTTGCCGGAAAACCGCCCGATCTGATCGCCGCCGCGCAGCCTCGCGCGAATCCGCCTGGCGACCTCGCAGATCACTTCGTCGGCGACGTCGAAGCCGAACGAATCGTTGACGCGCGCCAGATGATCGATGCCGATCAGCATGAAGGCAAAACTCGAGCGAAAGCGCGCGGCTTCCTCGATCGCCTCGGCCAGCGACGCCAGGAGATGCGCGCGGTTGAGTTCGCCGGTCAGCGGATCGTTGCGCGATTGTCGTAGCAACTGCTCGTCGCGGGCGTGGCGTTCATTGTCGACACGCACGATGCCCTCGACGCGAACCGGTTTGCCGTCAGCACCGGGAAACCAGCAGCCGCATTCCTCGATCCAGCACACCGGCGCCGAGGTCGCGGCGCGCACGCCGTATTCGATCCGGTAGGGCACGCTGGCGCCGCCGGGGGACGCCGCGACGTTCATCACGGCCTCGGAGCGAATGCCGCTCGCCGGCTCGATCAACGCGGCGAATGCCGCGACGCTCAGGAGCGTCGCGGCCGGGATGTCCTGAAACACCTCGCGCGCGTTGTCGGTCCAACTCAGTCGGTCGGTGGCGATGTCCCAAACGAACGCGGCTTGCCCCAGCGCGTTCACGATCTCGGCCGGTCGCGGACGTCGGGATTGATCCTCGGCCGCCGCAGGGACCGCACGATCCGACATTCCGGTCGCAACAACGGCTGCTGTCACAAGTGCCTCGTTTTGAAACCGCGCTGGGTGATTCCTTGCCGCGGAGGATAACCGGAATTGCCGGATTGACGACAGAGTCATTAAACTTTTCGTAAACCACGCCGCAATTTCGACCTGGAACGAAACCGCGGGCATCCGCGTCGATTGGGCACGGGTTTTGCGATGTCAACCAGGGAACACGATGCGCGTCCCGATACGGGACGGCCCGGACTGAAAAGCGTTGGACCATCATGTCACGTTACGACACCGGTCATAGCAGCGACGAGATGGCCGCCTGCAGCGGTGGCGGCGGCGCGACATCGGTGCGGGTGCCGGTGACCGTGGTGCCGTACCTGCAACGGCCGCGCTACTCCGAGCAATTGAGTCGGCCGGACGCGCGCTTCGTCGCACAACTGATGGCGGTCGAGCAGCAATATCCGCAGACCCGGATTCTGCAGCGCGCCAAGCCCGACGTGGCGAGCGCCGCGTATCGATCGACGGCGCTCCAGCAGCAGCCGGGCCCGGCCGGAAAGCGGATGCACCGCGACTCCTGAAGACCGATGTTCAACGCGCCGGCGGGTCGGACGGCGGATGAACCTCGTTGCCCGGCTGCAGATCGGGCGACGCAATCTGCGGCGAGGAGTCATGCGCCACCGACGTGGCGAGCCTCGGCTCCGGATGATCCAGCAGGATTGCTTCGGCGACCGACGCCGCGGCAGGGATCGCAGGCGCCGGCGTCGGCGGTACGATCACCGGCTCCTCGCTGCGCCGCATGGGGGCGCTGACGGCCGGGCTTTCCGCATGGACCGCGCGCGGCGCCTGCCTGCGCAGGGCCATGCCGGCCAGGAATTCGACCAGCGCCAGCAGCGACAGCAGGAAGAAGGTCGAATTGGCGAATTGCGGAAGCAGCGCGAATTCGGCGGCGGCGCCCGCAAAGACCAGCAGCGAGAGCAGGTGATCGACGAGGTATTTGACGCCGGGGCGGGCGCCTTTCACCACTTCGAGCAGCAGCAGCAACGTGCCGAGCGAGAGCAGCACGTCACTGGCCGAGACCGTCCAGGCGGCGCCAGACGGCAGCGGCACGCTCACCAGCGTCGCGCCGAACGACACGCCGGGCATCAGGAAGACGATGATGTTGCAGATCGCCAGCGGAATCAGCAGCAGCGGAAAACTGATCATCGCAATCCTTCTGTCGTTCGAAAAACAGGTCGTTACCGGGCAACCTCCGCCGCCCGACGACAGTGATCTAGATCAACAGTTGGAGCGAATTCGGGCAGCGGGTGCCGCCGGCGGATTCTTTCTGGCGCGGGTCATGACCCGGCGGAGCCACGCCCCGATCAAAGCCGAGGCGACGATCAGGAGTCTTTCTTGACCTTCAGGACCTGGCGGCCTTTGTACATTCCGGTCTTGAGGTCGAGATGGTGCGGACGGCGCAATTCGCCGGAATCCTTGTCCTCGGCATAGGTCGGCTTCACTAGCGCGTCGGCGGAACGGCGCATGCCACGCCGCGAGGGCGATGTTTTTCGTCTCGGAACGGCCATATGAAAAGTCCTTGCAGGGCGTGTCTGGATGTCGTCCGTGACGGACGGCCCGGCGCGTTCGCGGGGCTTCAGGCTGAGTAAGGTCGGGCTTATAACGGACCGGTGCCGCCAAGGCCAGCGTCAACGGCCAATAAAATCGCCCGAAATGCCGCCGAAACCGCCCCTCACCAGCAGCGCTGCAGCTCGTTGGACTGCGCCCGTGCCATATAGGTGGCCGCCAGCCTCCGCACCCCCGGCCCTGGGTTGCGGGCGCTGCGGGCGACGGGGTTGGGCAGGATCGCCGCCATCAGCGCCGCCTCGCGCGGCGTCAGCGTCGCGGCGGTATGCCCGAACGCGACTTGCGCGCCGGCCTCCGCGCCCATCTGTCCGGACGGCCCCCATTCGGCGATATTCAGGTAAAGTTCGAGGATGCGCTGCTTCGACAGCACGAGGTCGATCCACATCGCCAGCGGAAATTCCAGCGCCTTGCGCACCACGCTGCGGCCCGGCCACAGGAACAGGTTTTTCGCCACTTGCTGGGTGATGGTCGAGCCGCCGCGCACGGCCTCGCCGTCCTGCATGTCGTCGATCACATCGCGCAGCGAATCCCAGTCGATGCCGTGATGGCTGCAGAACTTCGCGTCCTCGGAGCCGACAACCGCGCGCGGCAGTGCCGGCGAGATCGCCGCGACATCCATCCATTGCCGCGACACCGGCGCGCCGGTCAGCGCCCGCCAGCCCATCAGCGCCGAATAGGGACGGCCGAACGCATAGAACGGCGCCAGCAGATAGGGCAGCCCCACCAGCAGCAGACCCACCAGCAGAACGGCGCGGATGAGGCGCATCGTGCGGCCCGGCATTGCAATCTTCCCGCGACGTCCGCTTGAGGCCTGATCCGGCTCCAGAATTGACGAAGCCGGCGGCATGATGGAATGGTCGCGCCGACATTATCTGGAGCGCTTTTGAATGGCCACCGGCACGTCCCACACCGACTTTGCCAACCGGCTCGACGCCACCGCGGAAGACACCGAAGCGCTGCTCGCACGGCTCCTGTCCGACGACCTCTTGCCGGATGAAATCACGCGCCCGCGCCGGCTGATGGACGCGATGCGCTACTCCTCGCTCGGCGGCGGCAAGCGGCTGCGGCCGTTTCTGGTGACGGAGAGCGCCGCGGTGTTCGGCGTCGAGCGCGATGCGGCACTGCTCGCCGGGGCCGCGCTGGAATGCATTCACTGCTACTCGCTGATCCACGACGACCTGCCGGCGATGGACAACAGCGATCTGCGCCGCGGCCGCCCGACGCTGCACAAGCATTACGACGACGCCACCGCGATCCTCGCCGGCGACGCGCTGCTGACACTGGCGTTCGACATCGTCACCCGCGACGAGGTGCATCCTGACCCGACGGTGCGGCTGCTGCTGACGCGGACGGCGAACG
>CAXUBE010000148.1:0-6672 GCA_964249215.1 uncultured Rhodopseudomonas sp. | reverse complement strand
TGCAGGTCGCGCATCCCGATGCGCTGGTGATCGACATCGCCGGCGACGCCTCGGTTCAGATGACGATGCAGGAGATGTCGACCGCGGTTCAGTACGAACTGCCGATCAAGATCTTCATTCTCAACAACAACCATATGGGGATGGTGCGGCAGTGGCAGCAATTGCTGCATGGCAACCGGCTGTCGCATTCCTATTCGGAGGCGATGCCGGATTTCGTCAAGCTGGCGGAGGCCTATGGCGGCGTCGGCTTCCAGGTGTTCAAGCCCGGTGATCTCGACGGCGCGATCGCCGACATGATCAAGGTGAAGAAGCCGGTGCTGTTCGACTGCCGCGTGGCGTCGCTGGAGAACTGCTTCCCGATGATCCCGTCGGGCAAGGCGCATAACGAAATGCTGCTTCCGGCGGAAGCCAATGACGAGATCACTGCCGCGGCGTTTGCCGGCGGCAAGGCGCTGGTGTGATGAGTCAATACGCGTCGCAGCGCTCTTCACCTCTCCCCGCGTGCGGGGAGAGGTCGGATTGCGTCGGCTTAGCCGACCCGGTCCGGGTGAGGGGGCGTTTCGTTCAACAAAGCCCCTCACCCCGACCCTCTCCCCGTAAGAACGGGGCGAGGGAGCGCGCCGCCGGCGACTGCAACGCCCACACACATTCGAGACCAGCCAAATGACCCAAGCCCCTTCCGCCTATTTCATGGACGAGCGCCAGGCGCCGAACGAAACGCACACGCTCTCGGTGCTGGTGCAGAACGAGCCCGGCGTGCTGGCGCGCGTGATCGGGCTGTTTTCGGGCCGCGGCTACAACATCGAGAGTCTCACGGTCTCGGAGACCGAGAGCCAGAAACACGTCTCGCGCATCACCATCGTCACCACCGGGACGCCGATGGTGATCCAGCAAATCAAGCATCAGCTCGACCGCATGATCCCGGTGTATCGCGTGGTCGACATGACGGCGAGCGGCCGCTCGATCGAGCGTGAACTGGCGATGGTGAAATTGCGCGGCACCGGCGAGCATCGCGTCGAGGCGCTGCGGCTTGCCGAAGCGTTTCGCGCCCGCGTCATCGACGCTACCACCGAGAGCTTCGTGTTCGAGATCACCGGCAATTCGGCCAAGATCAACCAGTTCATCGAGCTGATGCGCCCGCTCGGCCTCGTCGAAATCTCGCGCACCGGCGTTGCCGCGATCGGGCGCGGCGCCGAGGGGATGTAGCAGCGGGAAGCTCGCCTGCAAAACAATGAACCCCACAGGCTTGTCTCGCGGCATCCGTCGACCTAAGAAACGGCGGCATTTCAGCGGTCGTCAGCTATGAGGCGATGGCCCAGTCAAACGGCAGTTTGAAGTCGCTGCCAAACAGAGGAACAATCATGCGGGTTTATTACGATCGCGACGCCGACATCAACCTGATCAAGGGCAGGAAGGTCGTCATCATCGGCTACGGCAGCCAGGGCCATGCGCATGCGCTGAACCTGAAGGATTCAGGGGTCAAGGATGTCGCCATCGCGCTGCGCAAGAGCTCGGCGACCGCAAAGAAGGCGGAAGCCGCGGGCTTCAAGGTGATGGAGGTCGCCGAGGCCGCGAAATGGGCCGACGTGATGATGATGCTGACCCCCGACGAATTGCAGGGCGACATCTACCGCGATCACCTGCATGACAACATGAAGAACGGCGCAGCGCTGTTGTTCGCGCACGGCCTCAACGTTCACTTCAATCTGCTCGAGCCCCGTCCCGATCTCGACGTGCTGATGATCGCGCCGAAAGGCCCCGGCCATACGGTGCGTTCTGAATACCAGCGCGGCGGCGGCGTGCCCTGCCTTATCGCGATCCACAAGGATTCCTCCGGCAACGCGCACGACCTCGGGCTGTCCTACGCCTCGGCGATCGGCGGCGGCCGCGCCGGCATCATCGAGACCTCGTTCAAGGAAGAATGCGAGACCGACCTGTTCGGCGAGCAGGTGGTCTTGTGCGGCGGCCTCGTCGAACTGATCAAGGGCGGTTTCGAGACCCTGGTGGAAGCCGGCTACGCGCCGGAGATGGCGTATTTCGAATGCCTGCACGAGGTGAAGCTGATCGTCGACCTGATCTATGAGGGCGGCATCGCCAACATGAACTACTCGATCTCCAACACCGCCGAATACGGCGAATACGTCACCGGTCCGCGCATCGTCACCGCCGAGACCAAAGCCGAGATGAAGCGGGTGCTGAACGATATTCAGAGCGGCAAGTTCGCGCGCGACTGGATGCTGGAAAACAAGGTCAACCAGACCTCGTTCAAGGCCACCCGAGCCAAGCTCGCCGCGCATCCGATCGAAGACGTCGGCGCGAAACTGCGCGACATGATGCCCTGGATCAGGAAGGGCGCGCTGGTCGACAAGACCAGGAATTGAGGGTTTCTTCTCACCTCTCCCGTCGGCGGAGAAGCTGGGCGCTGCGCGCGAGCGAGGGGCCGGGCATCAACCCACGCGCTTCTTCCGTCCCGCCATCCACCCCGGCGTGTCAATTCATTGCACGTTCATGACGATTACATTACGTTTTCACGACACGACGCATGTCCGGCTGCGTCGTTTGCCTTCTGGTGTCCGCCAGTAAAGGCCAGCAATGTCGGCAGCGTTGCGTTCCGCCATGGCGGCACCACATCCAGTCCTGACGGCGGCGGCAGCTTCGCCCCTCAGCCCGTGGCGAACGCTGGCAGTCGCGTTGCCGCATCTCGGCGCGCTGGCCGTGATGTTGCGGACCGAGAACGATATCGGCTCGCGGTTCGGCTTCGTGCTGGCCTGGAGCCTGCTGAACGCCATCTGGATCGCGCTGCTGCGCCGTCCGGCCCTGTCCGGCGCGCTGTCGCTATAGCTCTCGTACGATTGATGGGGCACGATCAGGACACCTCCTGGACGGGTGCCGAGACCGAACCTGGTCCGTTTTCGACGGTGACATTCGTATATGCCTGTTGAGCGAGTGCTTCCTCATAGCGAAAAGTCTTGGTCATGAGCGCGTTGCTATGCACCGGGCCCGTCGGCAAATGAACCTCGAATCTGAGCAGCTTGACAAGCGGGTTGAATCCTTGCGGGACGGCGGACACGAGCTTCACCGTCCAGTCGACCTCGACAATCGCGTCGACCGTCACGATCAATTTTGCACCGTCCTCTACTCCAGGCTGCCGATCTATCCACGCTTTGAGCGTGCCGGGGGTGATATTTATAGAAGGCTCTGCAGGGGCAGTATGCGCCGCGACGTATGCTTGGCAGGCGGCGTAAGTATCGGGCCCGAATACCTTGTAATAGATCGCCGGGACGATGGCGTCAGATTTGGCGATCAGATATCGGTTCAGGCCGATCTGATGATAGACGACGAATTGCGTCGCGGCCGGATCTGTTATTGTGCCGGAACCGGTCGCCGGCTTCTCGACGATGTGAATGGCATGAAGTCCGTTCTTGTCGACGATGTGCACCGCTTTGGCTGATGCGGGATAGATCGTTACCGCTCTCTCGATGTCGAATGGAAGCACGACCGGGCTGGTAATCCCATCCGTCTCGAAGAAGAGGCCGAGCTCCGGAGGATAAATCAGAAAGGGCAATTCTTCGATTGTGACTTTCGTCTGCGCGGTTGGCTTCAGACCGCTTGCCGTGACGTGTAAAATGCCATTCTGGCGATATGCGCTATAAATTCCTACTCCAAACACTTTGGACATCGTCCTCTCCCGTTGTCGCATAATTTCGGACGGGCTATTTTCGATCAGAAGTTGTTATTTTTCAAGTACGCAACTTTCAAAATCGCGACATTGAAACATTCACTGAGACGAGGGCAGTGCAATAATCTCGGTGGGGCTATTTCTTCCCAACCTTGTCCCATAGCCAGCGCGCCACTGCGTCAGGGGAGCTGTCGCCGTCGCCGCCCGAAGCGCGCAGATTGGCCTGCCGCATGGTCTGGATATCGATCGCGCCGATCAGAGGCTGCAGCGCCGCGCGCAAAGCGTCGTCATTACCGCGTTTCGGCGACAGCAGCACGATCGCGTCGTAAGGCGGGATCGCGCGGCGTGGATCGTCGAGCACAACGAGATCGTATTTCGCGATCAGTCCGTCGCTGGTATAGCCGGCGATGACGTCGACCTCGCCGGCGGCGACGGCGGCATACATGAAATCCGGCTGCATCTGCCGCTGAGCGCGAAACGGCAGGCCGTAGCCCTGTTGCAGCGCGGCCCATTCCGGTCGCGAAAAGAATTCGTAATCGCCTCCGATCGACATCGTGGAGGCAGGCGCGGCAAGATCGGCGATCGTGCGGACGCCCAGCGCCTCCGCGCGCTGGCGCCGCATCACCAGCGCATAGGCGTTGGCGAAGCCGAGTCCGCCGAGCAGCGTGATGTTCGACCGAGCCAGGGTGCCCTTCAATTCGGCGAGCAATCGCTCGCGCGGCGGATTGTCGGTGCGGTGAAACTGGTTGCTCCACAGCGTGCCGGAATAATCGACGTAGACGTCGACATCGCCGCTTGTCAGCGCGTCATAGATTACGGTTGAGCCGAGACCTTCGCGCGTGGTGGCGGCGAGTCCAGCAGCGCGCAGCCGCTGCGCGATCAGCGACGACAGCACATATTGCTCGGTGAAGGTCTTGGCGCCGACCACATAGCCCGCCTTTGACGAGGACGGCGCGGGCGCCAGCGTCGCGGCCACCAGCAGCGCGATACCGGCGCCGCCGGTCACCACGCGGGAGCGGCTGCGCATCCGGCTGCCGGTTTCGATCATCGCCAGCAATTGATCGACCGCCAGCGCCAGCACGGCGGCGGCCGCGCAACCGAATAGGACGAACACCCAGTTCTGCGTCTGCAAACCTGCAAAGATGTAGTTGCCGAGGCTGGTCTGGCCGATCGGCGTCGATAGCGTCGCGGTGCCGATCACCCACACCGCGGCGGTGCGGATGCCGGCCATGATCACCGGCAGCGCCAGCGGCAGTTCGACCTTGGTCAGCGATTGCCGCGGCGTCATGCCGACGCCCTGGGCCGCTTCGGTCAGCGCGCCGTCGATGCCGTTGAGACCGGTAATGGTGTTGCGCAGCACCGGCAGCATCGAATAAAGCGCCAGCGCCAGCACCGAAGGCAGGAATCCGAATGCGGAAAATCCCCTGCCGAACCAGGCCAGCGACGCGGCGGCGAGCGCCAGCAGCAGCGGATAGAACAACGCCAGCAGCGCGAGGCCCGGGATCGTCTGCACGATGCTGGCGGCCCCGAGCAGTGCGCCGCGCAGCCAAGGCCGGTGCCGCGCGACGATCGCAAGCGGCAGGCTGATCGCGAGCCCGATCGCCAGCGCGGCGATGCTGACGCGGACATGGTTGCCGAGATAATCCGGCAGATGCGCCAGCGCTTCTCCCCAGCGCGGGTCGCTGAACGCGCTCATGCCGCGCCGTCCTTCGGCAACAGCAACGCGAGGCGGCGGGCCTGACGCCGCGGCGTGCGCAGCAATTCGCCGACATAGGCGTTGTCGGTGTCAGCGAGTTCCGCGGCGGTGCCATGCGCCAACATGCGTCCGCCGCGCATCACCGCGATCCGGTCGGCGAGCAGGATCGCCTCGGTCATGTCGTGGGTGATCATGATGGTGGTGAGCGCGAGCCTGTCGTGCAGCGCGCGGAAATCATCGCCAAGCGCGTCGCGCGTGAGCGGATCGAGCGCGCCGAAAGGCTCGTCCATCAGCAGAATGCGCGGCTTCGCCGCGAGCGCACGGGCAACCCCGACGCGCTGGCGCTGGCCGCCGGAGAGTTGATGCGGAAAACGATCGCGGAATTGCGCGCGGTCGAGCTGCACCAACGCGAGCAGTTCGTCCACGCGGGAGTCGATATCCCGCGCCGGCCAGCCGAGCAGCTTCGGCGTGATGCCGATATTGTCGGCGACGGAAAGATGCGGAAACAATCCGCCGTTCTGGAACACATAGCCGATGCGGCGGCGCAGTCCGATCGGATCGATCGCGGCTATATCGTCGCCGGCCACGCTGATGCGGCCGCGGTCGAGGTCGATCAGCCGCGTCGTCAGCCGCAGCAGCGTGGTCTTGCCGGAGCCCGACCCGCCGACGATCGCCAGGAACTCGCCCGCCGCGACATCGAGCGTAACGCGGTCGACCGCCTTGACGCGACCGCCGTCGAAGCTCTTGTCGATGTCGGCATAGGCGATCATTGGCGGCGCATCGCTCATGGCTTGCCGGACTATCACGGCCGCCGCGATCCTCAAAGCGCGCGCCGCGCTTGCATATGGCCGTGGTCCGTTGAATTGTCGGCGCCGCAACGCTAAGGCATCGGCAGACCACGTTCGGGGGAGACGGGTGCAGGCAGACGGGGCATCGACGGCGGTCGCGCTCGACGACGCGACGGTGGCGTTTCGCCTCGCCGACGGACGGCTTTACACCGCGGTGGAGAAAGCGGCGCTGTCTGTGCAGGACGGCGAATTCGTCGCCATCGTCGGCCCGACCGGCTGCGGAAAGTCCACTCTTCTCAACGTCGCTGCCGGGTTGATCGCGCCGGCATCGGGCGCGGTGCAGATTCTCGGCCGGCCGCTGCAAGGCCTCAATCACGACGCGGGTTATCTGTTTCAGGCCGACGCGCTGTTTCCGTGGAAGACCGCGCTCGACAATGTCGCGATCGGGCTCGAGATCGCCGGCGCGCCGCGCGCCCAGGCGCTCGCGCGCGCCCGAGGCTGGCTGGCCG
>CAXUBE010000147.1:0-6675 GCA_964249215.1 uncultured Rhodopseudomonas sp. | reverse complement strand
AGCGTGGCGCGGTCGCGGAAATCCGCCGGCATCGGCTTGGCGGTGGAGGGTGGCGGGCCGAACGCGCCGAAGCCGTCGAGCGTGCGCAGCGGCGCCACGGTCTCGACACCGGTGTCGCCGGCCACGCCCGCGCCCGGCGTCGCGGTATAGCCCGAGATATCCACGATTCGGCGCAGCATCTCGACGAAGGTGCCAGACATCGGCAGATCCGACCAGCGCATATCGGCGCTGACATGAAACAAGGCGAGCAGTCCCTTGCCGCGATGCTCGCCGGTGACGAGCGGCGTGCCGTCGACCAGCGACGCCCAGCTCCGGGTCGCGAGCGCCGCGTCGGGCTCGGCCAGCACCTGGCGGTTGACGGTGATGTCCTTCGGCACCGCGAGGCCAGCGAACGGTCCGTCGGCGGTGAATGCGGCGAGATGCTGCGGCTTCTCCCAAGTGAGGCTGCCGCCGAGGCTGCGTCCGCCGCGGCGCAGCTTCACCGGCACGAGGTCGTCGTCGGCCTGCGCCAGCCGCGGGCCGGCGAACCGCACCAGCACGCCGCCTTGCGCGATCCAGGCGTTGATGCGTTCGCGGATGTCCTGCGACAGCGCGCCGACATCGGCGAGCACGATCATCGGCAGCTTCTGGTCGAGGAATTGCGTGATCGCCTGCTGCGCCGCGCCGCGGTCGCCGAGCCGCACGTCGGCGAACGGCGCCAGCGCGCGGGTCAGATAGAAGGTCGAGGCGAGCAGCGGCTGCGCGGTGTCGCTGGTCGATCCCGACACCACGCCGACGGCGCGACGGCGCCAGCGCTTGTCGAGCAGTTGCACGGCACCGGCGGAGCGTTCGCCGGCGATCTCCAGCCGCGCGATATCGTTGCGCAACTCCACCGGCAGTTCGAACGACGCGTCGGTGTCGCGGTCCTCCGCGGCAAAGCTGAACGGCGCCTCGCCGATCGGCGAGCCCTTGACGTCGAGCGCGCGCACCACGCCGGCCTCGCCGGAGCCTGCGGCCGCGCGGAGCACCTTCACGGTCATCTTCGCCATCGTCGAGGGCGCAGCGCCGCCCTCGACGATGGTCAGCGCATGGTGCTGCAGCAGTTTGGCGAGGCCGTCGGTGAATTCGCCGCCGCGTCCGGTATCGACGCCATCGGTGAGCCAGACGATTTCGCAATCGCCGCTGGCTTTCAGAAATCGCTCGATCGCCGGCAGCGTCTCGACCCGCTCGACCGCATAGGGCTTGGGCGTGAGCTGACGCAGCGATACCCGCGCGGTGCCGCCCGGTATCAGCGTGACGTCGCGCGCAGGCTCCGACAGCGGCACCAGGGCGACCGCGCGGCGCGAAGCGTCCGCGTCGGCGATCAACTGATCGGCGGCTTTGATGCGCGCCTCCCAGCTCGCCGCGGCGCTCCACCCGTCGTCAATCAGCACCATCAGCGGTGCGTTGCCGCCGCCGACGCCGGCTTTAGGATTCCAGATCGGACCGGCCAGCGCAAAGATGATCAGCGCCGCCGCGAGCAGGCGCAACGCGGTCAGCCACCACGGCGTGCGCGAGGGCGTCTCTTCCCTGGGCGCGATCTCGAGCAGCAACCGGGTCGGCGGGAATTCGATCCGGCGCGGCCGCGGCGGCATCACCCGCAGCAGCCACCACAGCACCGGCAGGCTGACCAGTCCCAGCAGCAGCAGCGGTTCGGCGAAAGAGAGCGGCAGGCCGGCGATCATGCGCTGCGCCCCACCTTGACGCCGGCACGTTCGGCACCCTTGTTCACCATCATGCCGGCGTGCAGGAACAGCAGCAGTTCGGCTGCCGAGCGGCTGGTGGTGTGGGTCGAGAACAGCCAGTCGAGCTTGTCTGTCTCGTCGCGGATCCGGCCGCGATGCGCGGCGAGACGCGCGACGTAATCGCGGGCCCAGGTCTCGGCGCGGCCGGCGGTGACAACGCCGCCGCTTTCGGGCTCGACGAATTCGACGCGCCCCGAATAGGGGAAGCTTTCCTCGGCGGGATCGACCACCTGCACCAGCGTGCCGTGCGCGCCGCTGGCCGACAGCCCGCCGAGCATCGCGCGGATGTCCTCGATCGGCGACCAGAAGTCCGACAGCACGACGATTTCGGCGAGCGACGACGGCACGAAAGACGGTGGCAGGCTGGCGCGCGGCGCGGCGTCGTGCAGCATCGCCTGCGCCATCTTGTCGATCACGTTGCTGTTCGAAGTCGGGTTCATCAATCCGGGAACGCCGACGCGCTCGCCGCCTGCGATCAGCAATTCGGCCAGCGCGAAGGTCACGATCAGCGCACGCTCGAGCTTGCTGTCGCGCGCGCTTTTGGACGCGAACGCCATCGACGCGGAGCGGTCCGGCCACAGCCACACGGTATGCGCGGCCTCCCATTCGCGCTCGCGCACATAGAGATGATCGTCGCGCGCCGAGCGGCGCCAATCGACATTCTGCGACGGCTCGCCCGACACGAACCGCCGGTACTGCCAGAAGCTCTCGCCCGGGCCGGCGCGCCGCCGGCCGTGCATGCCGTGGATGACGTTGGCGGAGATCTTGCGCGCCTCGAGCATCAGCCGCGGCAGCGAGGCTGCTAGCGTACGGCTTTCGCCGTCGGCGCGCCGCAGCGCGAGCGTCTCCTGAGGTGCGAGCTCCGGCGCTGATGCCATCAGCCGATCCGGCTCTTCAGCTGTCGGATTACGTCCGGGATGGTGCGGCCCTCGGCGCGCGCGGCGAATGTCAACGCCATGCGATGCTTCAGCACCGGCTCGGCGAGATCGCGCACGTCGTCGATCGACGGCGGGAGCCGCCCGTCCAGCAAGGCGCGCGCGCGCACCGCGAGCATCAGCGACTGGCTGGCGCGCGGCCCCGGACCCCATGCGATCAGGCGGCCGGTTTCGCCGGCTTCGGCGCCGGGCCGCGCCGAGCGCACCAGCGAAAGAATCGCTTCGACCACGGAATCGCCGACCGGCAATCGCCGCACCAGCCGCTGCGCGCTGGTCAGCACGTCGGCACTCATCGCGGCCTTTGCGAGCGTCTGCTCGGCGCCGGTGGTGTCGAACAGGATGCGGCGCTCGGCGTCCCGATCCGGATAGTCGACGTCGATCTCCATCAGAAAGCGGTCGAGCTGCGCTTCGGGCAGCGGATAAGTGCCTTCCTGCTCCAGCGGGTTCTGCGTCGCGAGCACGTGGAAGGGCTTCGGCAGATCGTGACGCGCGCCGGCCACCGTGATGTGCTGCTCCTGCATCGCCTGCAGCAGCGCCGATTGCGTGCGCGGGCTGGCGCGGTTGATCTCGTCGGCCATCAGCAATTGCGCGAATACCGGGCCCGCGATGAAGCGGAACGAACGTTTGCCGCCGCTGCTTTCGTCGAGCACTTCGGCGCCGAGAATGTCCGACGGCATCAAATCGGGCGTGAACTGCACGCGCTTGGCGTCGAGCCCGAGGGTGACGCCGAGCGTTTCGACCAGCTTGGTTTTGGCGAGGCCCGGCACGCCGATCAGCAGCGCGTGACCGCCGGACAGGATCGTGACCAGGGTATTCTCGACGACGCGCTCCTGGCCGAAGATCACGTTGGAAATCGCATCCTTTGCCACGCGGATGTCGCCGGCGACCTGTTCGGCCGAACGCACGATGACGTCTTCGAGCTTCTCGACAGTGTCTGCGCCGGCCATCGGTTTCTCCTCGGTCTCGCCGCGGCTGCGGCCTTTATCATCCTCGCAAAACCTGATCCGCCACGCGATGTTTTTGCGAAAGCCCTGGTTTCGTTGATCGAAACCATCCCCACATTACGGATCGGGCCTCGTGGACTGCATCACGATGTGGAGAGTGGCAGCAATCGATTTCTCACCTCTCCAAATCGTTGCACCATTCGTGCCAAACTCGCATCGACGATCAGCCTCAAGGTAAACCATGGCGAAGCAAGGGCAGACCGCGAGCCGTACGCTGGACGGCCTGACCACCGCGGCGCGCGATGCCGCCGCGACACAAGTTGCGGGAAAAGGCCTGCCGCCGGTGCATTTGTGGAATCCGCCGTTCTGCGGCGATCTCGATATGCGGATCGCGAGCGACGGCACCTGGTTCTATCTCGGCACGCCGATCGGCCGCCCGGCTTTGGTGCGATTGTTCTCCACCATCCTCAAGCGCGAAGACGGCAGGCACTATCTTGTCACGCCTGTGGAAAAGGTCGGCATCCGCGTCGACGACGCGCCGTTTCTTGCCGTCGAGATGGCAAAGGAGCGTGACGATCGCGGCCCGCTGCTGCGGTTTCGCACCAATGTCGGCGATTGGGTGACGAGCGATTCGGCGCACCGCCTGCGCTTCGAGCCGGGCGCCGATGGCGGCCTCGTGCCCTATCTGCACGTTCGCGCCGATCTTTGGGCCAAGGTCACGCGCGCGCTGTATTACGATCTTGTTGACATCGGCGAGGAGCGGGTGGTCGATGGCTCGGCAACGTTCGGGATCGCTTCGGGCGGCGAATTCTTTGCGATGGCAGACGCAGAGCAGATGAGGGACGCGACTTGAGCGAGCCGATGCGGGAGGCAGAAGCTTCGGACATCGAGCCGCTGGAGCCGAGTGCCTCAGGCAGCCGCATCGGTTCGGCAGAGTTCTTCGAGCGCGCGCGCGCGCGGTTGCGCTTCGAGATACCGCCCGGCCTCAACGACGCCAGCATCATTCCCGCCACCGGCGATCATGGCACCGACCGCATGCTGCGGATGGTCGCGCAGGAGCGGCCGATCCGCCCCGCCGCGGTGCTGATCCCGGTCGTCGAACACGCCGAGCCGACCGTGCTTCTGACGCTGCGCGCGGCGCATCTCAACGACCACGCCGGGCAGATCGCATTTCCCGGCGGCAAGATCGATCCCACCGACGCCTCGCCGCTCGAGGCCGCCTTGCGCGAGGCGGAGGAAGAGATCGGGCTCGGCCGGGCGTTCGTCGATCCGATCGGCTATCTCGATCTCTACGGCACGGGATTTGGTTTCAGGATCCTGCCGATGGTGGCGCGGGTCAGGCCCGGCTTCCAACTGACCATCAATAAATCGGAAGTCGACGACGCCTTCGAGGTGCCGCTGTCGTTCCTGATGGATCCCGGCAACCACCAGCTCCACAGCAAGGAGTTTCGCGGCGCGATGCGTTCCTACTACGCGATGCCGTTTGCCGAGCGATATATCTGGGGCGCGACCGCCGGAATTTTGCGGGTGCTGTACGAGCGGATCTGCCTGCCATGATCCGTCCGATCCTGACGGAAGTCGGCATCTTTCTGATTCCGTTCGCGGTGTATGCGGCGTTTCTGGTCGCAAGCCGCTCCAATGTGCTGCACCAGGCCTCGTGGCCGCTGCACGTCGTCGGCTGGCTGGCGCTCGGCTCGCTGCTGCTGACCATCGTCAGTCTGCTTCTGCTCGCGCATTTCTCCGGCGCGTCGCCGTCGTCGACCTATGTGCCGGCGCATATCGAGGACGGCCGGTTCGTGCCCGGGGCCGCGAAATGAGCGCGCCGCCGACGCTGCGCGATGCGCCGTGGCTGACGGCGGGAGGCGCGGCGCGGGTGCTGGCGCTGCTCAATGCCGACGGCGAGGAAGCCCGCATCGTCGGCGGCGCGGTGCGCAACCTGTTGCTGGCGCTGCCGGTCGACGAGATCGACATCGCCACCACCGCGGTGCCGGACGAGGTGATCCGCCGCGCCAAGGCCGCCGGCATCAAGAGCGTGCCGACCGGGATCGAGCACGGCACCGTGACGCTGGTGGTCGAGGGCCGGCCGTTCGAGGTCACCACGCTGCGCGAGGATATCGAGACCTTCGGCCGCAAGGCCAAGGTCGGGTTCGGCCGCGACTGGGTTCGCGACGCGCAGCGCCGCGACTTCACCATCAACGGTCTCTCGCTCGACGCCGAGGGGCGCGTGCACGATCATGTCGGCGCCGTGGCCGACCTGGACGCGCGGCGGGTGCGGTTCATCGGCGATCCGGACCGCCGCATCGCCGAGGACTATCTGCGCATCCTGCGGTTCTTCCGGTTTCACGCCGCCTACGGCACCGGCGAGCCGGATCGCGGCGGGCTGCTGGCCTGCATCCGCGGCCGTGACGGGCTTGCGGTGCTGTCGGCCGAACGGATTCGCGCCGAGATCATGAAATTGATGGTGGCGCGCGGCGCTTTGACCTCGGTGATGGCGATGGCCGATGGCGGCCTGCTGTCGAAGCTGCTCGGCGGCGTGACGTTCACCGGGCCGTTCGCGGCGATGGTCGCAGCGGAAGCCCTGCTCGAACTCGCGCCGGATCCGGTGCGCCGTTTGGCGGCGCTTGCGGTCGGAGTGACTGAGGACGCGCGGCGGCTCTCGCAGCGCTTGCGGCTGACCAAAGTGGAGACCAACCGGCTGGATTCGATGGGGCATCGCTGGTGGCGGCTGCGCGGCATGGATGAAGCAACCGCGCGGCGGCGGCTTTACCGGCTCGGCGCGCCGCGGTTTCACGACCGCCTGATGCTGGCCTGGGCGCGGGCAGGGCGCGACACCGATCCGGCGGCGTGGCGCGATCTGCTGGCGTTGCCGCAGCGCTGGCAGGCGCCGGTGTTTCCGCTGAAGGCCGACGGCCACGTGCGGCTGGTCGGGGTGGCCTTGCAGGTCGATGTAGAAGTAATACTCCCACTGGCCCGATCGGGCCGGGCGCGACTCGAAGCGCGTCATCGAGACGCCGTGTTCCTTCAGCGGCACCA
>CAXUBE010000146.1:6307-6678 GCA_964249215.1 uncultured Rhodopseudomonas sp. | reverse complement strand
GCGGCGACAGCGGCGGGTGCTTGCCGAGCTGGGTGCGGTCGATATAGGTGACGCAGGCCGCGGCCGCGGTGGCTTCGAGCCGCGACATCGCGCTCAGCCCGTCCATGGTCGCGACCGCGAAGTAATCGCACAGCCGCCGCTCGGCGGTGGCGGAATCGAACACGTCGCGCGTCATCGGCGTCACCGCGGCGAGGCCGCGCAGCACCGCGACGAAATCCGCGTCGCCATAAAGCGCGTCGGCGACGATCACTTCGTTCGGATTGATCCTGGCCAGCGTCGCGGCGAGTTCGCCGAAGCCGCACTCGGTGACGGCGAATTCCGCGGTGGAGATGTCGATCCAGGCGAGCGCCAGCCCCGCCTCGCCCTTCACG
>CAXUBE010000146.1:0-6297 GCA_964249215.1 uncultured Rhodopseudomonas sp. | reverse complement strand
AGCCCGATCCGGTCGCCGCCGGACGAGCCGCGCGCCCGCGCGATCGACAGCAAATAATTATTGGCGCGCGCGTCGAGCAGCGTGTCCTCGGTCAGCGTGCCCGGCGTGATCAGCCGCACCACGTCGCGGCGCACCACGCTTTTGCGGGCGCGGGCTGCGGCCGGGTCCTCGGTCTGCTCGCACACCGCGACGCGGTGGCCGAGCGCGATCAGCCGGTGCAGGTAATCGTCGGAGCGTTCCACCGGCACGCCGCACATCGGGATGTCCATGCCCTGATGCTTGCCGCGTCTGGTCAGCGTGATGCCGAGCGCGCGCGACGCGGTCTCGGCATCCTCGAAGAACAGTTCGTAGAAATCGCCCATCCGGTAGAACAGCAGCAGTCCGGGATTGGCGGCCTTGATTTCAAGGTACTGCTCCATCATCGGCGACACCCGCGCCGGCTCGGCGGGCACGGGGTGTGGAGACGGAATGGCGGACTGGATCGTCATGCGGCAAGCAAACTAGCAAAATTTCGCCGCGCCATCCTACCGCCGGATGCCGACCGTGCACGGCTTTCGCGCCGATGCGGGTTCCTGGGCCTTGAGGGATTTGGCTGCCGGCCCGGCGCCGCGTTCGATCCGCCCGGCCGCGATTGACCCCGCCCTGATCGCTTTCTAAAACCCCATCCGACAAGTCCGGCGCTCAAGCCCGGACGGGAAGCGGGAGCCGATCATGAGCGATGTGTTCGTCTGCGACGCGGTCCGCACGCCGATCGGCCGGTTCGGCGGCGCGCTCGCCAGGGTGCGCGCCGACGATCTCGCCGCGGTGCCGATCAGGGCGCTGATGACCAGGCATCCGACGATGGACTGGTCGGCGGTGGACGAGGTGTATTTCGGCTGCGCCAATCAGGCCGGCGAGGACAACCGCAACGTCGCGCGGATGGCGCTGTTGCTGGCGGGATTGCCGGAGTCGATTCCCGGCCTGACGCTGAACCGGCTGTGCGCCTCGGGCCTCGACGCGGTCGGCGCGGCCGGCCGCGCGATCCGCGCCGGCGAAATCGATCTTGCGATCGCCGGCGGCGTCGAATCGATGACGCGCGCGCCGTTCGTGACGGGCAAGGCGGCGGAAGCGTTCTCGCGCTCGGCCGAGGTCTACGACACCACCATCGGCTGGCGCTTCATCA
The DNA here is from genome assembly GCA_964249215.1 of uncultured Rhodopseudomonas sp. Lineage (GTDB taxonomy): Bacteria > Pseudomonadota > Alphaproteobacteria > Rhizobiales > Xanthobacteraceae > CAXUBE01. The sequence goes on along the minus strand of CAXUBE010000146.1, from coordinate 5,135 downwards.
ATCCGCTGATGAAGGCGCAATACGGCGTCGATGCGATGCCGGAGACCGGCGAGAACGTCGCCGAGGAATTCCAGATCTCGCGTGCCGACCAGGACGCGTTCGCGATCCGCTCGCAGCAGCGCGCCGGCGCCGCGATCGCGGCGGGTTACTTCGCCGAGGAAATCGCGCCGGTGGCGGCGCCCGGCGGCAAAAGCGGGCCGATCATCGTCGACAAGGACGAACACCCGCGCCCGGAGACGACGCTGGAAGGCCTCGGCAAGCTGAAGCCGATCGTCCGCAATCCCGGCACCGTGACCGCGGGCAATGCGTCGGGCGTCAATGACGGCGCGGCTGCGATGATCCTGGCCTCCGAAGCCGCGGTGCGAAAGCACGGCCTGACCCCGCGTGCGCGCATCCTCGGCCTCGCGTCGGCGGCGGTGCCGCCGCGCATCATGGGCATCGGTCCGGTGCCGGCGACGCGCAAGCTGATGGAGCGGCTCGGGCTGAAGATCGGCGATTTCGACCTGATCGAACTGAACGAGGCGTTCGCCTCGCAGGGCATCGCCTGCATGCGCCAGCTCGGCGTCAGGGACGATGCCGAATTCGTCAATCCGCATGGCGGCGCGATCGCGCTCGGCCACCCGCTCGGCATGAGCGGCGCGCGCCTCGCCATGACCGCCGTGCACGGCATGGAAAAGCGCAACGCCAGGCTGGCGCTGGCGACGATGTGCGTCGGCGTCGGCCAGGGCGTCGCGATGGCGATCGAGAAGCTGAACTGATCGCGATGACAGCGCTGAAACCGACATTCCCGGCGCCCGACCATGATCACGATCGCTGTACCGCGGACGCGATCGATCACGCCGAGAAGATCTGCGCGGGGCGGGCGCAGAATTTCACGCCGATCCGCCGCCAGGTGCTGCAGGCGCTGCTGTCGAGCCACCGGCCGCTCGGCGCTTACGAGGTGATCGAGGAACTGGGCCGCCGCATGCCGAGGCCGGCGCCGATCACCGTGTATCGCGCGCTGGATTTTTTGATGCAGAACGGACTCGTGCACCGGATCGAAAGCCGCAACGCGTTTCTCGCCTGCGCGCATGACCACGACCAGGCCTCGATGGTGGCGTTCCTGATCTGCGAGAGCTGCGGATCGGTCGGCGAAATCCCGGCGACGCCGGTGGCCCAGGGCCTCAACGACGCGGCGCGATCGAACGGTTTTGTGCCGAGGCTGTCGGTGGTGGAGATCACCGGCACCTGCGCTTATTGCCAGGCCGCCTGACGGCGGGGGCTGCCCTCGGCGTCGATGATGTCACGTATCTTATTGACCGAATTGATGTTTTACTCTGACCCCGGTGTCGCCGGGCCGTCCGCTCGGCAAATTCTCCGCTTCACCCTTTATTCGGCGCCGCGGCCGGTTATTTCATCATGTACGAAAACCTGATAATTGAGACCGAATGAACAAGCTCGAAACCCCGCTGCAGAACGACCTCGCCGGCCCGCGGGCGCGGCATCGCACCACGCAGGTGATGGTCGGCAACGTCGCGGTCGGCGGCGGCGCGCCGATCGTGGTGCAGTCGATGACCAACACCGACACCGCCGATATCGACGGCACCATCGCGCAGGTCGCGGCACTTGCCCGCGCCGGCTCGGAGATGGTCCGCATCACGGTGGACCGCGACGAGGCCGCGGCCGCCGTTCCGCATATCCGCGACGGATTGCGCAAACGCGGCATCACCGTGCCGCTGATCGGCGATTTCCATTACATCGGCCACAAGCTGCTCGCGGATTATCCGGCCTGCGCCGAGGCGCTCGACAAATACCGCATCAATCCCGGCAATGTCGGTTTCAAGGCCAAGCGCGACACCCAGTTCACCGACATCGTCGAGATCGCGCTGAAGTACGACAAGGCGATCCGGATCGGCGCCAATTGGGGCTCGCTGGATCAGGAACTGCTGACCAAGCTGATGGACGAGAACGCGCTGCTGGCCGAGCCGAAGGACGTCCGCGCGGTGACCCGCGAGGCGATGGTGCAGTCGGCGCTGCTGTCGGCGGCGCGCGCCGAGGAGATCGGCCTGCCGAAGAACAAGATGATCCTGTCGGCGAAGGTGTCCGCGGTGCAGGACCTGATCGCCGTGTACCAGACGCTGGCGGAGCGCTCGGACTACGCGATCCATCTCGGCCTCACCGAGGCCGGCATGGGATCGAAGGGCATCGTCGCCTCGAGCGCGGCGCTCGGCATCCTGCTGCAGGACGGCATCGGCGACACCATCCGCATTTCGCTGACGCCAGAGCCGGGCGGCGATCGCACGCTGGAAGTCCAGGTCGCGCAGGAATTGCTGCAGACCATGGGCTTTCGCACCTTCGTGCCGCTGGTCGCGGCGTGCCCGGGCTGCGGCCGCACCACCTCGACCACGTTCCAGGAACTGGCGCGCAGCATTCAGGATTTCATCCGCGACGAAATGCCGGGCTGGAAGACGCGCTATCCGGGCGTCGAGTCGCTCAACGTCGCGATCATGGGCTGCATCGTCAACGGCCCCGGCGAATCCAAGCATGCCGACATCGGCATCTCGCTGCCCGGCACCGGCGAAACGCCGGCCGCGCCGGTGTTCGTCGACGGCAAGAAATTCCGCACGCTGCGCGGGCCGAACATCTCGACCGAATTCAAGGCGATGGTGATCGACTATATCGACCAGCGCTACGGCGCCGGCAGCGGCGTTCCGGCCGCCATTACCGCCGCGGAGTAGCCGGGCGCCTACACCCCCGTGCCCCGCTGCTCGCGGTTGTCGACCACCGCCTCTTCGAGATCGAGGTCGCGTTCGATGCGCCGCCGCGTCTCGTCGGTGATCTTGCCGTCGCGCAGCAGCTTGTGCAGCAAATTGCGCTCGATGCCGATGATTTCGCGCACCATCACGGCGCCGCGCGTCGCGGGCGTGAACTCGCCCTGATTTGCAGCGGGCTCCGGCAGCGCGCGGACGCGGGTCTCGTGCCTGGTTTCGAGAAACCGCGCCAGCCCCGCCGGAAGCGCGCGCTCGGCGATGATCCTGTCGAGATGTTTGCGCGACGCGTGCACCAGCGTCCGCCGCGCCGCGATCTCGGCTTCGCGCTCGGCGAGGTGCTCGACATGCGCGGCGTCGCCGACGCCGAGCGCCTTGACGACCCACGGCAGCGTCAGTCCGAGTCCGACCAGCGTGATCAGGATGACGCCGAACGACACGAACAGGATCAGATCGCGGTACGGAAATCCCTCGCCGCCGGGCAGCGCCAGCGGCAGCGCCAAGGCGGCGGCGAGCGACACCGCGCCGCGCACCCCGGTGAACGCGACCACGAACACGGTGCGCCAGGACGGCATCGGGTCGCGTTGGCGCAGCCGCCTGTTCCAGAGCCGCGGCAGATAGGTCGCCGGATACACCCAGGCGAAGCGCGCGACGATCACGATCGCCGCCACCAGCAGCGTTGCCGACACGATGTCGGTGAGCGGAAACGCCTTCGATTTCTCGAACAGCGCCCGCATCTGGAAGCCGGTCAGCAGGAACAGCATGCCTTCGATCAGATAGATCACGAAGTCCCAGAAGAAGATGCCCTGCAGGCGCGTCGCCGATGAAATCAGCAGCGGTCCGTTCCAACTGATGTAGAGCCCGCAGGCGACGGTCGCGATCACGCCGGAGCCGCCGAGATGTTCGGGGACCCAATAAGCGATGTAGGGCGTCAGCACCGACAGCGTGATCTCGATCTGCGGGTCGCGCGCACGGTGCCGCGCCCGCAGGCTGAGCCAGCCGATCAGCGCGCCGAATATCAGTTCGCCGATCACGATGGCGACGAACGTGCCGGATGCCTTCGGCAGCGAAAACGCGCCGGTGCTGATCGCCACCACCGCGAAGCGGTACAGGATCAGCGCGGTGGCGTCGTTGGCGAGGCCTTCGCCTTCCAGCACCACCAGGATGCGCCGCGGCAGCCCGAGCCTGCGCGCGATCGCCAGCGGCGCCACCACGTCCGGCGGCGCGACGATGGCGCCGAGCAGAAAGCCGATGCCCCATGGCAGGCCGATCAGGGTATGCGTCACCGCCGCCACCGCGCAGGCGGTGAAGATCACGCAGCCGACCGACAGCAAAATGATCGGCCGCAGATTGGCGCGGAATTCGCGCCAGCTCATCGCCACGCTCGCCGAATAGATCAGCGGCGGCAGCACCAGCAGCAGGATCAGTTCCGGCGGCAGCTCGAGCGACGGCATGCCGGGGACGAAAGCGAGCACGATTCCGGACAACAGCAGCAGGATCGCGGGCGCGACATTGATCCGCCGCGCCAGCAGCGCGGTGCCGGCCAGCGCCGCGAGCAGAAACAGGAAGATTTGGAATCTGGCTTCCACGACGCGGCATCCCTTGGCGGTTCAATTTGCCTGGACCAGCGGCGAGGTCAACGACGGCCGCGGTTTAGATCGCGCTCGCCGCGATGTTGACCATCAGCGCCACCAAAGCGGTGTTGTAGACGAACGAGACCACCCCATGTGCGGTCGCGGTGCGGCGGATGGTCTTGTCGGTGATGCCGACGTCGGACACCTGCGCCGTCATTCCGATCACGAAGGAGAAATAAACGAAGTCCCAGTAGTCCGGCTCGTCGGAATCGTCGCCGTTCGGAAACTGCAGGCCGCCGACGGTGTCGCCGCGATAATATTCGTGCGCGTAGTGGAGCGCGAAAGTGGTGTGCACCGCCGCCCAGGACAGCGCGATCGTCAGCGTCGCGGTGGCAAGCTCGGCAGGCCCGCGATGCGAGGCGCCGAGTTCGAACACGATCGCGGCGATGCTGGCGAAGGCGCCGACCGCCGTGACCAGCAGGATCAGGAACCGGCCGTCGTCCTGCAGCACCGCGTTGCGGCGGATGTAGTCGACGCCGCAGCGCAGCATCATCACGAACGCCAGCACCAGATACAGCGCGAGCGCGACGTCCCATGCGATCAGCATCCGCGTCACCGACCGCAGCGACGGCGGCATCAGCAGGAACGCGATCAGGCCGATGCCGACCGAGCTGAACAGCCGCGGCCGCGCATAGATCACGCGCAGCGGCCGCGGCAGGCTGCGAAACCGCGCGAGGTGCTCGTCGGGGCCGGCCGGCGCCATCCGGGTCAGTTCTTCCGCTCGGCGACGAAATGCGCGGCGAACTTGCGCGCG
>CAXUBE010000145.1:0-6692 GCA_964249215.1 uncultured Rhodopseudomonas sp. | reverse complement strand
GCGTCGCCCGGCTCGGCGCGGCGCTCTACGAACGCCACGGCAGGCTCGACGTCATGGTCGCGGCGGCGGGCGTGCCCGGGCCGTCGTCGCCGCTCGGTCATATCGAGATGAAGCCGTGGCAGGACGTGGTCGCGATCAACCTCAGCGCGAACTTCCAACTGATCCGCTGCATGGAGCCGCTGCTGCGGCTGTCGGAGGCCGGCCGTGCGGTGGTGCTGACCTCGTATGCCGGACACGGCGTCGCCTACCGCGGACCCTACGCCGCCTCGCACGCCGCGTTGCAGGCGCTGGTGCAAAGCTGGGCCGCGGAAAACGCCACGACGCCGCTGCGGATCAATCTGTTCGACCCCGGCCCGTCACGCACCAAACTGCGCGCCACCGTGATGCCGGGCGAAGACCCCGCCGCGCTGACGCCGCCGGACGACATCGCCGACGCCATCCTGCCGCTGTGCGGCGCGTCGTGGAGCGAGACCGGCGGATTGCACCGCTACCGGCGACGCGCAGTTTAGTCAGGCGCCAGGACTTGTAGTTGACTCTCCGCGCCGGCGGGCATTCACTCCCCGACAAGCGGGACAAACCGCGGGGACAATCGGGAGGTCGTCATGAGGTTGAGGCTCGCGCGCGCCGTCATGATCGGCGCGCTGTCCGCAATCGCTTCGACAGCCGGGACCACCTTTTCCGCCCGCGCCGCCGAAATTCCAAAATTCGAAGTCGATGCGGCGTGGCCGAAGCCGCTGCCGAACAACTGGATCCTCGGCCAGGTCGGCGGCGTCACCGTCGATGCGCAGGGCCACATCTGGGTGATTCACCGCCCGCGCTCGCTGACCGACGACGAGAAGGGCGCGGCGCTGACCCCGCCGCGGTCGAAATGCTGCGTCGCAGCGCCTCCGGTGCTGGAGTTCGACGTCGACGGCAACCTGCTGCGCTCGTGGGGCGGACCCGGCGAAGGCTACACCTGGGTCGGCCGCGAGCACGGCATCGAGACCGACGAGCGCGGCTTCGTCTGGATCGGCGGCAATGCCGACACCGACAACACCATCATGAAATTCACCGTCGACGGTAAGTATGTCACGCAGATCGGTTCGATCGGGCCGACCAAAGGCAGCAACGACACCACCCAGCTCGGCAAGCCGGCGGAAACCGCGATCGACAAGGCGGCCGACGAAATCTACGTCGCCGACGGCTACGGCAACCGCCGCGTCATCGTGTTCGACGCCACCACCGGCGCCTACAAGCGGCACTGGGGCGCCTACGGCAACAAGCCCGACGACGATCCGCAGCCGGCCTATGATCCGAAGGCGCCGGCGCCGCGGCAATTCGCCAACCCCGTGCATTGCGTGAAGCTCAGCAATGACGGCCTGGTTTACGTCTGCGACCGCATCAACAACCGCATCCAGGTCTTCAAGAAGGACGGCACTTTCGTGAAGGAGTGGTTCTTCGAGAAGAGCACGCTCGGCAATGGCGCGGTGTGGGATATCGCAATCTGGCCCGATCCGAAGCAGAGCTGGCTGCTCTCCGCCGACGGCGAGAACAACGAGGTCCGCGTGCTCGACCGCGCCGACGGCAGCGTGGTCGGCCGCTTCGGGCGCAACGGCCGCAACGCCGGGCAGTTTCACTGGATTCACGCGATGGCGATCGACGCCAAGGGCAACGTCTACACCGCGGAAGTCGATACCGCCAAGCGCGTGCAGAAATTCAGGCTGGTTTCAGACGCGCTGAAATGAGCAACGGCGCGCCCGCAAGCCGCAACGATACGGCAGCCACGATCGCAACCAAGATTATCGCAGGGGAAACACCGATGAACGCATCCTACTTGCCGCGCTACTCGCTCGCGCTCGCTCTGGCCGCGACATTCGCAACGCCGGCGCTGGCGCAGGACAAGACCGCCAAGATCGGCGTGCTGAACGACATGTCGAGCCTTTACGCGGATATCGGCGGACCCAACGCCATCGTCGCCGTCAAGCTCGCGGTGCAGGATTCCGGTCTGCTCGACAAAGGCTGGAAGATCGAGGTGATCGGCGGCGACCATCTCAACAAGCCGGACGTCGGCGTGAATATCGGCCGGCAGTGGATCGACGTCGAGAAGGTCGACGCCATCTCCGACACGCCCAACTCCGGCGTCGGGCTTGCGGTCAGCAATCTGGTCAAGGAGAAGAACGCGATCCTGCTCAATTCGGGCGCCGCGACCGCCGACCTCACCGGCAAACTGTGCAACGCCAACACGGTGTCGTTCACCTACGACACCTACATGCTCGCCAACGGCACCGGCAAGGCGCTGACCAAAGCCGGCGGCGACACCTGGTTTTTCCTCACCGCGGACTACGCCTTCGGCGCGGCGCTGGAGCGCGACACCACCGTGGTGATCAACGCCAATGGCGGCAAGTCGCTGGGCGGCGTCAAGCATCCGATCAACAGCTCTGACTTCTCGTCGTTCCTGCTGCAGGCGCAGGCGTCGAAGGCCAAGGTGATCGGGCTCGCCAATGCCGGCGGCGACACCACCACCTCGATCAAGCAGGCCTCCGAATTCGGCGTCGTCGCCGGAGGGCAGAAGCTCGCAGCGCTGCTGTTGTTCATCAACGACGTCCATTCGCTCGGGCTGAAGACCGCGCAGGGCCTGTCGTTCACGGAATCATTCTATTGGGACATGAACGACTCGACCCGCGCCTGGTCTAAGCGCTTCGCGGCGCTGGCCAGCAAGGGCGCGATGCCGTCGATGACGCAGGCCGGCAACTACGCGGCGGTGCTGCACTATCTGAAGGCGCTGGAAGCGCTTGGCGGAAATCCGCATGACGGCGCCAAGGTGGTGGCCAAGATGAAGGAATTGCCGACCGACGATCCGCTGTTCGGCAAAGGCGTGCTGCGCGCCGACGGCCGCAAGATGCATCCGGCCTATCTGTTCGAGGTCAAGAAGCCGGAAGAGTCGAAATATCCCTGGGATTACTACAAGCTGATCGCGACCATCCCGGCCGAGGAAGCCGCCAAGCCGCTCGAGCAGAGCGAGTGCCCGCTGGTCAAAAAATAGCGCGACGATGATGCGGCAGTTGAACCGATACAAACATGTCCCGCGTCCCTCTCCGCTTGCGGGAGAGGGTGCCTGAGCGAAGCAAAGGCGGGTGAGGGGTGCACCGTCTCGTTTCAACATGCCCCCTCACCCTGCCCGCACGTCGTGCGGTCCACCACCTACCTCACGAGGAGAGGGAACGATGAACGCCAGCGCTCTGATCCAACCTGACTGAATCAGACTCTAAAGGCGCGTCCGTTGTTCGACGTCACGAAGCGCCGGCGGCGGCCGCGTCATATTCGCGGATGATGCGGTCGAAATTGTTTTCCCAGAACGCCGATTGCATCTTGATCTGCGCGTCGTCGCCGTCGATCTGGGCCTTCGGGCAGCCGCCCATGCAGACCGGCAGGAACTGGCATTCCTTGCAGCGGGCGTGGGTGAAGGGATCGTAGCGATCCCACCTGTCGTCCGGCAGTCTTTCCGCCCCGTCGAGCACCGCTTCGGCGCGCTTACCGATGCCGCCATGGGCGCGGTGATGGTCTCCGACGTCGAGGCCGCATTTGTACATCAACCCGTTCGGCCCGAACACGACGGCGTTGTGACTGACGGCCGCGCAATTGATCTGCACGCGGTTCGGGAAATACTGCACGACCTCGAGCGAGCGCTGGTCGCGGTAATGTCCGAGCAGGGCAAAGAATTGTTGCTGGATCGCGTCGAATTCAACGCCGAAATCCTGGAAGGTCTTGGATTTTCCGATGAACCCGCAATGCTCGGTCATCGAATTGATGATGGCCAGATAAGGGTAGAAGCGCACGTCGCGTCCCAGCCAGCCGCGCTCGGCGCAGACGTCGATCATGTCGAGGCAGTCGCGCCCGATGTAGGGATCGACGTTGATGCGCATGTAGATCTTGGTGCGGCCGATCAACGAACCGATCGTCGCCAGCACTTCGTCGAACGATGCAGCGCGGCCCTTGCCGCCATCGCCGTCGATCAATCCGCGCCGTTTGTTGTGATGCCGCTCCGGCCCGTCGACCGAGAACTGGATGCTGTGGACTCGATGTCGTTCGACGAACCCGGCGGCGTCGGCCGGCCACGCGGTGCCGTTGCAGATCATCGACGCCTTGTAGGTCACGTCGCGCGCATCGCAGAACGGAATGATCGCTTCGGAGAACTGCGCGATCACCGGCTGGTTGAGCATCGGCTCGCCGCCGTACCAGTCGACATACAGCCGTGGAAACCCGCGCTGTTCCAGTTGCTGCTTGACCCAATCGATCAGGTCGTCGCAGGTCCGCGCCGACATGTATTCGAGTTCGCCGTCTTTCTGATAGCAGTAGTAGCAACGCATGTTGCAATCGAGCGTCGTAGTGATGGTAACGAAAAACGGCGCCCTGGTGCGGTTGCTTTCATAGGATCGCCGCAGCGCGTCGCGTTCGTCGCATCCGTCCTCGACAAAAATGCCGGCCTCGAGGAGGCTGGCGAACGCGTCGCGCAGCGAGGCCGGCAGTTCGGATCGGTCGAAGGCGGCGGGCTGCCATTCCGAAAATCCGCTGCCGGCCCGCTTCGGCCGTTCCGCGCCGACGAACGGCAACAGATCGCCCATCAGCGGCTTCGGCAGTCGCATCAAGGCGCCGGTCACGCCGTTGAAGAACAGCGTCTCGTCGTCGTTCTTGCGGACCTGCAGATTGTAATACGAAGATCGATAGCGCGTCATTGCAGCCACTCCTGCAGCGCGGTCGCAGATGTGCGATTGCGGATCAGTCAATCGGGATCGACGAATGCCAGGCAGACCTGCCGGCAATTGCAGAGCCGGGCGGCCACGGCGAATTCCTTGTCTTCGGATTTATCGGGTGGTCTTACGAACAATTCGACGTCGAATAATTGCTTGTCGGGATGCTGCGCCCGAACCTGGTCGGCAGAATCCTCGGAATGAATCAGGACGATCTTGCGCGGTTTTCCCGGAGTAGTTTCCGCCATGAAGCCCTCCTTTTGAAAAGACAGCTACGCGGGAAGGATACACCCTTGGGTTGCAGTGTCAATCACTGCGCTCCGAACTAATTCGGCCGCTTGCGTTTGTGCGCGAACGGATTGGCCTTCTCGCGCAGCGTGACGCGGATCGGCGTGCCGGGCAGTTCGAACACGCCGCGCAGGCTGTTGACGAGGTAGCGCAGATAGGATTCCGGCACCGCGTCGGCGCGCGAGCAGAACACGATGAAGCTCGGCGGCCGCGCCTTGGCCTGCGTGACGTAGTTCAGCTTCAGCCGCCGCCCGGACACCGCCGGCGGCGGGTTCTGATCGACCGCCTGCTCGAACCAGCGATTGAGCGCCGCGGTCGGCACGCGCCTGTTCCAGACCGCGTAGGCCTGCTCGATCGCGCTCATCAGCCGGTCGATGCCCTCGCCCATCAACCCGGACACCGCGACGATCGGCACGCCCTTGACCTGCGGCAACAGATGATCGACGTCGCCGCGCAGCGCGGCGACGAGACTGGTCTGCCGCCCCATCAGGTCCCATTTGTTGACCGCGATCACCAGCGCGCGGCCTTCCCGCTCGATCAGGTCGGCGATCCGCAGATCCTGCTCCTCGAACTTGTTCTGCGCGTCCATCATCAGCACCACGACCTCGGCGAAGCGCACCGCGCGCAGCGCGTCGGCGACCGACAGCTTTTCGAGCTTCTCCTCGATCCGCGACCGCCGCCGCAGTCCCGCGGTGTCGAAGATGCGGAACTCGCGTCCCTTGTGGTTGACCTCGACCGCGATCGAATCCCGCGTCGTGCCGGCCTCGGCCGAGGTGAGCAGCCGTTCTTCGCCGAACAGATGATTGATCATCGTCGACTTGCCGGCATTTGGCCGGCCGACGATGGCGACGCGGATCGGCCGCGCCGCGACGTCCTCCTCGGTCTCGATCACGTCGTCGTCGTCGAACTGCTCGCGCGCTTCGACGACGTCCGGCATCAACTCGCGCAGCGCGTCGTAGAGGTCGCTCAGCCCCTCGCCATGCTCAGCGGAAATCTGGATCGGATCGCCGAGCCCGAGCGCGTAGGATTCCATCGCGCCGGTTTCGCCGTGGCGGCCTTCGCTCTTGTTGGCGACCAGCACGACGGGCTTGTCGGCGCGGCGCGCGACATCTGCGAAGGCGCGGTCGTTCGGCGTCAGTCCGGCGCGGGCATCGATCACGAACATCAGCGCGTCGGCGAGCCGGATCGCGACCTCGGTCTGCTCCTGCATCCGCGCGGTGAGCGAACCCCGGGCGCCGTCATCCAGCCCCGCGGTATCGATCAGCGTGAAGGCGAGATCGCCGAGCTTGCCCTCGCCCTCGCGGCGGTCGCGGGTGACGCCGGGGGTGTCGTCGACCAGCGCCAGCTTCTGCCCGACCAGGCGATTGAACAGCGTGGACTTGCCGACATTGGGCCGGCCGATGATGGCGATGGTGAAGGGCATGGTGATCCGTGCGCCCGGAACGGCGGCGATGTCAATGTCGCGTCGCCTTGCGGACGGAGCGCGATGCGCGCTGTCGATCAGCGCTGGAAGGTGCTGCCGGGCAACGGCGCCGGGAATGAGGACGACGACTGGGTTTGCGCCTGCGGCGCAGGCGCAGGGTCCGGAGGCGGCGCGGTGGTGCGGCGGCGCGCCTGCTTCACCGGCTTCGGCGCCGGCGGTGCGATGGCGGTGCTGCCCTCTTCCTCGGGCGCGGC
>CAXUBE010000144.1:0-6728 GCA_964249215.1 uncultured Rhodopseudomonas sp. | reverse complement strand
CCCCGAGTTGTAGATCAGGTGCTGGCTGGTGTTCGTCGCCGCCGTCCCGATCGCCAGCAACCGCCGGCGCGTGATCGGTCGGGCAGGCGCGAAAGCTGGCTTGGACATTCAGGATGCGGACCATTTTCCCGCGGCCTTGTCCAGCCGGCGCAAGCCGCAACAGACGCCCGCTTTTTTTGATGCGCAGCGTCGCGCCCATGTTATAAGCCCGCCGCCCGCGGCATCGCGGCCGGACATGATGCTTCTCGCGGGCGTGGCGGAACTGGTAGACGCGCTGGATTTAGGTTCCAGTGACGAAAGTCGTGGGGGTTCGAGTCCCTCCGCCCGCACCAAACGCGTGTCGCGTTTGCCTGACGAATTTCCGGGGGACCGATTCGCAAGGGTGACGTCCGCCAAGCCACCGGTGCCGGCGCGACGCCGCGCACCGATCCATTGTTCATCCCGGCTCGAGCGCCGGACCAAGCGGAAGAAGATCGACGCCATGCAGGTCAAGGAAACCGTCGCCGACGGGTTGAAGCGGGAATTCCGGATCATCGTCCCGGCCGCGGACATCGACGCCAAGGTCGATGCGCGGCTGATCGACATGAAGGACAAGGTGAAACTGAACGGCTTTCGTCCGGGCAAGGTGCCGGTCGGCCATTTGAAGCGGCTGTACGGCCGCTCGGTCGCGGCCGAAACCATCGACACGCTGATCCGCGACACCAACAACGAGATCTTCACCGAGCGCGGCTTCCGGCTGGCCACCGAGCCGCGGGTGACGATGCCGACCGAACAGAAAGAGGTCGAGGAAATCCTCGCCGGCAAGTCCGACCTCAACTACACCGTCGCGATCGAAGTGGTGCCGGCGATCGATCTCGCCGACTTCAAGAGCTTCAGCGTCGAGAAGCCGGTGGTCGAGGTCGGCGACGCCGACATCGACGAGGCGATCAAGCGCATCGCGGAGCAGAACCGCGCCTTCGCGGCCAGGGGCGACGGCGCCAGGGCGGAAGGCGGCGACCGCGTCACCATCTCATTCAAGGGCACCATCGACGGCACGCCGTTCGACGGCGGCACCGGCGAGAACATCCAGGTGCTGATCGGCTCCGGCACCTTCATTCCGGGATTCGAGGAGCAGTTGACCGGCATCGCGACCGGCGAGACCCGGCATCTGAACGTGACGTTTCCGAAGAATTACGCCAGCGAGAAGCTCGCGGGACAAGCCGCGGAATTCGAGACCACCGCGACCATGATCGAGGCGCCGCAGCCGATCTCGATCGACGACGCCTTCGCCAAATCGCTGGGCCTGGACTCGCTCGACAAACTGAAGGAAGCCGCGCGCGAGCGGCTGACGGCGGAATTCGCCGGCGCCACCCGTCAGCGCGTCAAGCGGATGCTGCTCGACCGGCTCGACGAAACCCACCGCTTCGAGGCCCCGCCGTCACTGGTGACCCAGGAATTCGACCTGATGTGGAAGTCGATCAAGGCGGAGATGGACTCCAGCGGCAAGACTTTCGCCGATGAAAACACGACCGAGGAAGCCGCGCAGGACGAATACCGCCAGATCGCCGACCGCCGGGTGCGGCTCGGCCTCGTGCTCTCGGAGATCGGCGAGAAGAACAAGATCACCGTGACCGACGACGAAGTCAGCCGCGCGGTGATCGAGCGGGCGCGCCAGATGGCCGGCCGCGAGAAGGAAGTCTGGGAGTATTACCGCAACAATCCCGAGGCGTTGGCGCAGCTTCGTGCTCCGATCTTTGAGGACAAGGTGGTCGATTTCATCCTCGAACTCGCCAACGTCACCGAGAAGAAGGTGACGCGCGAGGACCTCTACAAGGATGACGAGGCCGCCGGCGCGACCACGGCCTGACCCCACGGCGACACTCGTCCGAATGCGGCGGCGGTCGCGCTGGGCCCGGCATCGCGAATCAGGTCTCATTGTTGCGGCTGCCGGGCCGCGGGGTCCGGCTCGCATCTCGCCTGCGCCGGGTGCCGCCGCGCCCGCCGTTCCGTGCGGTCTTGTGGCCGGTCAATCGGCTCATATCTGAGGGACTGCCTTCAGGAAGTCCTGCATCATGGGACGTTCGTCCGCAGCGGACCGGTTCAGCGGTCCCGCCGGGGGCGATCGTCGTCGACCAACCTTCAGGGGAATCTATGCGCGATCCGATCGAAACCTACATGAACCTCGTCCCCATGGTGGTCGAACAGACCAACCGCGGCGAGCGGGCCTACGACATCTTTTCGCGCCTTCTGAAAGAGCGGATCATCTTCGTCACCGGCCCGGTCGAAGACGGCATGTCGACGCTGACCGTCGCGCAACTGCTGTTTCTCGAGGCCGACAATCCGAAGAAGGAAATCTCGATGTACATCAACTCGCCGGGCGGCGTGGTGACGTCGGGCCTTGCGATCTACGACACCATGCAGTTCATTCGACCGCCGGTCTCGACGCTGTGCACCGGGCAGGCGGCCTCGATGGGCTCGCTGCTGCTGGCCGCCGGCCACAAGGACATGCGGTTCTCGCTGCCGAATTCGCGGATCATGGTGCATCAGCCCTCCGGCGGCTTCCAGGGCCAGGCCACCGACATCATGCTGCATGCGCAGGAGATCCTGAACCTGAAAAAGCGGCTGAACGAGATCTACGTCAAGCACACCGGCCAGACCTACAAGGCGATCGAGGATGCGCTGGAGCGCGACAAGTTCCTCACCGCCGAGATGGCGCGGGACTTCGGCATCGTCGACAAGGTGATCGACAAGCGCGCGGAAGAAACGCCGCAGAAGGCGACTTGACGGTCTGCGTCGGTGCGATCACGCCGGCCCGCATGTTCCACTTTCGTGCTCTGCGGGGCCGGCCGTTGCAATACGGCAACGCCTGGCTGCATTCGTCCGGCTTGACGCGGGGAACGCGGCAAATCACGCTATTGTCACGAGTTCCCGAAACCGCTCGATTAGCGATTTCTTGATAGTCGGGTGACAGCATGGTTGGCTGACGGAGTCGGGTGGACGTATGTGAGGATTCGGCGGGCCCCGATTTGGGCGGCCTCAAAACGCGGGGGTCTTTTCTGGTACAGATTTTGCTCCATTTATACCCAATGCCGGCTGGCTGTCGGATCGGAGCGGTCGTACAGACGAGATCGGACGTCGGACGGAGACAGAAATGAGTAAGGTCGGCGCGAGCGACTCCAAGAATACGCTTTATTGCTCGTTCTGCGGAAAGAGCCAGCACGAAGTCCGCAAGCTGATCGCAGGACCGACGGTCTTCATCTGCGACGAGTGCGTCGAACTTTGCATGGACATCATCCGCGAGG
Organism: uncultured Rhodopseudomonas sp.; assembly: GCA_964249215.1. Taxonomy (GTDB): domain Bacteria; phylum Pseudomonadota; class Alphaproteobacteria; order Rhizobiales; family Xanthobacteraceae; genus CAXUBE01. The sequence goes on along the minus strand of CAXUBE010000144.1, from coordinate 3,447 downwards.
AGAACAAATCCTCGCTGGTGAAATCCCGCGACGGAATTCCGACTCCGAAGGAGATCTGCAAGGTGCTGGACGATTACGTGATCGGCCAGAACCACGCCAAGAAGGTGCTCTCGGTCGCGGTCCACAATCACTACAAGCGGCTCAATCACCAGACCAAGCACAACGACGTCGAGCTGGCGAAGTCGAACATCCTGCTGATCGGGCCGACCGGCTCCGGCAAGACGCTGCTGGCGCAGACGCTGGCGCGAATCCTGGACGTGCCGTTCACGATGGCGGATGCCACGACGCTCACCGAAGCCGGCTATGTCGGCGAGGACGTCGAGAACATCATTTTGAAGCTGCTGCAGTCGGCCGACTACAATGTCGAGCGGGCGCAGCGCGGCATCGTCTATATCGACGAGATCGACAAGATCTCGCGCAAGTCCGACAATCCCTCGATCACCCGCGACGTGTCGGGCGAGGGCGTGCAGCAGGCGCTGCTCAAGATCATGGAAGGCACGGTCGCTTCGGTTCCGCCGCAGGGCGGCCGCAAGCATCCGCAGCAGGAATTCCTGCAGGTCGACACCACCAACATCCTGTTCATCTGCGGCGGCGCGTTCTCCGGGCTCGAGAAGATCATCTCGGCGCGCGGCCGTTCGACCTCGATCGGCTTCGCGGCGCAGGTGCTGGCGCCGGAAGACCGTCGCACCGGCGAAATCTTCCGGCACGTCGAGCCGGAAGACCTGCTGAAATACGGCCTGATCCCGGAATTCGTCGGCCGCCTCCCGGTGGTGGCGACGCTGGAAGACCTCGACGAGGCCTCGCTGAAGAAGATCCTGACCGACCCGAAGAACGCGCTGGTGAAGCAGTATCAGCGGCTGTTCGAGATGGAGAACATCGAGCTCACCTTCGCCGACGAGGCGCTGGGCGCGGTGGCGCGCAAGGCGATCGAGCGCAAGACCGGGGCGCGCGGGCTGCGATCTATCCTGGAGAGCATCCTGCTCGAGACCATGTTCGATCTGCCGGGCCTCGAAGGCGTCGAGGAGGTGGTGATCTCCCGCGAGGTTGTCGAGGGCACGGCGCGTCCGCTCTACATCTATGCCGACCGCTCGGACCGCACCGCCGAGAGCAGCGCAAGCGCCTGACCCCTCGTCATGAGGGGTGTACCATGCGCAGGTACGGGCTTTTTCGACTTACTATCGCCTTGATTGTCGGTTTCCGGACGTTTTCTGTCCGTATTACATGTTATAAACCCATTAAGAAAACCTCAATTTGATTCGCTCAGGTCGGTCTCTTGCCGTTGGCAGTCGGGGACAGCAGGCCGGGCTGATGGGGTGATCGAAACTCCATAGTAAATTCGCGCGTGTGAATTTGTCCTCATTTTAAGCGGATGGAGCCGCACGATGAATGCCCTGAAATCAAAGAAAGAGCTCAAATTGGGAAATGAGATCTCCAGCCTTACCGCGACCGTCAACACGCTCCGGGTTGAGCAGGCCGCATCCGATGCGGCAAATCGCGCAAAATCGGAATTCCTGGCCAATATGAGTCACGAATTGCGGACTCCTCTGAACGCAATTTCGGGCTATGCGCAGTTGTTGGAGCGCGCGGCAGGACCGCTGCTCAGTGAAACCCAGCGAAGTTACCTGGCCAACATTCTTCGCGGCGGCCGTTGCCTGCTGGATATGGTCAACGACGTGCTCGAATTCGCCAAGCTCGAGGCGGGACAGATCACCGTGTCGATCGAGACGCTCAATGCGGTTCCGATCATCGAGGACGCGCTGCGCGACCTCAACTCGTTCGCGTCGGAACGCGGGGTTGTCCTCAGTTTCAAGGCGCCCGAGCGTCCGGTTCCCCTGGTTCATGTCGACAAGGTGCGGCTGGCGCAGATCATGCGCAATCTGTTGTCCAACGCGATCAAATACAACCGCCCTGCCGGCGCCGTCGACGTGAGCCTGGAATTCGGCGACGGCGAGACGCTGTCGATCCTGGTCGAGGATACCGGCTACGGCATCTCGCAGGACGTGATAGCGAGGCTGTTCGAGCCCTATAATCGTCTGGGCGCCGAACGCGGCGCGATCGAAGGCACCGGACTTGGTCTCGCGATCACAAAGCGGCTCCTTGAGATGATGCACGGCCAGATCGGCTGCACGAGCACCGTGGACAAGGGGTCTGTTTTTCGTATCGACCTTCCTTCGACCGCCGCGGCGATCGGAGCGGCGCAGATCCCGCACACCGATCTGCCGATCGACGAGTATCTCGCCGGCCGCAATATCCTTTACGTCGATGACAATGCGACCAACCGTATTCTGATGCAGGAAATGTTCTCGACCCTCACTCCGGCCAAGCTGATCACCGCGAACACCGGCAATGAGGGGCTCGAACTCGTGCTGTCGAGCCATTTCGATCTGATCGTGCTCGACATCCATCTGCCCGACATCGACGGTTACGAACTGCTGTCGCGGATCCGCGGCGCGGGCGATCGGCTGTCGCAGGTTCCGGTGATCGCCTTGAGTGCGGCGGCGATGAAGCAGGATATCAAGAAGGGGCAGGCGGCAGGGTTCTACACCTATCTGACCAAACCGTTCGTGGTCGATGAGCTGTTGCGGACCGTGTCCTATGCGATGAGATCGCATGCGACGCATCCGGCCGTCACGCACTCGTCCGTGATGCACTGAAGCGGCGTCTTCCAGGATCGAGCGACGGCCGCGGCAGCGGTGGCGTGTTCTCGGGATGCTTCTGAAGCTCGCGGGTTTTGCCGCGACTTCGGTTCCCTTGACACCCCATCCCGCTATAGCCACCTTGTGTCCTGCCGCAGCAAAGAGTCGTCTTGCCGGATGCTGCGGCGACCTGGATTTGTGAGATGCATCTCGGGGCGCGTTCGTCGAGAAGGGTCTTGATTTTCGGGCATTTGCACCTTGTGGCGGTCGCGCATCCCGCGGGCCGCCGGCGAGGGGGCGCACTGAAAGGAAAAGGCCATGACTGCCGCCAAACCCAAACCGACGATCGTTCCCGGCGAAAGCCACGCCTACCCGGTGCTGCCGCTGCGCGACATCGTGGTTTTCCCGCACATGATCGTGCCGCTGTTCGTCGGTCGGGAAAAATCGATCCGCGCGCTCGAAGAGGTGATGAAGAACGACGCGCTGATCATGCTGGCGACGCAGAAGAATGCGTCCGACGACGATCCGGCGCCCGACGCGATCTATGAAATCGGCACGCTCGCCAGCGTGCTGCAGCTTCTCAAGCTGCCCGACGGTACCGTGAAGGTGCTGGTCGAAGGGCTGGAACGCGCCCGCGTCGAGCAATATACCGACCGCGTGGAATATTACGAGGCGACCGCGACCGCGCTTGCCGACACCGATGCCAAGAGCGTCGAGGCCGAGGCGCTGGCGCGCTCGGTGGTGTCTGACTTCGAAAGCTATGTGAAGCTCAACAAGAAGATCTCCGCAGAAGTCGTCGGCGTGGTGCAGG
>CAXUBE010000143.1:6533-6753 GCA_964249215.1 uncultured Rhodopseudomonas sp. | reverse complement strand
GCCTGTAGCCGCCCGATGATCCTTGATTTAGCGCGCGGATCGCGTCGATCAGAAAGCGCGTGCCGTCGAGATTGATGCTGTAGCCTTTGTCGAATTCGACCTCGGCCTCGCCGGAGACGATTGCGGCGAGATGGAAGATCACCTCCGGCTTCGAGGCGACCAGCGGCGCAGCGGTGGCCGGATCGGCGAAGTCGGACGTCACGACATCGATCGGGATTTT
>CAXUBE010000143.1:0-6523 GCA_964249215.1 uncultured Rhodopseudomonas sp. | reverse complement strand
GCCCAGTTCGGTTTGCGAGGAGCTTTTTCGTCCTGCAACGTCAGCTTGCCGATGTCCTTGCCGCCGAGATGGCCGTCTTTCAACAATTGCTCGGTGAGCTTACGACCGACCATACCGGCTGCGCCAAGAATGAGGATGTGCATGGAGGTTTCCCTTTCTTGCTTTTATATCGGCGTCATTCCGGGGCGCGAAGCACGTTAGCGTAAGCGAACCTCAGCCGAACAGATTAGTTCGGCGGGGAATCTCATCATGTTTATCTCGACCGGATTCCGGGCTCTCGTCCGGCAAGAGCGTCCGAGCCCCGGAATGACAGTATCGCTCTACTCCTTTACCGCGCCGGTCATCGCCGACACATAATGCTCGACGAAGAATGCATACAGGATGACCAGCGGCAGCGAGCCAACCAATGCTCCGGCCATCAGCGATCCCCATTTGTAGATATCGCCATCGACGAACTCGTTGACGATCGCGACCGGCACGGTCTTGTTCTGGGTCGATTGCAGGAACGTCAGCGCGTAGATGAACTCGTTCCAGCACAGCGTGAACGAAAAGATGAAGGCCGAGATCAGCCCCGGGACCGCCAGCGGCACCACGATCCGCGTCAGGATCTGCCAGCGCGAGGCGCCGTCGATCAGCGCGCATTCTTCCAGTTCGAACGGGATTGTCTTGAAGTAGCCCATCAGCAGCCAGGTCGAGAACGGGATCAGAAGCGTCGGATAGACCAGGATCAGCGCCATTGGCGAATCGAACAGGCCGTAGGCCTGGATCACCGTCGCGAGCGGAATGAACAGGATCGACGGCGGCACCAAATAGGCCATGAAGATGGTGGCGCCGACCACCTCCGCGCCGCGAAACCGCAGCCGCACGATCGCGTAGGCGGCCAGCACGGAGGCCACGATCGACAGCGTGGTCGCGGCGGCTGCGACATACATCGTGTTCCACAGCCATCTCGGGTAGTTGGTCTCGAACAGCAGCTTCGAGATATGCTTGAAGGTCGGCTTGACCACCCAGAACGGGTTGAACCGCTCCATGTCGATCAGCTGTTCGTCGGGTTTGATCGAGGTCAGCGCCATCCAGTAGAACGGAAACAGCAGCACCACGACGATGATGAACAGCGGCAGATACAGCGTGACGATGCGGCGCGGCAGCGACTCCAGATAGGTCATGCCCTCGCTGTGGTCGTCCTGGGCGACGGTATGCGCCACCGCGACCGGTCCGTCGGCGGTTTGATCAGTCATTGTCGGTGCCTTGCTGCCACTTGCGGCGTTGCATGCCGAACCAGGAGATCGCGATCGCCGCCATCAGGAACGGAATCATCGCGGTGGCGATCGCGGCACCCTCGCCGAGCCGGCCAGAAAGAATGCCACGCTGATAGCTCAGCGTGGCCATCAGATGCGTGGCGTTGACGGGGCCGCCGCGCGTCAGCGCCCAGATCAGTTGGAAGTCGGTGAAGGTGAACAGCACCGAGAACGTCATCACCACGGCGATGATCGGCGTCAGAAGCGGATAGGTGATGAAGCGGAAGCGCTGCCATGCGGTCGCGCCGTCGAGCGTCGCGGCCTCGTAGAGCGACGGCGATACCGTCTGCAGTCCCGCCAGCAACGTGATCGCGACGAAAGGCACGCCGCGCCAGATGTTGGCGAAGATCACGCTGCCGCGCGCCCAGTTGCTGTCGCCGAGGAAGTTGATGTTGTGGTCGATCAGCCCGAGCTTGATCAGCGACCAGGAGACGATCGAGAACTGCGAATCGTAGATCCACCAGAACGCGATCGCCGACAGCACGGTCGGCACGATGAAGGGGATCAGCACCGCGGCGCGGATCAGCGCCTTGAACGGCATGTGGCGGTTGAGCAGCAGCGCGAGATAGAGACCGACGGCGAATTTGATGGCGCTGGCGACGATGGTGTAGAGCAGCGTGTTGAACACCGACAGCCAGAAGATCGAATCGTCGCGCAGCCATTCGTAATTCTCGAGGCCGACGAACACCCCGCCGCGGCCGATGCGGTCGTCGGTGAAGCTCATCCAGACGCCGAGAAACAGCGGATAGGCCAGGAACAGCAGCAGGAACGCCGCCGCCGGCATCATGAACCACAGCGCCAGCCAGTTGCGGTTGGTGCGCAGCCTGTCCCACGCCGATGATTTGGCGGCGCGCCGGGCGGGGATCGGCAGCGTGGTCTGGATGGTCGTCATGCCTTGGCTGCTCGCTCCCGTTCTGCGATGGTCAAGCCCGGCGCGGATCGCTCCGCGCCGGAAAACGCTCACGCGCGGAAGATCCGCTTGGCGGCGCGCTCGGCCGACGCCATCGCCGTCTTCACGTCTTCGCGGCCGGTGCAGTAATTCGCGTACATGTCGACCACCACGAAGTCGGCGATCGCCGCCGCCGCGTTTTCGCTCATCTCCGCGTCGCCTGCCGGCGTCGACGCGCTCTGCGCCACGTCGCGATACGGCGTGTTCTTCGGGTCCGCGGTCCAGATCGGGTTCTTCTGGTAGTCGTTGAGGAACGGCGACAAATAGCCCTGCGCGGCCTCGACCCACGGATTGAATTGTTCGGGCTCCATCATGAACGCCGTGAAGGCCTTGCAGGCCTGCGGGAATTTGGTGAAGGAGAAGATCAGGATCGGGAAACCGAGATGAAGCTCGCGCCGCTTGCCGTCGACGCCCTTCGGAAGATGCGCGTGGTTCATATCTTCCGCGATCTGCGGCGCTTCTTTCCTGGCAGTCACGTAGATCGAGATGCCGTTGGTGGTCAGATGAAGCTGGCCGGCGAGGAATGCCTTGTTGTTCGACGAGTCGTTCCAGGACGCGGTGCCCGGAATGAAATTGTCGTACAGCGACTTGATGTACTCCAGCGACTTCGCGGTTTCCGGCGAATTGATCGAGACCTTGTTGTCCTTGTCGATCAGCTTGCCGCCATGCGCCCACAGCGCCCAGTTCAGCCAGCCATTGGCGTCGCCCGAGGCGTGACCGAGCGCCATGCCGGCCGGGGTGCCGTTCTTGTTCATGCCCTTGATCAGGTCGGCGAAGCCGGCGAGATCGTCCGGAAACTCCTTGTGCCCGGCCTTCTCGGCCGCGGCGACGCGATAATTCACGAGGCCGCCGGTGGCGGCGACCGGAACGCCGATCCACTTGTTGCCGAGCATGCCGTATTTCTTGCCGGACTCCGCCCAGCCGCCGTTCTTGCCGGCGAGATAGTCGGCGACGTCGGTGACGTCGGTGCACTTGCTCGGAAACAGGAACGGCAGCGAGTACAGCCCCCACACGATGTCCAGGCCCTGCCCGGTATTCGCGGCGACCGACGCCTTGGGCTGGATGTCGTCATAGGACTCGTTGGAGACGTTGATGGTGACGCCGGTAGCCTTCGAGAACGCATCGACGATCTTCATGAAGGCGGTGTCTTCCGCCTCGACGAAGCGCTTCCAGCGCAGCAGATTGATCTTGGCATCCTTCTCCGGCTTCCACTGCGAGGCCTGCGCCCAGGCCTTGGCGTAGCCGAGCAACTGGTCGGCCGACATCGTCGCGGCCGCGGCCAAGGTGACGGCGCCGCCCTTCAGCAGACTGCGGCGATCAGGTGTGAAATCAGTCATCGTTCGTCTTCTCCCGTTGATTGGCTCGTTGATCGACCAATTGCTCGTTTTGCAGGTATTATAAGCGCTTGCCGGTATCCTTGTCGAACAGATGCGCGGCGCTCGGCCGCGGACGCAGCCGAATGATGTCGCCCGGCTGCACCGCGCGGCGGTCGCGGAAGATCGCGATGATGTCCTGGGTCCCGACCCGCGCGACCAATTGCGTTTCCGAACCGGTCGGCTCGACCACCGCGACCTCCGCCTCGATGCCGTCGTCGGCAAATTCGAGATGCTCGGGGCGAATTCCATACGTCACCGGCCGGCCGTCGGAGCCGGCCGGCACCGCGGTGATTGGCAGCCTGCTGCCATTGGCGGTTTCGACATGAGGCGGTCCCGCGCCGTCGAACCTGATCACGCCGTCGAGGAAATTCATCGCCGGCGAACCGATGAAGCCCGCGACGAATTTGTTGTCGGGATGATCGTACAGTTCGAGCGGCGCGCCCATCTGCTCGACGATGCCGTCCTGCATCACCACGATCTTGTCGGCCATCGTCATGGCCTCGATCTGGTCGTGGGTGACGTAGACCGTGGTGGTCTGCAGCCGCTGGTGCAGTTCCTTGATCTCGGTGCGCATCGCGACGCGCAGTTTGGCGTCGAGGTTGGACAGCGGCTCGTCGAACAAAAACACCTGCGGGTCGCGCACGATGGCGCGGCCCATCGCGACGCGCTGGCGCTGGCCGCCGGAAAGCTGGCGCGGATAGCGCGCGAGCAGCTTGCGCAGATCGAGAATGTCCGCGGCGCGGTTGACCTTCTCGTCGATCTCGGACTGCGGGGCGCCGCGCAGCTTGAGCGAAAAGCCCATGTTCTGCGCGACCGTCATGTGAGGATACAGCGCGTAGTTCTGGAACACCATCGCGATGTCGCGCTCTTTCGGCTGCACGTCGTTGACGACGCGCTCGCCGATCGAGATCGTACCCGAGGTGATCTTTTCCAGCCCAGCCAGCATCCGCAGCAAGGTCGATTTGCCGCAGCCGCTGGGTCCGACCAGCACCACGAAGGCGCCGTCCTCGATCGGTACCGACACGCCGTGCAGGACTTCAAATCCGCCGAATGATTTGCGTACGTCGTGGATTTGCACCGACGCCATTCGATTCCTCCCGAAGCGATCCGTAACGCGCCTGATCGGCTGCGCTCGGATGTCATTGGCTGGCGTCATAACAGAAATTTCCGCCGGTGTCGCTTGGCCTAAAGATGCAGGCGCGCGACCGCGTTGCGGCAGCGAGGGACGGTTGACATCCGGTCCTGCTGCGACAATAGAAAAATGCCGCCACGCCGGATCGCGACGGACGCACAAATAGCAGGCGTGTGCGCTGCGGGAGAAACGATGAACAAGCCAGTCACGGGCATACCTCGGCGCAAGCTTCGCTCCAGCGAATGGTTCAACGACCCGCATAATCCGGCGATGACGGCGCTGTATCTCGAGCGCTACCTGAACTACGGGCTGACCCGTCAGGAACTGCAGTCCGGCAAGCCGATCATCGGCATCGCCCAGACCGGCAACGATCTGTCGCCGTGCAACCGGCATCATCTCGACCTCGCGCACCGCGTCCGCGAAGGCATCCGCGCCGCCGGCGGCATCGCGATGGAATTCCCGATGCATCCGATCCAGGAGACCGGCAAGCGGCCGACCGCGGCGCTCGACCGCAACCTTGCTTATCTGGGACTCGTCGAAATCCTGTTCAGCTATCCGCTCGACGGCGTGGTGCTGACCACCGGCTGCGACAAGACCACGCCGGCCTGCATGATGGCGGCGGCCACCGTCAACCTGCCGGCCATCGTTCTGTCCGGCGGACCGATGCTGAACGGCTGGTACAACGGCGAACGCTCGGGCTCCGGCACGGTGGTGTGGAAATCCCGCGAGCGGCTCGCCGCCGGCGAGATCGACTACGAAGAATTCATGACCATCGTGGCGTCGTCCGCGCCCTCGGTCGGCCATTGCAATACCATGGGCACCGCCTCGACGATGAACTCACTGGCCGAGGCGCTCGGCATGTCGTTGCCGGGATGCGCCGCGATCCCGGCGCCGTATCGCGAGCGCGGGCAGATCGCTTACGAAACCGGCGTGCGCGCGGTCGGCATGGTGTGGGAGGACCTGAAACCCTCCGACATCCTGACCCGCAAGGCGTTCGAGAACGCCATCGTCGTCAATTCAGCGATCGGGGGATCGACCAACGCACCGATCCACCTCAACGCGCTGGCGCGCCATATCGGCGTCGAACTCGACATCGACGACTGGCAGCAAATCGGCCACAAGATTCCGCTGCTGGTGAACATGCAGCCTGCCGGCTTCTATCTCGGCGAGGAGTATCACCGCGCCGGCGGCGTGCCGGCGGTGGTGCGCGAACTGATGGCGCACGGCAAGATCCACGAAGACGCCCTCACCGTGAACGGCCGCACCATCGGCGCGAACTGCGCCGACGCGATCGAGCCCGACGGCGACGTGATCCGCGGCTTCGACGCGCCGCTGGTGCAGGACGCCGGCTTCCTGGTGCTGCGCGGCAATCTGTTCGATTCCGCGATCATGAAGACCTCGGTGATCTCGCCGGAATTCCGCGAGCGCTATCTGTCGACCGCGGGCGATCTCAATTCGTTCGAGGGCCGCGCCATCGTATTCGAAGGACCGGAGGACTATCACGACCGCATCGACGATCCGGCGCTGAATATCGACGAACACTGCATCCTGTTCGTGCGCGGCACCGGGCCGATCGGCTATCCCGGCGGCGCCGAAGTCGTGAACATGCAGCCGCCGGCCGCGCTGATCAAACGCGGCATTCATTCGCTGCCCTGCATCGGCGACGGGCGGCAGTCCGGCACGTCGGGCTCGCCGTCGATCCTCAACGCCACGCCGGAGGCCGCCGCCGACGGCGGGCTGGCGATCCTGGTCACCGGCGACATGGTGC
>CAXUBE010000142.1:0-6788 GCA_964249215.1 uncultured Rhodopseudomonas sp. | reverse complement strand
TCCGTGATCCGCGGCTTGCCGGACAGCAGGTCCGTGAGCGGCAGGTCGGCCTGCATGCTGGCGATCTTGACCCGCACGGTATCGTGCTCGCTCGGATCGTCGAGCGTGACGTCGTGCATCGTCACGCTGGGACCCGGCAGGAACCCGAGCCGGGTCGCGCCGTCGACCGTGATCCGATAGCCGGTGTCGCGCGCGATCCGGGTCTGGATCGCGGCGGTCACCCAGCTTGCGGGAACGCCGATCGTCAGCAGCAGCACGACCGCGATCACGACGAGCGCAACCACGATGCCGGCGATTTTCACGAACTTCATGTCACCCCGATCCCGGCCCGACGCAGCCGGCATTTTTGCAGGCTGCCGCGCCCGCATGCAATGGGGCGGCCCCGGCGCCGTGCCGTCGCCTTCGCTTTGGCCGTGAGCGGCATCACGATGTCCGTGCAAAGATCTGTGACTTCTGACACAGTCGCAAGAACATCGCCGAACCGGCATCTCCTGCCGTCCGGCGGCGGTGCCGATCGATCCAACCGCGTTGCCGGAAACATTGCCATGACCAGACAGGCCGAATTCGCGGTCATTTTGAAGATGAATCCGATGTTCTCCGATCTCGGCGCGGACGAATTGCAGCGGATATCCAGCCTTTGCCATACCCAGCAACTCGGAACCGGCGAGATGCTGTTCCAGAAAGGCGACGACGGCGACGCGTTGTTCGGCGTGCGCCGCGGCCAGATCCGGATCGAGACCGGCGCGCTCGACGGCAGCCGGCTGACGCTGAACTTCCTCGGCCCCGGCGATCTGTTCGGCGAGGTCGCGGTGCTCGACGGCCAGAGCCGCACCGCCGACGCCACCGCCGGCGAGCCGACCGAACTGTTCGTGCTGCGGCGGGAGGATTTCCTGGCGCATCTGGAGCGCGAGCCGCGGGTCGCGGTGAAGCTGATCGCGCTATTGTGCCAGCGCATCCGCTGGATGAGCGAGCGGATGGAGGAATCGGTGCTGCAGCCGCTGCCGGTGCGCCTCGCGCGGCGGCTGTGTGCGCTCGCCTCCGATTTCGGCTCCGAGGTGCACATCTCGCAGGAGCAGCTCGGCGTGTTCGTCGGTGCCGCGCGCGAAAGCGTCAACCGCCAGCTTCAGCAATGGCGAAAGGACGGCATCCTCGATCTGCAGCGCGGACGTATTCTGCTGAAGAACATGAGCAGGCTCACGGCCGTCGCCCGCAACGAGTAGCGGCGGCACGTGTTCGCCCGACTTGGAGCGTCAAATCGACCGCATCATGTGTCGGCGTGATCGCGCTACAGATACCGCCTCAGATCGGCGGCGGCGTCCTCCGGCGGGCGCTTGATGTTGAACGGCGCGACGAAGCGGCCGTCGCGGTCCATCAGATAGATCAGCGCGGTGTGGTCCATGGTGTAGTCGCCATCCTTGAGCGGCACCTTGCGGGCATACACCCGGTAGCCGGACAGCACCTTGGCGGTCGCCTCGGCATCGCCGCTGAGGCCCTTCAGATGCGGATCGAAGCTCGACAGATAGTCCTTCATCGCGGCCGGGGTGTCGCGCTCCGGATCGATCGAGACGAAATAGGCGTTGACGCGGTCGGCATCCTTGCCCATCGCGCGCAGCACTTCGGACATCTCGAACAGCGACGTCGGACAGATGTCCGGGCAATGCGTGAAGCCGAAGAAGATCAGCGTCGGGCGGCCCTGCAGGCTCTTGTCGGTGACGCTCGCGCCGCTCTGGTCGGAGAGCTGGAACGGGCCGCCGATGCTGGAGGGCGCGGTGACGCTGCGCATCCCGCCCATCAGCCACATCACCAGCGCCAGCCCCAGCACGAGGCTCGCCGAAAACGCGGCGACCACGACCAACGGAGACTTGCCCTGCACTGCCATGAGATGTTCCGGCGCGTTGCGACCGCAGCGGCCGCCGCTCCAGATAGAGCGGACGGCGGCGACGGGCAAGCGCGCCGCGCGCTGCGCCGATCACGTGATGCGGAGGAATGATGGCGTTAGGCGTGCGCGGGGTTAGGCGCGCCGCGTTCGGCGACGCCGCCGCAGGCGCGTCAATGTGCCGCCGAGGCGTGGGCGTCCATGTAGCACGGACGATACATGCCCATCAGTTGACGGCCGCGCAGGAAGATCATGTTGCGGGTCAGCCCGCCGCGCTGCGCGATCCAGCGCCGCACCGGACTCGGATACATCGAATACAGCATCTGGGTGGCTTCGGGATTGGTGATGGCGCGGCCGTTGGAGCCTAGATCCCAGGCGGCGTGAAAGCCGAGGCTCGCCTTCGAGGTGACGCAGATCTTGTCGTGCGCGACGGCGCCGAGCACGATGGTGCAGGCCGACGCGCAAAGCCCGTCGATGATCACCGTCTCGCCGGAGCTTTTCAGGCCCTGATATTTGTCGACATAGGTCCCGATCCGCCCGCCGCGATCCTCGGCGATCCGGACCACCGCGTGACTTGCGCAGACCTGCGCCAGCAGCAGCACCGTCGCGAGCAACCCAGTGACGAATTTCATGACCAGCCCCGATTCAAGACCGTCTTTGCAGGATCGACCCGACATCGACCGTCTCGCTCGGCCTTGCGGCGGCTTCATGCGAGACCACGCCAGCGTGTTGCCAGTTCGGTTTTTTGTCCAGATGGCGAAGATGCTTCAAATGAAATTCAAATCGAGTGTTGCACGCAGGATGCACCTTCCGGAACCGCGGTCCCAAACTGAAACAGCCGTGCCGCCGGCCGCGCAATCGGCGTTGACCGTGGCGGGATGCGCGCGTTTCATCGCGCCAGCGCATGATCGTGTCGCTCGGGGAACGCGCAGATGGCGATGGACGCGGACGTGATCGTTGTCGGCGGCGGGCTCGCAGGCCTTGTCGCCGCAACCGAAATCGCCGATGCCGGCAAGCGCGTGATCGTGGTCGATCAGGAAGGCGAGCAGAATCTCGGCGGCCAGGCGTTTTGGTCGTTAGGCGGGCTGTTCCTGGTGGATTCGCCCGAGCAGCGCCGGCTCGGCATCAAGGACAGCTACGCGCTGGCGTTGCAGGACTGGATCGGCACCGCCGGCTTCGATCGCGACGACGATCACTGGCCGCGGCGCTGGGCCGAGGCCTATGTCGCCTTTGCCGCCGGCGAGAAGCGCGGCTGGCTGCGGGCGATGGGGCACCGGATCTTTCCGGTGGTCGGCTGGGCCGAACGCGGCGGCTACGACGCGATGAGCCACGGCAATTCCGTGCCGCGGTTTCACGTCACCTGGGGCACCGGCCCCGGTGTGGTCGCGCCGTTCGAACGCCGCGCCCGCGAGGCGCAGGCGCGCGGCAGACTGAGCTTTCGGTTTCGCCATCGCGTCGACGCGCTAATCGTCGCCGGCGGCGCGGTCGAGGGCGTGCAGGGCGCGGTGCTCGAGGCGGGCAACGCGGCGCGCGGCGCGCGTAGTTCGCGCGATGTCGCCGGCGAATTCAGCCTGCGCGCCGGCGCGGTGATCGTCGCCGCCGGCGGCATCGGCGGCAACCACGATCTGGTGCGGCAGAACTGGCCGAAACGACTTGGCGAGCCGCCGAAACAAATGATCTCCGGCGTGCCGGAGCATGTCGACGGCCGCATGATGGGCATCACCGAGGCGGCCGGGGCGCGGCTGATCAACCGCGACCGGATGTGGCACTATGTCGAGGGCATCCGGAACTTCGATCCGATCTGGCCGCGGCACGGCATCCGCATCCTGCCCGGTCCATCCTCGATGTGGTTCGATGCCACCGGCACGCGGCTGCCGGCGCCGCTGTTTCCGGGCTCCGACACGCTCGGGCAACTGAACTACATCATGTCGACCGGCTATGATTATTCCTGGTTCATCCTCACCCAGAGCATCATCAGGAAGGAGTTCGCGCTGTCGGGCTCCGAGCAGAACCCCGATCTTACCGGCAAAAGCTGGCTGATGACCGCGCGCCGCGCCGTCAACCAGGGCGCGCCGGCGCCGGTGGAAGCGTTCAAGACAAACGGCGCGGACTTCATCGTGCGCAACGATCTCGGCGAACTGGTCGCCGCGATGAACAGGCTCGCCGGCGACGAACTGTTGAAGCCGGATCACATCCGCGCGCAGATCGAGGCGCGCGACCGCGAGATCGCCAATCCCTACGTCAAGGACGCGCAGGTGATGAACATCCACAATGCGCGGCGCTACGTCGGCGACCGGCTGATCCGCACCGCGAGGCCGCACCGCATTCTGGACGCCGCGCACGGCCCGCTGATCGCGGTGCGGCTCAACATCCTCACCCGCAAGACCCTCGGCGGCTTCGAAACCGACCTCGAGTCGCGGGTATTCGGCCATGACGGCCGGATCATTCCCGGCCTCTATGCCGCCGGCGAATCCGCGGGATTCGGCGGCGGCGGCATGCACGGCTACCGCTCGCTGGAGGGCACTTTCCTCGGCGGCTGCCTGTTCTCGGGCCGCAATGCCGGCCGCGCCGCGGCCAGGGCGGCGGGGTGATCCCCGCGCAAACATCCCGACGCCGAATTTCGTCTTGCCGGGGGCGTCGAAACCGCGCAGAGTCGGCGACAAAGCCGATAGCGCACGCGCAGTCGTGACATGCCGGGAGGATTATCGATGAGCGGCGCGCAGGGACGATCGATCGCGGATTCATCGAAGCTCGTCACCGTATTGCGGGTGACCAGCGGCAATTTCCTCGAAATGTTCGATTTCTTCCTGTTCGGCTTCTACGCGTCCTACATCGCCAAGGCGTTCTTCCCGGCGGGCAATGAATTCGCCTCGCTGATGCTCACCTTCATGACGTTCGGCGCCGGCTTCCTGATGCGCCCGCTCGGCGCGATCGTGCTCGGCGCCTATATCGACCGGGTCGGCCGCCGCCGCGGCCTGATCACCACGCTGGCGATCATGGCGGTCGGCACCATCCTGATCGCTTTCGTGCCGGCCTACGCCACCATCGGCCTGATCGCGCCGGTGCTGATCCTGATCGGCCGGCTGCTGCAGGGCTTTTCCGCCGGCGTCGAACTCGGCGGCGTCTCGGTCTATCTCTCGGAGATGGCGCCGCCGGACCAGAAGGGGTTCTACGTCGCCTGGCAGTCCGGCAGCCAGCAGGTCGCGATCATCGTCGCCGCGCTGATCGGCTATGTGCTGAACCTCTATCTGATGCCGCAGGAAATGTCGGATTGGGGCTGGCGGGTGCCGTTCTTCATCGGCTCGCTGATCGTGCCGTTTCTGTTCGTGATCCGCCGCTCGCTGCAGGAGACCGAAGCGTTCCTGAAGCGGACCCATCATCCGACCGTGCCGGAAATCTTCGCCTCGATCGTCAACAATTGGCGCGTGGTGCTCGCCGGCATGCTGATGGTGGTGATGACCACGGTGTCGTTCTACCTGATCACCGTCTACACGCCGACCTTCGGCAAGAGCGTGCTGAAGCTCTCGATAACCGACGCGCTGGTGGTGACGTTCTGCGTCGCGATCTCGAACCTGTTCTGGCTGCCGGTGATGGGCGCGGTGTCGGACCGGATCGGCCGCCGCCCGATCCTGCTCGGCTTCACCGTGCTGACCATCGTCACCGCCTATCCGGCGTTGTCCTGGCTGGTCGCCAATCCCTCGTTCGAGCGCATGCTGCTGGTCGAATTGTGGCTGTCGTTCCTGTACGGCGGCTACAACGGCGCGATGGTCGTGGCGCTCACCGAGATCGTGCCGGCGAGCGTGCGCACGGTCGGCTTCTCGCTGGCCTACAGCCTCGCGACGGCGCTGTTCGGCGGCTTCACGCCCGCGGTCTCGACCATGCTGATCGAGATGACCGGCGACAATGCCGCGCCCGGACTGTGGATGACGTTCGCCGCCGTTTGCGGGCTCACGGCGACGCTGATGGTGTATCGCGGCGGCGAGGCCGGCGCGGTGATGGAAGCGGCAGCCGCGTAGCTGCGCTTGACCCGGCGTTGCGCGATCGCATCCGTCGTCGCGACGGCACAAGCATTCGTTAATGATCTCCGTAAAGGTAAATTCGCGTCAATCGTTGACGAGCCTTCGGCCGGCACTCATAGATGCCGGCAGATTTCAACACGAAGGCGTCCAGCAATGACCATGTCCCGCGTATTAGCCGCTTTGATCGCTTCCGCCGCCGCCGCGCTTGCCGTTCCGACCGCGGCGTCCGCCGGCTGCTACAATTGCTACGCACCGCCGGCGCCGCCGCCGTGCATGACCTGCTATCAGCAGCAGGTTGTGCCGCCGCAGTACCGCACCGTCGAGGAAACCGTGATGGTGTCGCCCGGCGGCGTGGTCGCGCACCGCACCCCGGCGCAGTATCGCACCGTGATGGTGCCGCAGACCGTGATGGTCGCTCCGGAAGGCGTCGACTACGAGCGGATCCCGGCGCAATACGGCACCCGCCAGCGCGTCGAGATGGTGGCGCCCGCGCGCACCTATTACGCGCCGGTGCAGCCGCGCTGCGGGAGCTGCGGCTACTGAACCGGCACGGCTGCTTGGCTGCGCGGTCGCTGTCAAGCGACCGCGTTTTGCATTACGCTGCGGGGATGACATCCGTCCACCTCGCGCGCGTCCGCCTGCTTTTCCTGCTGCTCGCTTTGTGCACGCCCGCGCATGCGGCGCCGTATCCGGACAGACCGGTGCGGATCGTGCTGCCGTTCGCGGCCGGCGGCGTCGCCGACATCACCGCGCGGCTGGTCGCGGAAAAGCTCGGCGACAGAATGGGCGGGCGGTTCTACGTCGAGAACCAGCCCGGGGCCGGCGGCATCGCCGCGGCGCGCAGCGTGATCGGCGCACCCGCCGACGGCCACACGCTGGCGCTGCTGTCGAAC
>CAXUBE010000141.1:4608-6809 GCA_964249215.1 uncultured Rhodopseudomonas sp. | reverse complement strand
GCCGGTCTGGTCGAACTGGAAGCGGCCGTAGAAGGTCTCGACGTCGAGCTTCAGCATGGCGTCGCGCACCTGCACCGGATCGAGCGAGCCGGCTTTTTCGATGGCGAGCTGCAGCGCGAGTGCGCCGGCGGTGCCGGAGGCGGTGATGTAGTTCGGCTTGGCGTTGAACTCCTTTTCATAGCCGGTCGCGTAGGCGGCGGCGTCGGCGATCAGCGGCCCCTTGTACTTGACGGCGGGATCCCAGATCTGCACGCCGACCAGATCCTCCGACGCCGGACCAAGCGCGCTCAGCACGTCGGGAATGCCGACCGCGAAGGCAAAGCCGATCATCTTCGGATTGACCTTCAGCGACTGCAGCGCCTTCACGAGCTGGATCGAATCCTGCACGTAGCCGGTGAGGATCAGTACTTCCGGATTGGCATCCTTCAGCGCGGTGGCCACCGACGACAGGTCGACCGAGCCCTTGGGATATTTGTTGTTGTAGACGATCTTCAGCCCGAGTGCCTCCGCCTTTTTCTGCGCGGCGGCGGCGAACACGTTCGGGAACAGATCGTCCGGACCGGCGATCGCCACGCTGGTCGGCGGGTTCGGCAGCTTCTTGATCAGTTCCAGCATCGGGTCGAGCGTGGTCGAGGCCAGCGGCGCCGGACAGAAGATGAACTTGTAGCCGCGCTGATAGAGGCTGTCGGCGGTCGCCATCGGCGTCATGGTGATGACCTTGTACTTCTCGCTGATCGCCGCGGTGGCGGTGGCGATGCCCGAGGAGTACGGCCCGAGGATGAACTTGACGTTATCCTCGGTGATCAGCTTCTCGGTCAGGCGCGCGGAGCTTTGCGGCTTGCTCTCGTCGTCGTAATAGATCACCTCGACCCTGGTCTTCCTGCCGGCGACGTCGATGCCGCCGGCCTCGTTGATCAGCTTCTCCCAATAGGCGTAGCCGTTCTTCAAAAGGTTGCCTTCGCGGGCGAAGTTGCCGGTCAGGCTGACGGCCGCACCGATCTTGACGGTTTCCTGCGCGCCGGCGCCGCCCGCGAAAAACATGCTGGTAACGAGCGCGCCGGCCAGAAACGACAATCGACTGATGGTCATGGCTTCATCCTTCAGGTTGCGGGAGGGGACATCGGGCGCGCCGCGGCGGTGCCGGGCGTGAATTTTCCGTAGCCGGGCGGGCCGACGACCTTGCCGCCCTGCATCACGACGCTGCCGCGCACGATGCCGTAGGTGGCCGCGCCCCTGGTGCGCATGCCGACCCAACTGGTGTGCGCGGATTTCGTCAGCATGTCGGCGTGGCGGAATTCGCCTTCGACGGACATGTCGAGGATGGTGAAATCCGCGTCGGCGCCTATCTGGATGACGCCTTTTTTCGGATAGATGCCGAAGGTGCGGGCCGGCGCCTCGGCGGCCTTCTTCGCGACCTGATGCAGCGTCAGCCTGCCTTCGTTGACGGCGTTGATCATCAGCGGGATGAATTCCTGCGCGCCGGTCATGCCGAGCGGCACCGAGAACATGTCCGCCCAGCCGGGCTCGACGTCCTCTCGGGTATGCGGCGCGTGTTCGAGCACGATGAAGTCGGCGACGCCGTTCTCGATCGCCTTCCAGCCATGCTCCGGCGCGTAGCCCCAATTGTAGGTGTAGGGCCCGACCTTCTCCATTTGCTCTTTGGTCATGAACAGCGTGCCGAGTTCGAGTTCGGCGGTGACGTCCTGGCCGAGATCGAACTTGGCGTGGCGGATCATCTCGTTGGCGCCGGGCGGCATCACGCCGAGATGCAGCACATGCAGCCGCACGCCGGCGATGCGCGCGTAATACAGCGACGACGCGAGCCCCGCGACCATGCCGTGGCCGTACATGTAGCCCTTGGCGAAGCTCTCCTGATAGGACATCGCGTCGTTGCGGCCCTTGTCGATGTAGTCGCGGAACGTCAGCCGTTTGCACCATTCCGGATCGTCGTGATGCACGGAGGCGACGAGGCCGACGTCGCGGGTCGCCTCGTAGAGTTCGTAGAGAATGCCGTGGTCGAGCACGCCGAGTTCGGAGATGTAGGGATAGACTTCCTTGATGTGGCGGGTGTTGAAGATCTTGATGCCGATCGCGCCGGCCTTGGCCAGCGCCTCCACCGTGCGCGGATACAGGCCGCCGCCATACAGCGCGTAATCGACATGGGCTTTCGGCGCCACCAGCGCCTTCTTCTCCTCGAAATG
>CAXUBE010000141.1:0-4508 GCA_964249215.1 uncultured Rhodopseudomonas sp. | reverse complement strand
TGGCGATCTCCAGCGCGAGACCGACATCCTGCTCGACGAGCAGGATGCTGACGCCGCGGTCGCGGTTGATGGTGCGGATCACCCCGGCGATGCGTTCGACGATCACCGGCGCGAGGCCGAGCGACATCTCGTCGATCAGCAGCATGGTGGGACGGGCCATCAGCGCGCGGCCGATCGCGCACATCTGCTGCTCGCCGCCGGACAACAGTCCGGACAGGCGGCCTTGCAGTCGCACCAGTTCGGGAAACAGCGCGAACACGAAGTCGACATCCGCGGCCTTGTGCGAGCGGTCCGCCGCAGCGCGGCTGCCGAGTTCGAGGTTCTGCCGCACGGTGAGGCCCTGAAACAGCCGGCGGCCTTCCGGCACCATGGCGAGGCCGAGCCGCGCACGCTCATAGGGCGGCACGTTGAGGATCGGCCGGCCGGCGAAGCTCACCGCGCCGGAGCGCGGCGCGACGAGACCGGTCAGCGTGCGCAGCAGCGTGGTCTTGCCGGCGCCGTTGGCCCCGACCAGCGCCACGATCTCGCCTTGCTGCAGGTCGAACCCGACGCCGGTCAGAACCTCGCTGTCGCCATAGCCGACGACCAGTTGATGGACGGAGAGCAGGCTCATGCGGCGCTCCCGGCGCGTGAGCGGGCGAAGCGGGCGCCGAGATAGGCCTCCACCACCGCGGGTTCGTCGACCACGTCGTGCGGCTTTCCTTCGGTCAGCTTGCGGCCGAAGTTCAGCACCATGGCGCGGTCGCACAGCGCCAGCACGGCCTTCATGACATGCTCGATGACGATCACGGTGATGCCGGTGGCGGCGATCGCGCGCACCAGGTCGATGGTGCGCTCGATCTCCGTCAGGTTGAGCCCGGCCATCACCTCGTCGAGCAGCAGCAGCCGGGGCTGCATCGCCAGCGCGCGCGCCACTTCGAGCCGCTTGCGGTCGGACAGCGTCAGATGCGGCGGCATGAACTGCGCCTTGGCGATGAGGCCGACGCGCTGCAGCGCCGCGTCGGCGGCGTCGAGATAGTCGCCGCGCCGGCGCAATTGCGCATGGCCGTACATCGCGCCGACGGCGACGTTGTCGCGCACCGTCATGTGGTTGAACGGCTGCACGATCTGAAAGGTGCGGGCGACGCCGAGACGGGAGAGCGTATGCGACGGCATGTTGGTGACGTCGGCGCCATCGAAGGCGAGCCGGCCTGCGTCGAGCCTGTAGACCGATGAAATCGCGTTCAGCAGCGTGGTCTTGCCGGCGCCGTTGGGGCCGATCACGCCGAAGATCTCGCCGGCCTCCACGTTGAAGCTGATCCCGTCGATCGCCAGCACGCCGCCGAAGCGGATGGTGAGATCGCGGGCTTCAAGCAGCGCCATGACGCGACCTCCACGATCGGGCGAGCCGCGCGCCGGCGTCGATCATGCCGTTCGGCGCGACCAGGCAGATCACGACGATCAGCAGCCCGAGAATCAGTTGATGCGCCTTCAGGAAGCCGCCCCACACCAGCGTCGAGACGATCTCCAGCACGAACGCGCCGATCACCGGGCCGAGAATGCTGCCCATGCCGCCGATGATCAGCATGATGTAGGCCTTGACGCCGACGCCGGGATCGAACGCGCTGGACGGCTCGATGAAGGTGATCCAGTAGGCCCAGACGCCGCCGGCAAAGCCGGTGAGGCCGGCGCTGATGGCCCAGGCCAGTACCTTCGCGCGGGTGGTATCGATGCCCATCACCGCGGCGGCGCGCTCGCTGTCGCGGATCGCGCGCAGCGCGAAGCCCAAAGGCATCTTCAGCAGCAGCGCCACGATGGCGGTGGAAGCCACCGCGCCGGCAAGCATCAGATAATAGATCGCGATATAGAGCGGCTTCGGCTCCCAACTGGAGAGCGGCAGCGCCAGACCCTGCGCGCCGCCGGTGATGCCGCCGATCCGGATGATGATCTGGATCGCCGCGAGATTGAGCGCCACGGTCGCGATGGCGAAGTAGTGCCCCTTCAGGCGCAGGATCGGCCAGCCGAGAATCAGCGCGCACAGCGCGGAGACCGCGATGGCCGTCAGCACGCCGGCCGCGAAGGGCCATCCGGCTGCCATGCAGGAGCCGCAGGCATAGGCGCCGATCCCGAAGAACACGCCATTGCCGAAGGCGTGATAGCCGGTGATGCCGACGATGACATTGAGGCCCTGGGTGATGATCACATACATCAGCACCGTGGTGAGAATGCGCAGCCAATACGCGCTGATGCCGAGCGGCGCCGCGCACAGCACCAGCAGCGCGACGACGATGGCGATCCAGACCGCCGGACGGAACAGGGGCGCGTTCGTCGCCGGCGCGACGGCCATCGCGTCGCTCATGCGTGCTCTCCGAAGAAGGCGCGGCCGAACAGGCCTTGCGGGCGCACCACCAGCACGGCGAGAAACAGCACGAAAGCGACGATCTCCTGATAGCTGGTGCCGAGGAAATACGCCGCCCAAGCCTGCACCAGGCCGTAGAGAAAGCCGGCGACGATGCAGCCTTCGACGCTGCCGATGCCGCCCAGCACGGTGATCACGAACACCGCCGCGAGAAAGCTGACGCCCATGGTCGGCGACACCGGAAACAGCATGCTGGAGAGCGACCCCGCGGCGCCGGCCAGCGCGGCTCCGGCGCCGGCGGTCAGCGCGAACACCTTTTGCGGATTGATGCCCATCAGGTTCGACATCTCGCGATCGAGCGCGGTGGCGAGGATCGCCTGGCCGAGGCCGGCGCTGCGCAGAAAGATGAAGAAGGCGACGCCGATCACCAGCGACAGCCCGGCCGCGAGCAGCCGGACCAGCGGCACCAGCGTGCCGAACAGCGGCACCGACGTGCTGGCGTAGGAGGCGTTGACCGAGCGCACGTCGGACGTGAACGCCAGGATGGTGGCGTCGGTCAGCACCAGATCGATGCCGAAGGTCACCACGAGCGAAAGTAAAAGGCTGGTGCGGATCACCCGGTTCAGGATGAAGCGCTGGATGCCGTAGCCGAGCACGAACATCGCCGCCATCGCGACCGGCATCGAGACGATCGGGTCGACGCCGAGCTTTGCGAACATGAAGTAGGTGACATAGGCGCCGAGCATGATGAACGAGGTATGGGCGAGGTTGATGACGCCCATGACGCCCCACACCATGGAGAAACCGACGGTGGCGAGACCGTACAGGCCGCCGAGCAAGACGCCGTTCACCGTTGCCTGCGCGAGCATGATAAGACTTTGCGAACCAACAATTGCATTCCGTGCATACACAGAATATACACAAACTCCGGAGGCGGCAATGAGCAAAAAGGGCGCAGCCCGCTCAATTGTTAAGGCGTCGAAAGGCGCCAGCAGCGAGCACGCCTACCGCGCGCTGATGCAGGAGATCGTGTCTTTCACCCTGGTGCCGGGCGAGGATCTCGACGAGGCCACGCTGGTCGGCCGCCTCGGTGTGTCGCGCACGCCGGTGCGCGAAGCGCTGGTGCGGCTGGCCGCGGAGGGCCTGGTGCAACTGGTGCCGAACCGCGGCGCCCGCGTCGCGCCGATGGGCTGGAACGACATCCGAGAACATCTCGAAGCCTTCGACGTCTCGCAGCGCCTTGTCACGCGGTGGGCCGCGGTGCGCCGCACCGACGCGCAGATCGCGAAGATCGCGACCGAGCGGCTGGCGTTCGAGGCGGCTTTCGCAAAGGACGACCCGGTCGCGATGCTGGACGCCAATTTCCGGTTTCATGCGGCGATCGGCCATGCCTGCCGGAATTCGCTGCTGCAGCGCTTCTACATGCAGCAATTGACGGCCGACCTGCGCGTCGCCCGGCTGGCCATGACCAACGAATGCTTCCCGAGCGAGCAGGCCTATCGCGATCACGTCGGCGCCATCGTGCGCGAGCATCGCGAACTGGCCGAGGCGATTATCGGCCGCGATGCCGACCGCGCCGAGGAATTGGCCCGCTCGCATGCCGATCTCGCCCGCAAGCGGGTGTCGGAAAGCC
This sequence comes from uncultured Rhodopseudomonas sp., assembly GCA_964249215.1. Taxonomy (GTDB): domain Bacteria; phylum Pseudomonadota; class Alphaproteobacteria; order Rhizobiales; family Xanthobacteraceae; genus CAXUBE01. Next base: position 537 of record CAXUBE010000141.1, on the reverse strand, counting down.
TGACTCAGACCATGACTCCCGCCATGGACATGCGCCTCGGCGAACAAGCCGCGGAGGCCGACCATGTGTGAAGTCTGCGCGATCTTCGGAGCCGGCGAGCACTGGAGCGACTTCGGCCGCCTGCGCGACGAAAAATTTCCGTTCGACGACATCCAGCACTACCGCGACGAGCGCAAGCGCCGGATCGGCCTGCTTAACGTGGTGCTGGCCGAATTCGACGTCAGTTGCGAGGACTGGGACGGCGAGGCGCTGATGCTGTTCGACACCGCCGGCCGCTCGAAACTGGCGCCGACGCTGAACGATGTATGGCCGGCCGCCGAACACCTCTCCGGCCGCCGCGTCGATCCGCTCGCGGATGGCTTTGGCGGCGGAGCACGCGATGTCTGACCGCCTGCCGCTGTTCGTCGTCACCGGCTTTCTCGGCAGCGGCAAGACCACGCTGGTGCAGCGCTTCCTGCGCGCGCCGGGCGGCGAGGCCACCGGCGTCGTCGTCAACGAATTCGGCGAGACCGGGCTCGATCACCGGCTGATGGTGCA
>CAXUBE010000140.1:0-6826 GCA_964249215.1 uncultured Rhodopseudomonas sp. | reverse complement strand
GAAGGAAAATGCCGGGGTGTAGTGCCGACCCAGGATCACCGCGCCGGCCTTGCGCAGATTATCGACCACCGGGCTGCTGCTCTGCGCGACCCAGTCGCGCTGCAGTTTGACGCCGTTGGTGGTGGCATAGCCCTGCTGGTCGGTATTGACCTTGACCGTCACCGGCACGCCGGCGAGCGGGCCGACCGGCTCCCCCTGACGGATCGCGGCGTCGACCGCCGAGGCCTGCGCCAGCACGTCCTGCGGCCGGTGATCGATCACCGCGTTGATCGCCGGGTTGACCTCGTCGAGCCGGCTCAGAGCCGCCTGCGCGGCCTCATGCGCGGAAACCTGCTTGCTCCGGATCAGCGATGCAAGCTCCGTGGCCGTGACCCGCCAGATGTCCCGCATTACCCGCCTTTCCGCCACGCATGGCTGGTTCCGGCGGCTTGATATCGCAGCCCTCGGGTCAATGCCAACGCAATTCGGACGGTGAGCGCGAATGTAATTCTAATGCATGGTTCGGGGCACCGCGGGCGTTGCGATAATCGCTTCGCTAAACGGGAATTCGAGCACCACTTCGCCGTCTTCATCGGTAACTTCGAGGCTTGCCGATAGCAGGCTCGCCTGCTCGCCTTCCGACTTCAGGATTTGCCGGATGGTGGTCCGCGCCACGTGCCAGGCGTGGTCCGGGTCGCGCAGTTCCTCGCCTTCCGGGTCGAGGATCAGTTCGTTGTCGATTCTGGTGTTGAAATAATATCTCGGCATGATCGTGTTTCCGTTTGCGCAATAACTGTTGGCGGCCGGCGCGATCCGCAACCCCGCCCATCGCAGAGCCCGCTCGCAAAGCATGCACGAACGCGCTACCAGAGCGCATGGCGCCAGCGGCCGATACCGTATCCAGACCACAGCCGACGGGCGATCAAACCCCGCCGCTGACGTCGCAGATGCTGCCGGTCGGGGACGGCCACGCGCTTTACGTCGAGACCAACGGCCGCGCCGATGGATTGCCCGCGGTGTACCTGCATGGCGGACCCGGGAGCGGCTGCCAGCCGGACCATCGCCGGCTGTTCGATGCCACGCGATGTCACGCGGTGTTGTTCGACCAGCGCGGCTGCGGCCGCAGCCGCCCCAAGGGCATGCGCGACGTCAACACGACGCAGCATCTGATCGCGGATATGGAATTGATCCGCGAGACGCTCGGCATCGCGCGCTGGATGGTGGTCGGCGGATCGTGGGGCGCGACGCTGGCGCTGGCCTATGCGCAGGCTCATCCGCAGCGGGTCAACGGAATCGTGTTGCGCGCAACTTTTCTCGGCACGCAAGCCGAGCTCGAACAGGCCTTTTTGGCGAACCTGCCGCGGTTCTATCCCGGACTGAACGACGATTTCCTCAGCCTGCTGTCGCCGCATGAACGCGGCGACGTGCTCGGCTCCTACTGGCGCCGGATTCTTGATCCCGATCCGCTGCTGCACGCGCCCGCCGCGCGGGCCTGGGGCGACACCGAGGCCGTCCTTTCGCAGATCGCGCCGGGCAAGACACGGCTCGATCTTTCGTCGCCCGCGGGGTCGCGGCCGCTGCCGTCGACGCCGTTCATGGAAGCGCATTACTTCCGTCGACACTGCTTCATGCAGCCGAACCAGTTGCGCGACGGCGCGCCATGCCTTGCGGACATTCCCGGCATCATCGTGCAAGGCCGTTACGATCTGCTCTGCCCGCCATCGACCGCGCACGCGCTGGCCGCGGCCTGGCCCGGAGCGGAGGTCCGGCTTGTCGAAGGCGCCGGACATTCGCTGTACGACCCCGGCGTGCGCGACGCGGTCGTGAAGGCGATCGCCGACCTCGCCGCAAAGATAAGCTGAGCGATTTTCGCTTCACAACATTGGGATCGCCGATGTCCCGGAACCGTTTGCAGGCTGACACGTAAAGCCTTCAAGTTTGAACGATCGGGTTTCCCTCCCGGCCGGAGATCCCCTGCCAGCCAACGGCGTGTTGACAAGCCTCGCCTTCGCGCCCGAAATGGAACCCGCACCGGCCGCCGGCAGCGAACAGAACAGGCACCATGAATCCCGTCAAAGCTCTCGAACAACATGGCCAGGCCGTCTGGCTCGACTTTCTGGCTCGCGGCTTCATCGCCAAGGGCGACCTCAAAAAGCTGATCGACGAAGACGGCGTGCGAGGCGTCACCTCGAATCCCTCGATCTTCGAGAAGGCGATCGGAAGTTCCGACGAATACGACGCCCCGCTGGGCAAGACGCTGAAGAGCGGCGACCGGCCGATCGGCGAATTGTACGAACAAATCGCCGTCGAGGATATCCAGCACGCCGCCGACGTGCTGCGTCCGGTCTATGACCGGCTGCACGGCGCCGACGGCTTCGTCAGCCTCGAAGTCTCGCCCTATCTCGCGCTCAACTGCAAGGGAACGATCGCCGAGGCAAAGCGGCTGTGGCGGGAGGTCGACCGCAAAAATTTGATGGTGAAAGTGCCGGCCACGCGCGAGGGCGTTCCCGCGATCCGGCAACTGATTTCCGAAGGCATCAGTATCAACATCACGCTGCTGTTTGCGCAGAAAGTCTACGTGCAGGTCGCCGAGGCCTATCTCGCCGGCCTGGAAGCGTTAGTCGCCTCGGGCGGCGATCCGTCCGGTGTCGGCAGCGTTGCCAGCTTCTTCGTCAGCCGGATCGACAGCGCGGTCGACAAGGAGCTCGACGACAAGATCGCCAAGGCCAACGATCCGAGCGAAAAGGCGCGGCTGGAAAAGCTCAAGGGCAAGGTTGCGGTCGCCAACGCCAAGCTCGCTTATCAGGACTACAAGCGGCTGTTCTCCGGGCCGCGCTGGGACAAGCTCGCCGCGCGCGGCGCCAGGCCGCAGCGGCTGTTATGGGCCTCCACCGGGACCAAGAACAAAGCTTACAGCGACGTGCTGTACATCGAAGAACTGATCGGCCCAGAGACCGTCAACACCGTGCCGCCGCCGACGCTCGATGCGTTCCGCGATCACGGCAAACTGCGCAACAGCCTTGAGGAAAATCTCGACGACGCGCGGCAGGTGCTGGCCGGCCTCGCCGGCGCCGGCATCTCGCTGGACGAGATCACCGACAGGCTGGTCAAGGAAGCGGTGCAGCTATTCGCGGATTCCTTCGACAAGCTATTGGGCGCCGTCGCCCATAAACGCGCGGCCGTGCTGGCTGGCGGCTTGAATCAGCAGGCGGTTTCGCTGAACGGCGATCTTGCCAAGGCGGTCAAGGACGGCAGCGAGGTCTGGCGCACCTCTGGCAGGATTCGCAAGCTCTGGGAGCGCGACAAGTCGGTCTGGAGCGGCGACGACGAGGATAAGTGGCTGGGCTGGCTCCACAGCGTCTCTGCTGAGGGCAACAAGCTCGCCGATTACACGAGCTTCGCCGATTGGGTGAAGCAAAAAGGATTTACCGACGCGGTCGTGCTCGGCATGGGCGGATCGAGCCTCGGCCCCGAAGTGCTGGCGGAAACCTTCGGCCGAAAGCCGGGCTTTCCGAAACTGCACGTGCTGGACTCCACCGATCCGGCGCAGATCCGCACCATGACCGCGGCGATCGACCTGGCGAAAGCGCTGTTCATCGTCTCGAGCAAGTCCGGCGGCACCACCGAGCCGAACGCCATGAAGGACTATTTCTTCGCCAAGGTCGTCGAAGCCGTCGGCCCCGACAAGGCCGGTCAGCATTTCGTGGCGGTCACCGATCCCGGCTCGTCGATGGAAAAAGTCGCCGTCACGCAGGGTTTTGCAAAAATCTTCCACGGCGATCCGACGATCGGCGGCCGCTATTCGGTGCTGTCGCCGTTCGGGATGGTGCCGGCGGCTGCGGCCGGCATCGATCTTCACCGGTTTCTCGACCTTGCGATGACCATGGTCCGCTCCTGCGGGCCGGATGTGCCGCCGCAGGAAAATCCCGGTATCCAGCTCGGGCTCGCGATGGGCTGCGCCGGCCTCGAAGGCCGCGACAAGGTTACCATCGTCTCGTCCAAGGCGATCGCCGATTTCGGCGCCTGGGCCGAGCAACTGATCGCCGAATCCACCGGGAAAGACGGCAAAGGCCTTATTCCGATCGACGGCGAACCGCTCGGCGATGCAGCGGTGTATGGCAAGGATCGGCTGTTCATCGATCTGCGCACGGAGGCAGAGACGGATGCGGCGCATGAGGCGAAGCTGGCCGCGCTGGAAAAGGCCGGACATCCGGTGGTGCGCATCGTGCTGAAATCGATCGATCACCTCGGCCAGGAATTCTTCCGCTTCGAGATGGCGACCGCTGTCGCGGGCGCTGTGCTCGGCATCAACCCGTTCAACCAGCCCGACGTCGAGGCCGCCAAGATCAAGACCCGCGAACTCACCGGCGCGTTCGAAAAATCCGGTGCGCTGCCGGCGGAAAAGCCCACGGTGACCACCGCGTCCGCCGACATCTACACCGACGACGCCAACGCCGCGGCGCTGCGCAAGGCCGGCGCCAACGGCGACCTTACCTCGTGGTTGAAGGCGCATTTGTCGCGTTCCGTTGCCGGCGACTATGTGGCGCTACTTGCCTATATCGAGCGCGACCACCACCATATCGACATGCTGCAGAAGATACGGCTCGCGGTGCGCGATCGCCGGCATGTGGCAACCTGCGCCGAATTCGGTCCGCGCTTTCTGCATTCCACCGGACAAGCCTATAAAGGCGGACCCGACAGCGGCGTCTTCCTGCAGATCACGGCCGACGACGCGAGAGATCTGCCGGTGCCGGGACAGAGCGCGAGCTTCGGCGTGATCAAGGCCGCGCAGGCCCGCGGCGATTTCGGCGTGCTCACCGAGCGCGGCCGCCGCGCGCTGCGCGTGCATCTCAAGGGCGATCTCGCGGCCGGACTGGCTGCGCTCGATTCCGCGCTGCATGACGCGCTCAACTAGGAATTCATGATGCAGCTTGGCATGATCGGCCTGGGACGGATGGGCGGCAACATCGTCCGGCGTCTGATGAATGACGGACATACCGCGGTGGTGTACGACCGCGATCCCAAGGCGGTCGATGCGCTCGCCTCGCATGGCGCGACCGGCGCCGGCGCGCTGAAAGACTTCGTCGGCAAGCTCGAGGCGCCGCGCACGGTGTGGGTGATGCTGCCCGCCGGCAAGATCACCGAGGCGACGATCGACGAGCTATCCGGATTGCTGAACTCGGGCGACGTCATCATCGATGGCGGCAATACGTTTTGGCAGGACGACATCCGTCGCGGCAAGGCGCTCGGGGAAAAAGGCATCTCCTATGTCGATGTCGGCACCAGCGGCGGCGTTTGGGGGCTGGAGCGCGGCTATTGCATGATGATCGGAGGCGACAAGCCCGTGGTGGACCGGCTCGATCCGATCTTCAAGACGCTGGCGCCCGGCATCGGCGATATTCCGCGCACGCCGGGCCGCGCCAATGCCGACCCGCGCATCGAGCAGGGCTACATTCATGCCGGTCCGGTCGGCGCCGGGCATTTCGTCAAGATGATCCACAACGGCATCGAATATGGCCTGATGCAGGCCTACGCCGAGGGCTTCGACATCTTGAAGAATGCCGGCATCGACGCGCTGCCGAACGACCATCGCTTCGATCTCGACATCGGCGATATCGCAGAGGTCTGGCGGCGCGGCAGCGTCATCCCGTCCTGGTTGCTCGACCTCACCTCGTCGGCGCTAGCCGGCAATCCGACGCTCGACAATTACTCCGGCTTCGTCGAGGATTCCGGCGAAGGTCGCTGGACCGTCAATGCCGCCATCGACGAAGCGGTGCCGGCCGAAGTGCTTACCGCGGCGCTGTACACGCGCTTCCGCTCGCGGCAGGAGCACACCTTCGCCGAGAAGATGCTCTCGGCGATGCGCGCCGGCTTCGGCGGTCACAGGGAGCCTCCGAAGGGAGCCAAGTGAATGCCGACCGGACTTAACGCGCGCAAAAAGCCCGACTCCTGCTGTTTCATCATCTTCGGCGTGACCGGCGACCTGACCCACCGCCTGGTGACGCCGGCTCTGTACAATCTCGCCGCCGCCAATCTGCTGCCGGAAAAATTCTGCGTCGTCGGCGCGGCGCGCAAACAGATGTCGAACGACGAATTGCGCAACAGCCTGATCGATGGGCTGAAACAGTTCGCCACCCGCAAGCTCGACGACAAGCTCGTCGAGCAGTTGTTCGCGAGCGTCACGTTCGTGCCCGCCGATCCCGGCGATCCCGCCACGTTCGACGCCATGAGCCAGCAGATCGACGCGCTGGAAAACAAGGCCGGCACCGGCGGCAACCGGCTGTTTTATCTCGCGACGCCGCCCAACGCCTTTGCGCCGATCAGCAAGCAGCTCGGCCGCACCGGCATGCTGAAGGAAAACGGCGCGTGGCGGCGGTTGGTGATCGAAAAGCCGTTCGGCACGGATCTGGAATCGGCGAAGAAGCTCAACGCCGAACTGCTCGAAATCGTCGACGAAAACCAGATCTATCGTATCGATCACTACCTCGGCAAGGAGACGGTGCAGAACATACTGGTGCTGCGCTTCGCCAACGGCATGTTCGAGCCGATCTGGAATCGCAACCACATCGATCACGTCCAGATCACCGTCGATGAAAAGCTCGGCATCGGCCATCGCGGCAGTTTCTACGACGCCACCGGTGCGCTGCGCGACATGGTGCCGAACCATCTGTTTCAATTGCTGTCGCTGGTCGCGATGGAGCCGCCGGCGCGGTTCGACGCCAAGGCGGTGCGTTCGGAAAAGGCCGAGGTGCTCGCCGCGATCACGACGCAGACCGAAGCCGAGGCGTTGAAGAACTCGGTGCGCGGGCAATACACCGCCGGCAAGGTCGGTGATATCGACGTCGAC
>CAXUBE010000139.1:642-6845 GCA_964249215.1 uncultured Rhodopseudomonas sp. | reverse complement strand
GGATGGGGCGGCGCGGGATTAGGCGGCACGGGATGGGGCGGCGCCGGCTTGGCTTCGTCATCGGCGATGATGCGCCGGATCGACGCCAGAATCTCCTCCATGGAGGGCTCCTGGACCTTGGCAGGCTGCGTCATCGCGGACTCCACATCATCAACGCCCTCACCACGATCCTCGCACCGTTTTACACCAAACGCCGGTGGATTGACCGGTTCCGCAAATGACGGGGCGCGACTTTCACGGCACCGGCGCGACTTGTCCCCAGATCAAGCATGCGGGCGATCCGCTGCGCGCGTCGGGAGCGCCGCGCGGCGTGCGTCGCTGCGAATGCCAGCGCTCGGGCGCGGTCGGCCCGTTCAGCGGCCGTCCGGCGTGCGCACGCCGATCCAGCTATCGCGCACCTGATGATAGTGCACGCTCGGATCATAGATCGTGGTGTTGAGCTTGAGCACCTGCGGCGACAACCGCCCGACCGCGCTCAGCACCGCGTAGGACGCGACCACGCGGTCGTGCTGCGCCGTCACCAGCGCGACGCGCGCGTTCACCAGCGCCTGCTGCGCGTTCAAAACGTCGAGCGTGGTGCGCTGGCCGGCGCGGGCCTCTTCGCGCACGCCGTTCAGCGCGATCTCGGACGCCGAGACCTGCGACTGCGCCGAGGCGACCTGCGCCCTGCCCGCCAGAAGCTGGCCCCACGCCTGCACCACGCTGGCGCGGGTCTGGTCGCGAATCTGTTCGAGGTTGAGCCGCTGCTGCGCGAGGCTTTCCTTCGACTGCCGGATCAGCGCGTATTCGGCGCCGCCCTGATAGATCGGGATCGAAACCTGGGCGAGCGCGGAGGCGACGAACTGGCGCGGCACCGAGATGGTCTGTTCGTAGGCCTGCTGCGCGCTCGCCTGCAGCGTGACGGTCGGAAACAGCGCGCCTTCGTTGATCTTGACGTTGAGGAAGCTCACGTCGATGCCGAACATCGAGGCGGTGACGTTGGGATTCTCCGTCAGGCCGAGGTCGATGGCGGTCAGCAGCGTGCCCGGCAGGAAGCGATCGACCGGCGAGCCCGGCGCGAGCGCTTCCGGCTCGTTGCCGATGATGCGGCGGAAATTCGAACGCGTCGTGGTCAGATTGGATTCCGCGGTGAGCTGCTGGGTGCGGCCGGCCGCGAGCTGGGCTTCGGACTGCGCGACGTCGGTGCGGGTGACTTCGCCGACGCTGAAGCGGTCGCGGGTCTGCTTCAAGGTCTGTTCGAGCACCCGAACGTTGCTGCGCTGGACCTCGAGGTTCGCGGCGTCGCGCAGGTAATCCATGTAGATCGTGGCGGCGGCGAGCAGCACCGACTGCTCCAGCACGCGCAGGCCTTCGCGCGCCGACGACACCTGGCTCTCGGCGGCGCGGGTGCGGTTCGCGGTCTGGTTGCCGTTGAAAAGCGTCTGCGTCAGCGAGGTGCCGACCGCGCGGGGAAGCTGGCTGCCGTGAAACCGCGCCGTGTTCGGAGGAACGCCGGTGATGACGTCGGTGTATTGATAGCCGCCGCTGGCGGTGACCGCGACACGCGGGCGATAACCGGACAGCGCCTGCGGCACGTTCTCGTCGGTGTTGCGCACCGAGGCGCGCTGCGCGTTGAGCTGCGGATTGGTCTGATAGGCGCGGACCAGCGCGGCATCGATGGTATCGGCGGGCGCGGGAACGGGGCCGAGAAACGCCGACGCGACACCGGCCATGACAAGGCCGGTAATGCTCTTCACCCCACGCATGCCTGGCAATCCAATCCTACTGTCCGCCGACGCCGGCGCCGTCCGGAGCGTGCCCACCTTGTTGCGCACCCGGATGTCCCATTATGAGCATAGTGCACCGCCGCAGCGGTAGGAACCCCCGCAACCGCGGCGCCGTCGAAACTCCGGCGTTGGGGCATCCAAGCCACACTTTTGAATTGCAACGGGAATTGGCGAGGTTTTTATAACCGGCGGGTCGCGCCATGCGTGTTCAGAACACGAAGGTCGGCAATCGCGCGAAACCCGGCAGCACGGGGGCCGAGGCGTCGAACAGGACGCGCGTGCCGTAATCGCCGCTCGCGCGCGTGACCAGCATCGCGCGCTGCGGACGCTGCGCGGCGAACACCCCGACCAGCCGGCCGCCGGGCTTCAGCTGCGCGTAGAGCCCGCACGGCTCGATCTCGGTCGCGCCGTTGAGGACGATCACGTCATACGGCCCGAGCGCCGGGTTGCCGGCGGACGCGTCCGCGGCGATCACCGTGACGTTGCCGAAGCCGAGCTGCGCCAGCACCGCGCCGGCCTGTCCGGCGATCGCAGCGTCGCATTCGGTCGCGACCACCTTCCCGGCCAGGCGCGACACCAGCGCTGCAAGGTATCCGCTGGCGCAGCCGACCACCAGCACGTTGTCCTGCGCGCCGATGCCGGCGGCCTGCAGCATCCTTGCGGTGATGACCGGCTTGATCAGATAGCGCTTCGTGCCGCCCTCGCCGCCGACGTCGAGATCGAGATCGACATAGGCGAGCGCGCGCTGGCCGTCGCCGACAAAAGCCTCGCGCGGCACCATCCGCATCGCGTCGATGATCCGCCAATCGGTGACGCTGCTTGGCCTGATCTGGCCCTCCACCATGTTCTGGCGCTGGATAGCGAAATCGGACATCATGCTGGCCTCACCATCGCATGCGGATGCGGCCATCCTTGATGCAACGCAACGCAAAACGCAACCGCGCCGCGGGCGGCCGTTTCGCCGCGGTCGAAGCGCGTGGACTTTATTCGATCGCGACCGCCAGCCGGCCGATCATCCGCGCAACCTCGTCGAGTTGTCCGAAATCGTCCTGCGCGGGATCGTGACGCGCGAGCGCCCATGTCAGGCGGCGCAGGCATTCGTCGTCGGTGATCTGCGCCGCGGGCTCGTCGCCGATCGGCACCGCGCGCCCGATGTCCGCGGCAGAAGCGTCGTCAGCGCGCATGGATGTCTCCGAGCCGTCGTCCGGGCGATGACCGCCGCACCGGTGTTAGCCGGCCGCGACCGACCGACCTTATCAATCCGAATCATGGCCGCCGCGATCACTTCCTGATGACCGGCCGTTTCGAAGGCCGCCGCGGCGGCTCACCTTTTGCGCTTTGCAACGCGGGATCGCTTTGTTATACGCTGCCGCGCGAGCATCGCTTCGCTCTGTTCCCTGGTAGCTCAGTGGTAGAGCAACCGGCTGTTAACCGGTTGGTCGCTGGTTCGAATCCGGCCCGGGGAGCCAAACCTTACAGCGTGCCGAATTTTCGTCCGCGCGCAGACTTTCGACGGCGGCAAGCGCGGCAGTTTCGGCAATCAACTCAAACGGTTGACGCCACTCCGCCGTCAGCACGCCTCCCTTCCATGTCGAGTTCGAGATTACGAAATTCAGGAAGCGACGTTTCTCCGCCACGTCCTTTTGTTGTGAACAGATGGTGGGCGTTACAGGCCACGTCCATAAGCCGCGCCCCGACATCAAGGTATGTCTGATCCGCCGCTTGATGCAGCGCGATCTCCTCCGAGAGACGGGTCTGTTCCTTGCGCCACGTTCCCGACAGCCCGTTGAACGTCGCCTTGTCGAACCTCCCTCAGACTCGTTTGCGGCATCACGTCAGCCGCTCTCACTGGACGATCCGATGTGAACCGATTGAAAATAACGCGCCGAATCTCCGCTCGCTGAAAGCGGTGGATCTGTGTGTCGTCGCAAATCGACGCCATGGGCCAGACTTCGAGTTGTGACCGCCCCGTAACAACAGCACGTCACCCCGGAGAGGCGACTCGTCCAAGGCGGGATTTGTCTCGCCGCAGCAACGGCCCCGAGGCTGCCACCACCTTGAAGGCCGCATGCCCTACCCTCGGTCTTGTGACGGCCCCGGGCGTGAGAGCTCGACGTGTCCCGGCAAACGGCCTGGCGTTTGCATAAGTTCGTGAAGCGTCGAAAAACGCGAGATTTCTCATCCATTCCAACTGTTGACATTTATTCAAGTGCTTGAATAAATTATGCTTGTCTCAGAGGATGAGAAAGTCGCATGCGGTATTCGCAGCCGGAAACGCTGGACGATGCGGTAGCCGCGCTTTCCGCGGACGGCGGCGCAAAGTGCCTGGCCGGCGGCGCTACCCTGATTGCGCAGTTCAATGAGGGCATGGGCCGCCCGACGCATCTGGTCAGTCTGCAGGATATTGCCGAACTCAAGGGGATCATGGCCGAAGCCGATGATCGAATCCGCATCGGCGCGATGACGCCGCATGCGTCCGTCGCAAAGGACGTGCGGCTTGCCGGCGGGCTTGCGCTGGTCCGCGAGGCGGCCGCGCAAATCGCGCATCCCGCGATTCGCAACATGGCGACGATCGGCGGTTCCCTCGCACAGGCCGATCCCCACGCCGACTATCCTTGCGCGCTGTTGGGCGCCGGGGCGGAAATCGAAATTGCCGGACAAGGCGGCCGCCGCTTCTGCGCCGTCGATGATTTTTTCCGTGGTTATCAGGAGAGCGTTCTGACGCCGGGCGACGTTCTCGTCGCCGTCCGGCTGCCGGCGTCCGGGCCCGGCGAGAGCAGCACCTATCTTAAATATTCCCGCGTCGACGGCGACTACGCGACCGTATCGGTCGCGGTCAGGCTGCGCATGGAACAGGGCGCCTGCGCCGCAATTCGCATCGCGATCGGGTCATGCGCGCCGACGCCCATTCGCGTGGCTGAGGCCGAGGGAACGCTTGTAGGCACGACGCTCGACGACACGTCATTGAAGGAGACCGGCAAAGCCTACGCCGCGGCCGCCGATCCGGTGAGCGACGTCAAGGGCAGCGACGAGTTTCGGCGCATGCTGATTCCCGGGCTCCTGTCGCGCGCCGTCAAGGCCGCGCGCGGACGCGCCGCATGAGCGCCGCGACGGTCGCCCTGTCGGTCCGCGTCAACGGCGAGGACCGTGCGGTCGCCATTCCGACGCATCGGACCCTCCTCGACATGCTGCGCGACAACCTCGCGCTGACGGGCGCGAAAAAGGCCTGCAATGCGGGCACCTGCGGCGCCTGCAACGTGCTGGTCGACGATACCCCCGTGCGTTCGTGCCTGTGCCTCGCGGTGACGGTCGCGAAAAAGAAGGTCACGACGGTCGAGGGGCTGGCGTCGGGACCGGCCTTGTCGACCGTGCAGCAGGCCTTCCTCGACGCCGGCGCGATCCAGTGCGGGTTCTGCATGCCCGGCATGATCATCTCCGTGACGGCGCTGCTGTCGGAAAACCGCAAGCCGACCCGCGAGGAGATCCGCACGGCCATCTCCGGCAACCTGTGCCGCTGTTCCGGCTACGTGAAGGTGATCGAGGCGATCGAGCTCGCGGCCACGCGGCTGGAGGACCGGCCGTGAACGTCCACGACAGCAAAATCGACGCTGCCGTCGGCCTGACCATGTCGCGCCTCGAAGCGCGGGAGAAGGCGGTCGGCGCGGCGATGTTCACCGAGGATATGGTGTTGCCGGGCATGCTGCACGGCGCGCTCGCCTACAGCCCGCACCCGCATGCGCGCATCGTCAGCTACGACATCTCGCGCGCCATGGCATTGCCGGGCGTCAAGGCCGTCGTCACCGGCGCCGATTTCGATTTGCGTTACATGGGTCTGGTCGTGAAGGACGAGACCGTGATCGCCAAGGGCAAGGTGCGTTACATCGGCGAGCCGGTCGCTGCCGTGGCGGCAATCGATGTCGAAACGGCGCGCGCCGCCGCCCGCCTCGTCGATATCGTCTACGAGGAGCTGCCGGCGGTGTTCACGATCGAGGACGCGATGGCGGAAGGCGCGCCGGTGCTCCACGAGGATTTCGATTCCTATTTCAAGATCTACGATGCCTCGACGCGCCAGCGGCCCAACGAACTGGCGCGGTCGACCATGCGCCGCGGCGATGTCGAGAAAGGCTTTGCCGAAAGCGATGTCGTGCTCGATCAGGTCTATGAGACATCCGCGCAGTATCACGCCTATCTGGAGCCCGGGGTGGCGCTCGCCGCCTTCGACGGACGCGGCAAGGTGACGGTCTGGTCTTCGACGCAAAGCGTGTTCCGGACCCAGGCCAATATTCACGAAAGCCTCGGCATCCCGATGGCGAAGATCCGCGCCATCACGCCGCGGGTCGGCGGCGGCTTCGGCGGCAAATCGGAAGCGATGGTGCAGCCGGTGGCGGTCGCTCTCGCCGCGAAGACGGGGCGTCCGGTGCGCATCGCGCTCGGGCG
>CAXUBE010000139.1:0-632 GCA_964249215.1 uncultured Rhodopseudomonas sp. | reverse complement strand
ACGAGGATATGTTCGCGATGCGCTCGCGCCATCCGGTGCGCATCCGCATCAAGAGCGGCGCCAAGCGGGACGGCACCTTCGTCGCGCGCTCCGTCGACGCCTGGTTCGACGGCGGCGCGTATGCCGACGACAGTGCGGCCGTCATGAACTTCGCTCTCTTCTTCGGCACCGGGCCCTATCGCTTCGAGCATGTCGACCTGCTCGGCCACGCCGTCTACACCAACAAACTGCGCGCCGGCGCCTTCCGCGGCTTCGGCAATCCGCAGATCACCTTCGCGAGCGAATGCCAGATCGACGATCTCGCCGCCGAACTGGGCATGGATCCGGTGGCGTTGCGCCTGAAGAATATCGTTCGGGTCGGCGACCGCTGGATCGGCGGCCAGACGCTGACGACGAGCGGGCTTGAGGAGTGCATCGAGAAGGTGACCAGGGGCGCACGCTGGAACGAGCGCGCCGGCAAGCCGATTCCGGCGTCCGACGATAAGCGCCGCGGACTGGGCATTGCGCTGACGGCGCATATTTCGGGCTTTCTTTCCACCAGCGCCATCGTCCGGCTGACGGAAGACGGTTCGGTGTCGCTCAACACCGGCGCGGTCGACATCGGCCAGGGCTCGAACACGGTGCTGACGCAA
>CAXUBE010000138.1:3916-6851 GCA_964249215.1 uncultured Rhodopseudomonas sp. | reverse complement strand
GTCCCATAGCGATCCTGACCGGGTGGCTCGTCCTCGCCGGCAGCGCGCTCGCGCAAGTGTCTCTAACTCCTCCGGGCCTTCTGCCGCCGCCGGGAAGCACGGCTGCAAAGCCGAAAGCGCCGCCCAAAGCTGTCCCAAAAGCTCCGGCCAAAGCCCCTGTTACGACGGCGAAGCAACCGCCCGCATCGCCGACGCCTCCCGCAGCAACGGCCGTGCCGGTCGATCCCAATGTCGATTTGGTCTACGGCGCCTATCAGCGCGGCGAATACAAGACCTCGTTCGATCTTGCGACCAGGCGCGCGCAGGACAACAACGACCCGAAAGCGATGACCATGCTGGGCGAGCTCTACGCCAACGGGCTCGGCGTCAAGCGCGACTACGTCAAGGCCGCCGACTGGTATCGCCGCGCCGCCGAGCTCGGCGATCGCGAGGCGATGTTCGCGCTGGCGATGCTGCGGCTCGGCGGTCGCGGCGCTGCGCCGGACCGCGAGGAAGGCGCCAGATGGCTGGCGTCGTCCGCCAAGCTCGGCAACCCGAAAGCCGCCTACAATCTCGCGCTGCTCTACCTCGATGGCCAGTCCTTTCCGCAAGACCTGAAGCGCGCCGCGGAATTGCTGCGGCTCGCGGCCGATGCCGGCAATCCCGAAGCGCAATACGCGCTCGCCACGTTCTACAAGGAAGGCACAGGCGTTCCGAAGAACATCGACCAGGCGGTGAGGCTGCTGCAGGCCGCGTCCGTCGCCGGCAATATCGACGCCGAAGTCGAATATGCCATCGCGCTGTACAACGGCACCGGCACGCCGAAGAACGAGCCCGCGGCGGTGACGCTGCTGCGCAAGGCCGCACGGCAGAACAATCCGATCGCGCAAAACCGTCTTGCCCATGTTCTGGTCAACGGTCGCGGCGCGCCGCTCGACCGCATCGAAGGGCTGAAGTGGCACATCGTCGCCAAGACCGCCGGCAAGGGCGACCTTGTGCTCGACGAGGTGATGGCGCAGGTCACGGCGGACGAGCGCGCCAAGGCGCAGGACGAGGCGCGCAAATGGCTCGGCAGCAAATGATGCGGCTTGACGGCACCAGCCGCGCAGGGCACCCCTGCATGCGCAAATCCCGACACATGCTGCCCTGACCTGACGCGCAAGGTCGTCTCGAGCGTAACGCCATGCTGCACTCAGCCCTCATCAACGTCATGGTCAAGGCCGCGCGGCGCGCCGGCCGAAGCCTGAAGCGCGATTTCGGCGAGGTCGAGAATCTGCAGGTCTCGCTGAAGGGGCCGGCGAACTTCGTGTCGCTTGCCGACAAGCGCGCCGAGGAAATGCTGCATGCCGACCTCACCAAGGCGCGGCCGGGCTACGGTTTCGTCGGCGAGGAAGGCGGCATCCGCGACGGCGACGACAAGACCCACACCTGGTTCGTCGACCCGCTCGACGGCACCACCAATTTCCTGCACGGCATTCCGCAGTTCGCGATCTCGATCGGGCTGCAGCGCGAAGGCGTGATGATCGCAGGCGTGATCTATAATCCCGCCAATGAAGAATTGTACATCGCCGAACGCGGCAAGGGCGCGTTCCTCAACGATCAGCGGCTGCGGGTCGCCGGACGCCGCAGGCTGGATGAATGCCTGGTGGCCTGCGGCCTGCCGCATATCGGACGCGGCGACCACGAATTGTCGCGCCAGGAGATGACGGCGTTGCAGCCGAAGGTCGCCGGGTTGCGCCGGTTCGGCTCCGCGTCGCTCGACATGGCGGCGGTCGCGGCCGGCCGCTTCGACGGCTATTGGGAGCGCAACCTGCAGTCCTGGGATATCGCGGCGGGCATCGTGATGATCCGCGAGGCCGGCGGCGTGGTCGGCGACATCCACGGCGGCGATCTCTTGAAGACCGGCAACGTGATCTGCGGCAACGAATACATCCACGCCGACCTCGTGAAGATCATCGGCCCGCTGAAGAGCTGATCGTCAGTCCGCGGCCTTCATGCGGTAATGGCTGACGCCCCATTCGCTGCCGTTGGCGTAGCCGAACAGGCCCGACGTCGCGAGGAAGAACCAGCGCCAGCGCCGCATCCACAGCGCGGTGTCCTCGCCGTAGACCGGCCGCAGCACCTGCGCGATGGCGTCGGTGTTGGCGTCGAAATTCGCCAGCCAGTGTTCTGCGGTGCGCTGATAGTGCGTGCCGCTCCAGCGCCATTCCTGCTCCACCGTCAAAAGATCGGCATATTGTCCGATCAGCGCGTGGCTCGGCATCACGCCGCCGGTGAAGAAATGCTGCGCGATCCAGTCCTCGCCATCGGCGCGGTCGAACAGATAGGCGCCCCGGCGATGCGTAAAGATATGCATGAAGAAGCGGCCGTCCGGCTCCAGCCACGAACGCGCCCGCGTCAGCAGCTCGCGCCAGTTCATCATGTGCTCGAACATCTCCACCGAGACGATGCGGTCAAAGCGCCGGCCGGGCTCGAACCAGTTCATGTCCTGGGTGATGACGCGCAGACCGGCATGTCCCCGCGCGCGGGCCTCACCCTCGATATAGTGGCGCTGCGACGCCGAATTCGACACCGCGGTGATACGCGCGTTCGGAAACCGCCGCGCCATCGCCAGCGACAGCGAACCCCAGCCGCAGCCCAGTTCGAGAATCGACTGCCCGTCGGCGAGATCCGCATGCGCGATGGTCTGCCGCAGCGCCTCGTCTTCGGCCTCGGCGAGGGTCGATTGCGCCGTATTGTAGAAACAGGACGAGTATTTGCGGTTCGGGCCGAGTACCCTGGCAAAGAACGCCGCCGGCACTTCGTAATGCTGCGCGTTGGCGGCGTCGGCGTGCTCGGCGATCGCGCGGGCCGACATCTGCCGCGCGAAGGCCGCGTCTGTCTCGCGATCGCCCCGGCTCATCTTCGCGGCGGTGCGCGCGCAATTCGCGGCGTTCGGCATCGACAGCGCCGACCG
>CAXUBE010000138.1:0-3906 GCA_964249215.1 uncultured Rhodopseudomonas sp. | reverse complement strand
GTGCGCGCGCAAAGCCGCTGGATCGCCGCGCGGATGACGCTGTCCGGCAGCGGCACGCGTTCGGCGGTCCCGATGATCCTTGCGACCAGACTCATGGCGTGACCCCTGGCTTGGCCTCGCTCACGACGCGACCGCGCCCGGCGGCAGGGGAAAGAACTTGCTGGTGCGCGACTGATAGGCGCGATAGTTCTCGCCGCGCGAGCGCAGCATCTGCTCTTCCAGAGGCGGCACCCCGGTGACGTGCACCAGGATCCAGTACATGAACACCGGCGCAAGGATCGTCGCCCATCCCCACGGATAGTCGGTCGAGATCGCGATCATCGGATAGGCGAGCCACCCGAACCATTCGAAGAAATAGTTCGGATGCCGCGACCAGCGCCACAGCCCGACGTCGCACACCTTGCCCTTGTTGTTCGGATCGCCGCGAAACGATTTCAACTGTGCGTCCGACAGCGCCTCGCCGGCGATACCGACGAACAGGATCAGCACGCCGATATAATCCTGCACCCGCAGCAGCGCATCGGCCGGAAATCGCGACGCCACGAAAATGGCGAATACCAACGGGATCGAACCGAAGCCCTGGTTCTGCAGAAAGACGAACATCTTCCGCGGCGAATCCACGCCCCATTCCTTGGCGAACGCCGCGTAGCGCGGATCGTCGGTGATCTTGGCAGTGCGCGCGGCGATGTGCGCGCCGAGCCGCACCGACCAGACCGCGACCAGCGCCGCCACCAGCCATTGCCGCGCATTCGGCGCGGCGCCGCCAATCGGCCACAACGCGCTGCCGACCCCGACGATGCCCAGCGAGAACGTCCAGATCGTATCGACCCAGCCGGAATTGCCAGTCTTTTGCTGCACCAACCAGGCAATCGCCATCAGCACCGACAGCGACACCGTGATGGCCGCCAGCGCCTCCAGATACAAAACCGTCATCGAAGTCCCGCCATCATACCCTGCCTTCTGCCTTTATGTGTACGCGCCGGACCAAGCCCGGTTTCAGCGTCAAGTTCCGCCGGTTGCGCGTGGTCGGAGGAAAATCGCCCGCTGCGCTTTCATCCGCCGCCCACTGTGCCATATTGATTTGATATTGCAGCCCTCGCAATGACATGGACCGCCGATGGCGACAGCCCCCTCCTCCCGCTCCGCGATCGACATCGACCTGACGAAGCTGTCGTCGCCGCGCATCTTTCTGGTTCGGATGCTGGTGTTCCTGGTGCTGTGCGCGCTGCTGCTCGTCGTGCTCTACAAGCAGATCATCGTCGCCTTCTTTGCCAATCCGGGCCTCAACGCGCTGATCGGCGCGGTGCTGTTCATCGGCGTCATCCTGTCGTTCCGGCAGGTGATCCGGCTTTATCCGGAAGTATCGTGGGTCAACAATTTCCGGATATCCGATCCGGGCCTCGCGCTCGACCGGCGGCCGAAACTGCTCGCGCCGATGGCCGCGATCCTCGGCGGCGAGCGCGCCGGACGAATGTCGATCTCGCAGCAGACCATGCGGCATCTGCTGGATTCGATCGCGACGCGGCTCGATGAAGCGCGCGACATCTCGCGCTACATGACGGGGCTATTGGTGTTTCTCGGCCTGCTCGGAACGTTCTGGGGCCTGATCGAGACCGTCGGCTCGGTCGGCAAGGTGATCGACGGCCTCAAGGTCGGCGGCGACGCCGGCTCCTTGTTCGACACGCTGAAAGAAGGCCTCGCCGCCCCGCTCGGCGGCATGGGCATTTCGTTTTCGTCGTCGTTGTTCGGCCTCGCCGGTTCGCTGATTCTGGGCTTTCTCGACCTGCAATCCAGCCAGGCGCAGAACCGTTTTTATACCGACCTGGAAGATTGGCTCGCCTCGACGGTGCGGGAATATGCCGGCGCCGGCGCCGGTCCCGGCAACACCGCCGACCTGCAGGGCGCGATCGAGCGGCTGCGTGTCAGCCTCGAGGAAGGCGGCGCCAACCGCGGCACCACCGCGGCGATGGCGAATCTCGCCGAGGCGATCCAGGGCATGGTGTCGCATATGCGCAGCGAGCAGCAGATGATCCGCGAATGGGCCGACGCGCAAGGCGAGCAGAACCGCGAGATCAAGACGCTGCTGGCCTGGATCGCGCGCCAGCCGGAGAAGAACTGACGATGGCTCTCGCACGCGGACGCCGCAATTCATCCGAGTTCAACTACTGGCCCGGATTCGTCGACGCGCTGTCGACACTGGTGCTGGCCATCGTGTTCCTGCTGTCGGTGTTCCTGGTGGTGCAGTTCTTCCTATCGCAGGAAGTCACCGGCAAGGACAAGGCGCTGGAACAACTCAACGCCAAGCTCGCGCAACTGAACGATCTGCTGTCGCTGGAAAAGCTCGGCAAGCTCACGCTCGACGACCAATTGTCGCAGATGCGCGCAGGCCTCGCGTCCGCGGAAGCCGAGCGTGACCGCGTCAAGGGCCTGTATGACGGCCTTGCCGGCGCCGGCAGCGATGCCGCCGGCCGCGCCACCGAGCTCAACAAGGCGCTCGACTCCGAGAAGCTGCTGTCATCGCGCGCGCTGACGCAGGTCGAGGTGCTGAACCAGCAGATCAGCGCGCTGCGCCGGCAACTTGCGGCCCTCGAGGACGCGCTCGATGCCTCCGAAAAGCGCGACAGGGAATCCCAGGGCCGGATTTCCGATCTCGGCCAGCGACTGAATGTCGCGCTGGCGCAGCGGGTGCAGGAATTGTCGCGCTACCGTTCCGAATTTTTCGGCCGGCTGCGCGCGATCCTCGGCAACCGCCCCGACATCCGGGTCGTCGGCGACCGCTTCGTATTCCAGTCGGAGGTGTTCTTCGACACCGGCCAGGCGCTGCTGCTGCCGGAGGGCCGCGCCGAACTCGACAAGGTGGCCTCGGCGCTGACCGAACTCGACAAACAGATCCCGGCGGAGATCGCCTGGGTCATGCGGGTCGACGGCCATACCGACTCGCGGCCGATCCTCAACAGCCCGATCTTCAAGTCGAACTGGGAATTGTCGAGCGCGCGCGCGATCTCGGTGGTGCAGTATCTGGTCTCGCTCGGCGTGCCGCCGCAACGCCTCGTCGCCGCGGGCTTCGCGGAATTCCAGCCGCTCGATGTCGCCAGCACCGAAGACGCCTACAGGCGCAATCGCCGCATCGAGCTAAAGCTGACCGAGCGCTGAGCCGTGCCGACCCGTTCGGCCTTCGTGCTGCGCGCGTACCGAGCCGGCGATGAAGACGCCGCCATCGCGCTATGGCTGGAAACCTGGCGGCTGGCCTATCCGGACATCGATTTCGACGCCCGCGTGCCGTGGTGGCGCGAACGCTGGCGCAACGAACTGGTGCCGCTGGCGCGTATCGTCGTCGCAGAAGACGCCGGCGCACTGATCGGCTTTGTCACCATCGACGGCAACGGTTATCTCGACCAGTTGGTGGTGAGCCCTCGGCATCAGGGCAGCGGAGTGGCCGACGCGCTGGTTGACGAAGCCAAGCTGCTGTCGCCGCGGGGCGTGACGCTGAAGGTGAACGCCGATAACGCGCGGGCGATCGCATTCTACAAGCGCAACGGATTCGTCGATGACGGCGCAGACGTCAACCCCGGATCTAAGCGCAAGGTGCTGAAGATGAAGTGGCGCGCAGCTTCCTCAGCGCCCCGACCGTGACCGTCACGCCGCCTCGAACTGCAGCCGCGCGAGGCGCGCGTAGAGGCCGCCGGCGGCGATCAGCGAGGCGTGGGTGCCCTGCTCGACGATGCGGCCGCGATCCATCACCAAGATCCGGTCGCACGACAGCACCGTGGCGAGCCGGTGCGCGATCACCAGCGTGGTGCGGTGCTGCATCAATTCGGCGAGCGCGGTCTGCACCAGCGTTTCGCTTTCCGCGTCGAGCGCCGAGGTCGCCTCGTCGAGCAGCAGCAGCGGCGCGTCGCGCAGCAC
>CAXUBE010000137.1:0-6873 GCA_964249215.1 uncultured Rhodopseudomonas sp. | reverse complement strand
CCTATCCGGTCGCCGGCGCCGTTGCCGGCGACCGGATAGGAGCGCGGCGCCGCGATCGGCGGCGGCAACGCCTGCGACTGATACTGCTGCTGATATTGCTGCGGCTGGTACGCCGGCCGGGCGTATTGCGGCAGATCGCGGCGCTCGGGCTGCGGCGCGGGCGCCGCGGCGACCGAGCCCGTAGCCTCGCGCGACTGGAACGGATTTTGCGACAGGCGAGTCTGCAGATCGGAACTGCAGCCGCTGAAACCGATCGACATCAGCGTCAGCACCGCGGCCTGCGGCGCGCGACGCGAGCAAAGCAACTCGACTACGCGGGACATGGTTACTCACTCATACGCAACGGAATTCGTGATTTGAGTAAACACGCGCGGAGTAAATAAGCCTTTAACCCTGCGGCGAGCGCCCGCTTGACCGGTTTTAGCGGGACTATAATTCGCGCGCGATGCCGGGCAGCGCCGGCACGAAGCGCACGTCGACCAGCGGCTTGCGCACCAGGCCGTCCGCGCTCCGCTGCACCCGCAGCAGCGTCTGCGCGCCGTGCTGCGGGCCGAGCGGCGCGATCAGCACGCCGTCGGGCTCGAGCAGGTCGAGCAGCGCCTGCGGCAATTCGCGCATCGCCGCGGTGACCATGATGCGGTCGAAGGTCCCCGCCCCCGCCGGCACGTCGAAGCCGTCGCCGAGCAGCACCTCGACGTTGAAGCAGCGCAGCTTCTCCAGCCGCGCCCGCGCGCGGTCGGCCAGCGTGCGAAACCGTTCGATGCTGAGCACGTGGCCCGCAAGCCGCGACAGGATCGCGGCCTGGTAGCCGGAGCCGGTGCCGATTTCCAGCACGCGGTGATGGGTGCCGACCTGCAACTGCTCGGTCATGTAGGCGACCACGAACGGCTGGCTGATGGTCTGGCCGCAGGCGATCGGCAGCGCGATGTCGCGCCAGGCCTGCGCGGCGTCGCCAGGCTCGACGAACAGATCGCGCGGGATCTCGTCCATCGCGCGCAGCACGGTCTGGTCGCTGATCCCGCGCCGCCGCAGGTTGAACTGAAACATCATCTTTGCGGGCGGCGGGCTGGTGCTGCCGGTCATCGGATGCCGCCGCGATCCGCAACGCGCGGATCGACGCCGCCACGGCGTGACATTCCGTGCCCGTCGAGCAACGCGGTTGCCGGGACATCGTCTGAAAAGCCGTTCGAACCTGTTGTCGGCATTCGCATTTCACCGGTCGATTGGTGTTGTCTATCCGACATTGCGCGCGCAGCTTGAGATTGCGTTACGGCATCATATTTGCAAATTTGCTCGGGGACGAGCATTCGGCGGGATCGGTCGGTTCTGGCAGAGTTCCGTCGGCGGGTGCGGCACGTCGAGACATCGAGGGGCGAGAGATGGCGACAGCGCGGGGCGGCTCGGTCTTACTGGTCGAGGACGAGGCTATGATCCGGATGATGGTCGCCGACATGCTCGACGAACTGGGCTACAGCATCGCCGCCGAGACCGGCGAAATCAACGAGGCGATCAGGCTCGCCGGCTCGACCGAATTCGACATCGCGATCCTCGACGTCAATGTCAACGGCAAGGTGATTTCGCCGGTCGCAGACCTGCTGAAGGCGCGAAACCGGCCTTTCATCTTCGCCACCGGCTACGGCGCGCAGGGCGTGCCGGAGCATTATCGCGACCGCCCGGCGCTGCAGAAGCCGTTCCAGATCGAATCGCTCAAGAGCATCATCGAGAGCACGCTGAAGGACGCGACGGTCTGAGCCGTCACTTCAGCATCGCGCCGAGCCTGTCGGAGAACGCATCGTCGGTGCGGTCGAGACGCAGCGGCGTCACCGACACGTAGCGCGCGCCGAGTGCTGCGAGATCGGTGCCCTGCGCCGGCGTATCGACCACCGCGACGCGCTCGAAGCCGATCCAGAAATACGGATTGCCGCGGCCG
Organism: uncultured Rhodopseudomonas sp.; assembly: GCA_964249215.1. GTDB lineage: Bacteria > Pseudomonadota > Alphaproteobacteria > Rhizobiales > Xanthobacteraceae > CAXUBE01. Next base: position 4,943 of record CAXUBE010000137.1, on the reverse strand, counting down.
TCGCGGCGCTCGTCCACCCGCAGGAATCCCTGGTTGCGCTTGCCCTGCCGGGTCGGCATCACGCCGGCGACCTGATCCGGCGTGCACGCCGGAAAGTTGATGTTGATGACGGTGTTCTTCGGCACGCCCGCGGCGATCACCTTGCGCACGATGTCGGGGCCGAACCTGCGCGCGGTGTCCCACAGCGGCGCGTGACGCGTCTCCATCGAGAATTCCTGCGACAGCGCGAACGACGGATAGCCCAGGATGGTACCCTCCAGCGCGCCGGCGATGGTGCCGGAATAGACCACGTCCTCGGCGACGTTGCGGCCCTTGTTGACGCCGGACAATACCAGGTCCGGCCCCGTGCCGCCGAGGATGTGGCGCGCGCCCATGATCACGCAGTCGGTCGGCGTGCCGCGCACCGCGAAATGCCGCGGCCCGATCTCGCGCAGCCGCAGCGGATCGTTCAGCGACAGCGAATGCGACACGCCGGACTGGTCGAGTTCGGGCGCCACGACCCACACGTCGTCGGACAGCGCGCGGGCGATCTCCTCCATCACCTTCAGGCCGGGCGCGTGAATGCCGTCGTCATTGGTGCAAAGAATCCGCATCCGCCGCCTTGCCTGCTCATGTAGGTCGATCCCGCGACGTGCTTTGCCAGCATGCCGGCGCGATTGCCAAGCCAAAATGCAAGCCGGAACTGTCCGCCGGCCAGGCACCGAGGTTCGACCTCGGGCAAAAGAAAAATCGCTGAGTGATGGTCATCACAGTCGAATCCCGAGGCAGGGCGCATGGTCCGTGCATCAGAACACGCCGCATCGGGCGGCCGATCACAGGAGACGACAATGACCGCATTCAGCTTCAACACCGTTCGCCGGATTGGTTTCGCTCTGGCCGTCGCAGCCTCCACCTCGCTGGTGTCGACCGCGAGCTTCGCCTACAGCGCCGAACAGCAGCAGATGTGCACCGGCGACGCGTTCCGGCTGTGCAGTTCGGAGATCCCGAACATCTCGAAGATCACCGTCTGCATGCGCGCGCACCGCTCCAGCCTGAGCCCGGGCTGCCGCATGGTGATGGACAAGGACGACGCCGCGGCGCGCTCCAGCAAGGTCGCGACCAAGTAGGCGGCGCTCCGACGGATTGCCCGGCCCGAATCGCCGTATCGCGGCGGCGGCTCGGCCGGCAGCCGGGTTAACCATCCGGGCGGGGCCGACCGCGCCACGAGCCGCTTTCCGGAACAATCCGGGGCAGGTTCGGTTTTCCGGATAGGTCGCCGGCCGCGTGCGCATCGCGTTGTCCGCGTTTCGAAGGCAGGGAGCATCGCCAATGGCCATCAACCGCATCCCGGTCGCGCTCGGCACCGCGCTGGTGCTGCTGTTCGCGGCGCTCGGCGGCTGGATGCTGCTGCAGCCGAACGAGGCGATCGCCGACCCGCCGCTGGTCACCGCTGCCGCCGCGTCGCTGACGGTCGACGACGAAGGCATCGCCGATACGCTGCTCAGCGCCACGCCGATGCAAGGGGCCTCGCCGCTGATGTCCTACGCTGCCGTCGCGCCCCGCGAATTCATCCCTGCCGAGCCGGAGCCGGTCACGGGCGTCACGCTCGGCGGCCAGAAATTCAGCCGCGGCGGGCTCGGCTCGAAGGCGTTGATGTCCTTCACCGTGCGCAACGGCAATGATTTCGCGATCCGTGATCTGGAAGTGGCGTGCGCCTTCCGCAGCCATGACGGCAGCTTCAGCACCGAGCGCCGCCGCGTGATCCACGGCACGGTCGCGACCAAGGAACGCAAGGCGTTTCCGCCGACCCATGTCGGCTTCGTCGACCCCCGCGCCACGGAAGGCAAATGCCGGATGGTGACGGCAAGCCGGGATTAGGATAGAGCGGCGCCCGCCCCCGCGATAAACCGATCCGGACGCCGGCGCTATTCGGCGGCGATCACCTTCAGCCCGCCCATATAGGGCTGCAGCACGTCCGGCACCGCGATCGATCCGTCGTCCTGCTGATAGGTCTCCATCACCGCGATCAGCGCGCGGCCGACCGCGGTGCCGGAGCCGTTCAGCGTGTGCACGAAGCGCGGCTTGCCGTCCGACGCGCGATAGCGCGCATCCATGCGCCGCGCCTGGAAATCGCCGCACACCGAGCAGGATGAAATCTCGCGATACGCCCCGCTTTCGTTCTGACTTGTGAGTTGTCCTGGCATCCAGACCTCGATGTCGTAGGTCTTCTGCGAGGCGAAGCCCATGTCGCCGGTGCACAGCGTCATCACCCGGTAGTGCAGCCCGAGCCGGCGCAGCACTTCCTCGGCGCAGGACAGCATGCGCTCGTGCTCGTCCTTCGAGGTCTCCGGCGTGGTGATCGAGACCAGTTCGACCTTGCTGAACTGATGCTGGCGGATCATGCCGCGGGTGTCGCGGCCGGCCGCGCCCGCTTCGGCGCGAAAACACGGCGTCAGCGCGGTCATGCGCAGCGGCAATTCCTTTTCGTCGAGGATGGAGTCGCGGACGAGGTTTGTGAGCGGCACTTCGGCGGTGGGGATGAGCCAGTACTCGCCCGCCACACTAAACTGATCCTCACGAAATTTCGGCAGTTGCGCCGTGCCGAACATCGCCTCATCGCGCACCAGCAGCGGCGGATTGACCTCGATGTAGCCGTGCTCGCTGGTATGCAGGTCGAGCATGAACTGCCCGATCGCGCGCTCCAGCCGCGCGAGGCCTTTCTTCAGCACCACGAAACGGGCGCCGGACAGTTTCGCCGCGGCCGCGAAATCCATGTAACCCATGGCTTCGCCGAGATCGTCATGCGGCTTCGGCGCAAACGCGTAGTTGCGCCGGGCGCCGAAATGATGCCGCTGCACATTGCCGTGCTCGTCCGCGCCGTCCGGCACGTCGTCGAGCGGCAGGTTCGGAATCTCGGCGAGCGCCTTTTTCAAGTCCTCGCTGGCATCCTTTGCCGCAGCTTCGAGTTGCGGCATCGTGGTCTTGAGTTCGGAAACCTCGGCCATCAGCACCGCCGCCCGCGCATCGTCCCTGGCCTTTTTCGCGTCGCCGATGTCCTTCGATGCTGCGTTGCGCCGCGCCTGCGCCGTCTCCGACGCCAGAATGGCGGCGCGGCGCCGGTCGTCGATCGCCAGCAGCGACGCAGACATTGGCGCCAGCCCGCGCCGTGTCAGCGCGGCGTCGAAAGCCGCCGGGTTATCGTGGATCGATTTGATGTCGTGCATGACAAGAGTCCTGAAAGTCACGCTTCCATTACTCCGATCGGTCCCGGTTTGGAAGGCGGCGTCTGCTAGCGCAAACGCACCAATAGGGCAAATATGCCGATGCTCGCAGCTAGAACACCAACGCCGACGGCGACATTGCCTCCCAATCGGACGGTCAGTCGCAGCGTCTGGGTTTCAATTGCAGCCTGCAATTCAGACTTTATAAGCAGCAAATCGGATTTGACGCCCAGCAAATCGGATTTGATACCACCAGATCTGTTCTGGTGACTAATTCGGTCATGATGAACTCGCGCGCGGCCTCCCTACTCCGGCGGCGACGGCTCGGCGGCGGCGCTCGCGCTGGTCGCGGCCTTGGCACTCCTCTGCACCATGGTCACCGCGATGATCGAGCCTTCGTACAAGATCAGCAAGGGGATCGCGAGCGAGGCCTGGCTGATCACGTCGGGCGGCGTCAGCACCGCGGCGATGACGAACGCGACCACGATGAAGTAGCGCCTCTTGTCGCGCAATTGCCGCGCGGTGATGATGCCGATCCGCCCCAGCAGCGTCAGGATCACCGGCAGTTGAAAAGCGACGCCGAACGCGAAGATCAGCGACATCATCAGCGACAGATATTCGCCGACCTTCGGCAGCAGCGCGATCTGCGCGGTCTCGGCGCCCGCGGTCTGCTGCATGCCGAGCGAGAACCGCACCAGCATCGGCAGCACCACGAAATACACCAGCAGCGAGCCCATCACGAAGAACACCGGCGTCGCGACGAGATAAGGCAAAAACGCGCCGCGCTCGTGCTTGTAGAGCCCCGGCGCCACAAATTTGTAGATCTGCGTCGCCACGATCGGAAACGAGATGAAGCCCGCGCCGAACAGAGCGAGCTTCAACTGGGTGAGGAAGTATTCGAGCAAGGCCGTGTAGATGAATTTGGAGTTCTCCGGCCCGGCGACCCAGACGAACGGCCACACCAGCACGTTGTAGATCTGCTTGGCGAAGAAGAAGCAGAAGATGAAGGCCACGCCGAACGCCAGCAGCGCCTTGATCAGCCGCGAGCGCAGCTCGATCAGATGATCCATCAGCGGCGCCTTGCTGGCCTCGATATCCTCCACGGTCATGACGCTTTGGCGTCCCTGCTGATCTGCGGCGCGTCGGCGGCAATCGCTGCCGGCGTGGTTGCTGCCGGAGTCGTATCTGACGTTGTCGTCTCGCTCGGCGGCAGGATCGCGAGCGGCTCCATCGCCGGCTGATGCGCCTCCGCCTCGACGAAGGTCTGCGGCGTCGGCAGCTCCGGCGTGGTCGGCATCGCCGGCGGCGTATCGACATGCGCGATCTTGTCGATCGTCATCGCCTCGCTGACGTCCTTTGTCAGCGACGTGAGCAGATTGCCGCCGCCGAGACCGCTCGCGGCATCCTTCACATCGTCGAAGGATTTTTTCAGGTCGGCCATTTCGGCTTCGCGCATCGCTTCGTTGAACTGGCCCTGAAATTCGGACGCCATCTTGCGCGCCTTCGCCATCCACTGGCCGACCATGCGCAACACGCCCGGCAATTCCTTCGGGCCGATCGCGATCAGCGCGACCACCCCGATGACGACCAGTTCACTCCACCCGATATCGAACATCTGGTTTCCGCTCACACCGGCGTGCCGGTCAGTTTTTGGCGAACACGCGCCGCCGCATTGCTATGCGCGCGTCGGCCATCCGTCGCGGCGCCGGCCGCCGCTCCCGAAACCGGGGTCGAAGGGTCGCC
>CAXUBE010000136.1:0-6875 GCA_964249215.1 uncultured Rhodopseudomonas sp. | reverse complement strand
TGCTGTTCCTCAACCGCCGCGGCTACGCGCCGCTGACGCTGTGCCGCGCCTGCGGCCATCGCTTTTCCTGCACGATCTGCGATGCCTGGCTGGTCGATCACCGGTTCCGGCAGCGGCTGGTGTGCCACCATTGCGGTTTCTCGATGCCGCGCCCGCATGTCTGTCCGCATTGTTCGGCTGAGCAGTCGCTGGTCGCGGTCGGTCCCGGCGTCGAGCGGTTGCAGGAAGAAGCTGCGGCGCTGTTTCCCGACGCACGCACCATGGTGCTGTCGAGCGATCTCATTATCTCGGTCGAAACCATGCGCAGCGAACTGAACGAGATCGCGGAGGGCCGCGTCGACATCATCATCGGCACGCAACTGGTGGCGAAAGGCCACAATTTTCCGCGGCTCAATCTGGTCGGCGTGGTCGATGCCGATCTGGGGCTGAGCAACGGCGATCCGCGCGCCGCCGAGCGGACCTTTCAACTGCTCAACCAGGTGATCGGCCGCGCCGGACGCGAGCAGGGCCGCGGCGTCGGCTATCTGCAGACGCATCAGCCCGAGCATCCGGTGATGAAGGCGCTGATCGCCTGCGACCGCGAAGCCTTCTACGCCAGCGAGATCGAGGCGCGCGAACGCGCCGGCTATCCGCCGTTCGGACGGCTGGCGAGCCTGATCGTGTCGGCGGGCGACCGGCCGACGGCCGAAGGGTTCGCGCGAAAACTCGCCGCGATCGCGCCGATCGATTCGCGGGTGCAGGTGCTGGGCCCGGCGGAAGCGCCTCTGGCCGTCATCAAGGGCCGCTATCGATTTCGCATCCTGGTGAAATCCGCCCGCGCCGTCGATCTGTCGAGCTATCTGCGGAACTGGCTCGCGGCGGGACCGAAGACGAAGGGCAATCTCAAGCTCGAGGTCGACGTCGATCCGCAGAGCTTTCTGTAAAGCGCGTGCTGTCAGCCTGCGGGTGGCGGCTCCAGCGCGGTGCCCTCGTAAAGGTCGGAAACGGCGCAATTCAATCCGAATGCCGGTAGAACAAGTCGAGCTTCCAGACCCGTCAGCACACTCGATTGACATTGACCAGCAATGCGCAGATCAAGCCGCACTTTTCCGTCGTCCTGGTTCGGAGTTTACCTACTGAGCATATTCCGGCCGAGTGGTAAGGCAAGTCTTCCAACAAGGTGTCTGCAACAAAAAGCCTGCCGTCATCGCTGACGGCAGGCTCGTTCACACGACGCTACGCTTACGAAATCGATGCGAATATGCCTACATGACTTCCGCGACCACCCGGCCGACGCCGCGGCTGGTCAAGCCGATCGCGCGGGCGGCGCCGGTCGACAGGTCGAGCACGCGGCCGCGCACGAACGGGCCGCGGTCGTTGATGGTGACGACGACGCTGCGGTCGCCATGGGTCACCTTGAGCCTGGTGCCGAACGGCAGCGAACGATGGGCGGCGGTCATGGCGCTGGCATTCATGCGCTGGCCCGACGCGGTGCGGCTGCCGGATTCATTGCCGTAATACGACGCCATGCCGGAAAAGCTGCGGCCCGACCCCGAGCCGACCGACGCGTTGGCGTCCGTCCAGTTGCGGGATGCGTGATGGTGGCGGTGGGATTTCGCCGAGGCCTCGGTCGCTGCCGTCAGCAGCAAAGTCGCGGCGATCAGAGCAACCGCCGTCCGCGGCCGGGTTACAAATCCCGGCATCGCATTATTGTAGTTCAGCATATTGACGTCCTTCGCTTAAGTATTGCCACATATGTGGCAAGTGAATCCCCCGACCCGACGTTTGGGAAAGTCCCGTTGAACGTTGTAATGAGGCGACAACACGGCGCCTGATGCCTGTGGTGACGATTTGAAACATCTTGTGATGCGGCCCGTTCGGGCCGGATTTTGCCGAATTAATTGCCTCGGTGATGCTGAACGCATCCGAGAATACGTAGCAATACTCATGTGGCAATCGGTCCGGCAGGTCGCCGGTCGCGCGACGCCCCCGTCTGAACGCTCCCCTCCGAGCGTCCGACCGAGCGACTTTCCGGATTCCACAATCACCGCGTCGGCGCTGCGACACGAGCGCGCTTTGCGCGCCGTCATGTTGCACCTGCGCGCGCGCTATGTTAGCAAAGCCGCGATTTCCCGGACCGCCGACCTTGATCGCGCCGGCTTGGAATCGAAGTCCCGCTTGAATTCCAAGGGCTTAAATCGACAGGCGCCGCGGCGTGGCGACGGTTTTTCCCTTGCGGATTTGACAGTCAAAAGAGCGCGCTTGTGGCAGCAGAAGATCCATCGGTTTCCGGCGTATCGGGTCGTTATGCCACCGCGTTGTTCGAACTCGCCCGCGACGAAAAATCGGTCGACGCCGTCAAGGCCGATCTCGACAAATTCAACGCCATGCTGGCCGACAGCCCGGAGCTTATGCGGCTGGTGCGCAGCCCGGTGTTTTCCTCCGACATCCAGTCGAGAGCGCTCGCCGCGGTACTGGACAAGGCCGGCATCGGCGGCATCAGCGCCAATTTCCTGCGCGTCCTCACCCTCAATCGCCGGCTGTTCGCGGTCGCAGACGTGATCCGCGCCTTCCGCGCGCTGGTCGCGAAATTCAAGGGCGAGGCCACCGCCGACGTCACCGTCGCCGAGCCGCTGAGCGACAGGAATCTCGAGGCGCTCAAGGCCGCGCTGAAATCGGTCAGCGGCAAGGACGTCGCGCTGAACGTCAACATCGATCCGGCGATCATCGGCGGGCTCGTCGTCAAGCTCGGCAGCCGCATGGTCGACAATTCGCTCCGCACCAAACTCAATTCGATCAAGAACGCGATGAAAGAGGCAGGCTGATGGACATCCGCGCCGCGGAAATTTCCGCGATCCTCAAGGACCAGATCAAGAATTTCGGCCAGGAGGCGGAGGTCTCCGAAGTCGGGCAGGTGCTTTCCGTCGGCGACGGCATCGCCCGCGTCTACGGCCTCGACAACGTCCAGGCCGGCGAAATGGTCGAGTTCGAAAACGGCACCCGCGGCATGGCGCTCAATCTCGAAACCGACAATGTCGGCATCGTGATCTTCGGCGCCGACCGCGAAATCAAGGAAGGCCAGACCGTCAAGCGCACCCGCTCGATCGTTGACACGCCGGTCGGCAAGGGGCTGCTCGGCCGCGTCGTCGACGCGCTCGGCAATCCGATCGACGGCAAGGGCCCGATCCAGGCAACCGAGCGCAAGCGCGTCGACGTCAAGGCGCCCGGCATCATTCCGCGCAAGTCGGTCAACGAGCCGATGGCGACCGGCCTCAAGGCGATCGACGCGCTGATCCCGGTCGGCCGCGGCCAGCGCGAACTGATCATCGGCGACCGCCAGACCGGCAAGACCGCGATCGCGCTCGACACCATCCTCAACCAGAAGCCGCTCAACGTCGCGGGCGCGCCGGAAGGCCAGAAGCTGTATTGCGTCTATGTCGCGATCGGCCAGAAGCGCTCGACGGTGGCGCAGTTCGTCAAGGTGCTCGAAGAGCAGGGCGCGCTGGAATATTCCATCGTCGTCGCCGCCACCGCGTCCGATCCGGCGCCGATGCAGTACATCGCGCCGTTCACCGGCTGCACGATGGGCGAATATTTCCGCGACAACGGCATGCACGCCGTCATCATCTATGACGATCTGTCCAAGCAGGCGGTGGCCTATCGCCAGATGTCGCTGCTGCTGCGCCGCCCGCCCGGCCGCGAAGCCTATCCCGGCGACGTGTTCTACCTGCACTCCCGCCTGCTGGAGCGCGCCGCCAAGCTCAACGACGATCACGGCTCCGGGTCGCTGACCGCGCTGCCGGTGATCGAGACCCAGGCCAACGACGTCTCGGCCTACATCCCGACCAACGTGATCTCGATCACCGACGGCCAGATCTTCCTGGAAACCGACCTGTTCTTCCAGGGCATCCGCCCGGCGGTGAACGTCGGCCTGTCGGTGTCGCGCGTCGGCTCGTCGGCGCAGACCAAGGCGATGAAGAAGGTCGCCGGCAAGATCAAGGGCGAGCTCGCGCAATACCGCGAGATGGCGGCGTTCGCGCAGTTCGGCTCCGACCTTGACGCCTCGACGCAGCGGCTCCTGAATCGCGGCTCGCGGCTGACCGAACTCCTGAAGCAGCCGCAGTTCTCGCCGCTGAAGATGGAAGAGCAGGTCGTGGTGATCTATGCCGGCGTCAACGGCTATCTCGACACGCTGCCGGTCGGCAAGGTCCGCGCCTTCGAGGACGGCCTGCTGTCGCTGGTGCGCGGCAAGGAATCCGGCATTCTCGACGCGATCCGCGACAGCCGCGACCTCAGCGACGACACCGCCGGCAAGCTGAAGTCGGTGGTCGAGGGTTACGCGAAGTCGTTTTCGGCGTGATGACAAGGCCGTCACCCTGAGGTGCGCGCTTTTCTGCGAGCCTCGAAGGGCGGCGGCCGAACAACATCCTTCGAGGCCCGCGCGAAGAGCGCTCGCACCTCAGGATGACGATGCAGAATACGGGGCATAAATGGCTTCTCTCAAAGACATGCGCGTCCGCATCGCATCCACCAAGGCGACGCAGAAGATCACCAAGGCGATGCAGATGGTGGCTGCCTCCAAGCTGCGCCGCGCGCAGAGCGCCGCAGAAGCCGCCCGGCCCTATGCCGAACGGATGGATGCGGTGATCTCCAACATCGCCGGCGCCGCGGCGGGGTCGCCCGGCGCGCCGGTATTGCTCGCCGGCACCGGCCGCGACCAGGTGCATCTGCTGCTGGTCTGCACCGGCGAGCGCGGCCTGTCCGGCGCGTTCAATTCCTCGATCGTGCGACTCGCCCGCGAGCGCGCTCTCGCGCTGATGAACCAGGGCAAAGAGGTCAAGTTCTTCTGCGTCGGCCGCAAGGGCTACGAGCAGCTCCGCCGCAATTTCGAGCGGCAGATCGTCGAGAACCTCGAACTGCGCTCGGTGCGCCAGCTCGGCTTCGTCAACGCCGAGGATATCGCGCGCCGCGTGATCGCCCGGTTCGACGCCGGCGAGTTCGACGTCTGCACGCTGTTCTATTCGCGCTTCAAATCGGTGATCGCGCAGGTGCCGACCGCGCAGCAGATCATCCCGCTGGTGGTGCAAGCTCCCGCCGCGGGCGCGGCGACCGCGTCCTATGATTACGAGCCTGAGGAGGACGAAATCCTCGGCGGGCTGCTGCCGCGCAATCTTGCGGTGCAGATCTTCCGCGCGCTCCTGGAAAACAACGCATCGTTCTACGGCGCGCAGATGAGCGCGATGGACAACGCCACCCGCAACGCCGGCGACATGATCAAGAAGCAGACGCTGATCTACAACCGCACGCGGCAGGCGATGATCACCAAGGAGCTGATCGAGATCATCTCCGGCGCCGAGGCGATCTAAAGACCAATTGAGTTTTGGACTTCAAGGAGAGAGTTTCATGGCAACACCCGCCAACCAGAACGGACGCATCACCCAGGTCATCGGCGCCGTCGTCGACGTGCAGTTCGAAGGCCATCTGCCGGCGATCCTGAATGCGATCGAAACCAGGAACGGCGGCAACCGCCTGGTGCTCGAAGTCGCCCAGCATCTCGGCGAATCCACCGTCCGCACCATCGCGATGGACACCACCGAGGGCCTGGTGCGCGGCCAGGAGGTCACCGACACCGGCAACCCGATCATGGTGCCGGTCGGCATCGGCACGCTCGGCCGCATCATGAACGTGATCGGCGAGCCGGTCGACGAGCAGGGCCCGGTCGCCTCCGAGGGCAACCGCGCGATCCATCAGGAAGCGCCGAGCTACACCGATCAGGCGACCGAAGCCGAAATCCTCGTCACCGGCATCAAGGTCGTCGACCTGCTCGCGCCCTACGCCAAGGGCGGCAAGATCGGCCTGTTCGGCGGCGCCGGCGTCGGCAAGACCGTGCTGATCCAGGAGCTGATCAACAACGTCGCCAAGGCGCATGGCGGCTACTCGGTGTTCGCCGGCGTCGGCGAGCGCACCCGCGAGGGCAACGACCTCTATCACGAGTTCATCGAATCCGGCGTCAACAAGAAGGGCGGCGGCGAAGGCTCGAAATGCGCCCTCGTCTATGGCCAGATGAACGAGCCGCCGGGCGCGCGCGCCCGCGTCGGCCTCACGGGACTGACCGTCGCCGAGCATTTCCGCGACCAGGGCCAGGACGTGCTGTTCTTCGTCGACAACATCTTCCGCTTCACCCAGGCCGGCTCGGAAGTCTCCGCGCTCTTGGGCCGCATCCCCTCGGCGGTCGGCTATCAGCCGACGCTCGCCACCGACATGGGCGCGCTGCAGGAGCGCATCACCACCACCAACAAGGGCTCGATCACCTCGGTGCAGGCGATCTACGTGCCGGCCGACGACCTGACCGATCCGGCGCCCGCCACGTCGTTCGCGCATCTGGACGCCACCACGGTGCTGAACCGCGCGATCTCGGAAAAGGGCATCTACCCCGCGGTCGATCCGCTGGACTCCACCTCGCGCATGCTGTCGCCGCTGATCGTCGGCGACGAGCATTACCAGACCGCGCGCATGGTCCAGCAGGTGCTGCAGCGCTACAAATCGCTGCAGGACATCATCGCCATCCTCGGCATGGACGAACTCTCCGAAGAGGACAAGCTCGCGGTCGCCCGCGCCCGCAAGATCGAGCGCTTTTTGTCGCAGCCGTTCTTCGTCGCCGAAATCTTCACCGGCTCGCCCGGCAAGTTCGTCGACCTCGCCGACACCATCAAGGGCTTCCGCGCGATCTGCGACGGCAAATACGACCATCTGCCGGAAGCGGCGTTCTACATGGTCGGCACCATCGAAGAGGCGGTCGAGAAGGGCAAGAAGCTCGCCGCCGAAGCGGCTTGAGTATAATGCGTCGCAACTGATGCGGCGCGTCCCCTCTCCCGCTAGCGGGGGAGGGTCTGGGA
>CAXUBE010000135.1:0-6885 GCA_964249215.1 uncultured Rhodopseudomonas sp. | reverse complement strand
GGCCGCGGCCACGGCCGGTCGGGCCGCCGCCGGGGAAGCCCTGAAACCGCGGTTTGCCCTCGGCGTCGATCTCGCCGCGGTCGAACTGCTTGCGCCTGACCTCGTCGCCGACGATCTCGTTAGCGGAATTGACCTCGGAAAACCGCGCCGCGGCTTTCGGATCGTTGCTGTTGTTGTCGGGGTGATGCTTCTTGGCCAGCTTGCGATAAGCGCTCTTGATCGCCGCAGCGCTGGCATCCCGCTGCACCCCCAGGATCTCGTAGGGGTCGCGCATCCGTCTGCTCTCCTTCGAAGGATATTTCGGCTTGGGCGCACAGCCCAATGCGTCATTTGGGGCCTTGGTGGTATTTTTGCAACTGCAACGGCTAGGCAAAGCGAAACGGGTTCAGCTTCGCCGCCAAATCTTCAGCTTCGCCGCCAAGGCTTCAGCTTCGCCGCCAAGGCTTCAGCGAATGGATTTCCCACTGTCCGTGGCTCGATTTGCAAGCCGCACCCTGTAGCCAGCTCTCCGAACGGTCCTTGACGTAACTGGCGAGAAAATCGCGGCACGTGCGGCCGTCGGTGGTGTAGGCCGCCGCCACCGGGGTGACCGAGCCCCGCGCGCCGGTCGAGGGATTCTCCCAGGGCTGGCTGGAGTCCTTGTCGCCTTTGGTCAGCACGTCGGACGCCGCGGTCCGCGCGAACACGAGATCGCTTTCGGTCGGGCCGGCGCCCGCGGCCGCCCGAACGGCGTCGATCGATCCGGTGACGTCCCTGCCTTCCATCTGCGCAAAGGCGCCTTCGTTGCGTCCGACGCTGCAGCCGCCGACGCTGACGCCGGTTAGAATAGCTATCATCATCGATGCGAGCGTGCCGATGGACGATAGGCCAATAGGTTGTCGCGCCCTATATAGGTCTGGCCTATACAGGGATGACATCGTGTTCTGGACCGCGCCGAACGGCAACTCGGACTTCCTCGCATGAGCGACACCGGCACCATCCAACACCAGGTTTCGTTAACGTCCGGTGATTTCACCGCGGCGGAGGAGCCGTTTGCGCTGTTTTCGGAGTGGTTTGCCGAAGCGGTCAAGTCCGAGCCGAACGATCCGAACGCGATGGCGCTGGCGACGGCCGGCGCCGACGGTCTGCCTGACGTCCGCATGGTGCTGATGAAGGGCTACGACGCCGAAGGCTTCGTGTTCTACAGCCACATCGCCAGCCAGAAAGGCCGCGAGCTTGCGGCCAATCCGCAGGCCGCTCTGCTGTTTCACTGGAAGTCGCTGCGCCGTCAGGTCCGGATCCGCGGCAGCGTAGAGCCGGTCGCCGACGCCGAGGCCGACGCCTATTTCGCCAGCCGCCCCAAGCAGGCGCAGATCGGCGCCTGGGCCAGCAAGCAATCGCAGCCGCTGGAAAGCCGCTTCGCCTTCGAGCAGGCGATCGCCAAGGTCGCGGCAAAGCATATCATCGGCGAGGTGCCCCGCCCGTCCGGCTGGAGCGGCTGGCGGATTTATCCGGCAAAGTTCGAATTCTGGCACGACCGGCCGTTCCGCCTGCACGACCGCATCGAATTCAGCCGCGACGACGCGGGTCGCGCCTGGGCCAAGACGAGGCTTTATCCGTGACAAGCGAGACTGCATGATGGCCGACAGCAAAGGCCGCCCCGCCGACACCGGCAGCAACGCGCCGAAACGCGTCCTGCTGTTGACCGGGGCCAGCCGCGGCATCGGCCATGCGACGGTGATCCGGTTTTCGAGCGCCGGCTGGCGCACCCTGACCTGCTCGCGCCATCCGTTTCCGGAGCAGTGCCCGTGGGGTGCGGGGCCGGAGGATCACATCCAGGTCGACCTCGCCGACCGCGCCGACACCGCGCGCGCGATCGACGAAATCCGCGAGCGGCTGGACGGCGGCCAGCTTCACGCGCTGGTCAACAACGCCGCGATCTCGCCCAAGGCCGAAGGCGGCGCCCGGCTCGGCTCGATCGACACCGAGATCGATACCTGGGACCAGGTGTTCCGGGTGAATTTCTTTGCGCCGATCATGATGGCGCGCGGGCTGATCGCTGAATTGAAGGCGGCCAAGGGATCGGTCGTCAACGTCACCTCGATCGCGGGCTCGCGGGTGCACCCGTTCGCGGGCGCCGCCTACGCGACGTCGAAGGCGGCTTTGGCGTCGTTGACGCGGGAGATGGCGTCCGACTTCGGCCAGGTCGGCGTGCGGGTGAATTCGATCGCGCCGGGCGAGATCGATACCTCGATCCTGTCGCCGGGCACCGAAAAGATCGTGGAAGAACAGATTCCGCTGCACCGGCTCGGCACGCCGGACGAGGTCGCCAAGATCATCTACGTGCTGTGCACAGAGACCTCGTCCTACGTCAACGGCGCGGAAATCCACATCAATGGCGGCCAGCACGTCTGACCCGCGCGCCGACGCTCAAGTCAGTCGACGTAGAACACCCGCGATGGCCACGCCCGGGTCGGATGCTGCAGGACCAGACCCGCGCCGGAGCATTCGTCTTCCGATTCGCCTTCGGCCAGTCCCGCGCCGCAATGACGGCAAAAACGGGCGCGGAGCGGAGCCGGATCGCTCGGCCGCGGCCGGAGCCGGTAGGCCGCGAGATCGATCACGTTGCGGCCGGGCTTTATCAATGTTTCAACCATCGCTGTCCTCGCGCGTCTAGCCCAGGCGTTATCGCAGCAACCTTTTCGTCATCCGTTCAGCGGAACCTTCAAATTTTAGCGGCCGCGCGCCGTCATCCAAGATGCTTGCCAAAGAATTGCGACGCGCGATTCCATGCAAGTTCTGCCGCCTGCCGGTCGTGCACCGCAGCGCGCTGTTCGTTGACAAAGGCGTGGTCGGCCTCGTATCGGAAAATCTCCGCGGTTTTGCCGGCGGCCTTCAGCGCGGCTTCGAAGCCGTCGACCAGTTGCGGCGTGCACCAGTCGTCGCGGCTCGCGAAGTGACACTGCAACGGAATCCTGACGTCGGCGGGCTTGGCGGCCTGCTCGGGCGGAATGCCGTAGAACACCACGCCGGCGGCCAGTTCGGGAATCTTGCAGGCGCCGATGACCGTGACCGCGCCACCGAGGCAAAAACCGGTCAGCCCGACCTTGGCACCGTTGCGGGCGAGATACTGCGCGCCGCCGCGCACGGTCTGCGTCGTCGCGTCGATGAAATCGAGCGAGCCCATTTCCTTGTTGGCGGCTTCCATGTCGTGATACGGCACCACCAGCCCGTTGTAGAGGTCCGGCGCCAGCGCGTCGAAGCCGGCAAGCGCAAAGCGATCGGTCAACGCCTTGATCTGCTCCGACAGGCCCCACCATTCCTGAACCACCACCACGCCCGGCGCATTGCCGCGCGCGGCGTTGGCGAGATAGCCGCCGGCGTCCTTGCCGTCGGGACGCTTGAAGGTGATGTTGCAGCCCATGGTGCCTCCGCGGATTTTCTTGAGCGACGGGTTTTGCTCATCTTGGCGGCGGCGCGCGCAAGGCGCAATCCGTCCGGATGGCGAACGCCCGAAAACGACAAAGCCCCCGCGGGGGCTTTTGTTCAGGAACGCGCGCGGCGGTCAATG
The DNA here is from genome assembly GCA_964249215.1 of uncultured Rhodopseudomonas sp. Lineage (GTDB taxonomy): Bacteria > Pseudomonadota > Alphaproteobacteria > Rhizobiales > Xanthobacteraceae > CAXUBE01. The sequence goes on along the minus strand of CAXUBE010000135.1, from coordinate 3,335 downwards.
GGCGTTGGCCCAGACCTTGCGCTTGGTGAAATACAACAACGCGCACAGGATCAGCAGAAACACCATCACCTGCAGCCCGATGCGCTTGCGGGCCTCGAGATGCGGCTCGGCGGTCCACATCAGGAACGAGGTGACGTCCTGCGCGTATTGCGGCAGCGTCTGCGGCGAGCCGTCATCATAAGTCACCTGGCCGTCGGACAGCGGCGGCGGCATCTTGATGGCGTTGCCCGGGAAATACTTGTTGTAATACGAGCCGTCCGGGACGGTGACGCCGGCCGGCGGGGTCGCTTCGAAGCCCTGCAGCAAAGCGGCCACATAGTTCGGGCCCTGCTCCTGGAACTGGGTGAAGAAGTCGAAAATGAATTGCGGGAAACCGCGCTCATAGGAGCGCGCCTTGGCGATCAGCGACAGATCGGGCGGCGCCGCGCCGCCATTCGCCGAACGCGCGGCCATTTCGTTCGCAAACGGCGACACGAACCGATCGGCCGCGCGGCCGGGGCGTTCGAACATGTCGCCGGCGTCGTTCGGGCCGTCCTTGATCTTGAAGTCGCTGGCGACGGCTGCGACCTGCGCCGGCGAGAAGCCCGGACCGCCCGGATCGGCCAGATTGCGGAACGAGATCAGTTCCATCGAATGGCAGGTCGAGCAGACCTCCTTGTAGATTTTGTATCCGCGCTGCAACTGCGCGCGGTCGAACTTGCCGACCGGGCCCGCGAACGACCATTTCAGCGACGGCGGCGTCTCCTGATGCTCGGCGGCGCTCGCGGTCTGCGCGAAGCCGAGCAGCGCCGTGCCGCCGAGGACCGCACCCGCAAGCAGCGCGGCGATCGAGGTCACGACCGCCCTGCTATGCGACAGCACGTCGTCGGCGATCGAGTTTGGCAACGGCAGCGTCTTTTCCATCCGGCTGAGCAGCGGCAGCACGATCAGGAAGTAAGCGAAATACGAGAACGTCAGAAGCCGCGACAGGATGGTGTAGACGCCTTCCGCAGGCTTCGAGCCGAGCCAGCCGAGCAGGATGCAGACCACGACGAACAGCCAGAAGAAGCGCTTGGCGAGCGGCCGAAAGCGCGACGAGCGCACCTTGGCGCTGTCGAGCCAGGGCAGGAACACCAACACGATGATCGCGCCGAACATCGCCAGCACGCCGGCAAGCTTGTTGGGGATCGAGCGCAGGATCGCGTAGAACGGCAGATAGTACCATTCCGGCACGATATGCGCGGGCGTCACGCCGGGATTGGCCGGGATGTAGTTGTCGGCGTCGCCGAGATAATTCGGCATATAGAAGATGAACCAGGAGAAGAACAGCAGGAAGCACGCCATGCCGAACGCGTCCTTCAGCGTCGCGTAGGGCGTGAACGGCACGGTGTCCTTTTCGGTCTGCGGCTCGACGCCCGCCGGATTGTTCTGGCCGGCGACGTGCAGCGCCCAGACGTGCAGCACGACCACGCCCGCGATCACGAACGGAAGCAGGTAATGCAGCGAGAAGAAGCGGTTCAGCGTCGGATTGCCGACCGAATAGCCGCCCCACAGCAGCGTGACGATGCTCTCGCCGACATAAGGGATCGCCGAGAACAGGTTGGTGATGACGGTGGCGCCCCAGAAGCTCATCTGCCCCCAGGGCAGCACGTAGCCCATGAAGCCGGTCGCCATCATCAAGAGATAGATGATGACGCCGAGGATCCACAGCACCTCGCGGGGCTCCTTGTAGGACCCGTAATACAGACCGCGGAACATGTGGATGTACACGGCGACGAAGAACATCGACGCGCCGCAGGCATGCATGTTGCGCAGCATCCAGCCGTAGTTCACGTCGCGGACGATGCTTTCGACCGACTTGAACGCGAGGTCGACGTTCGGCGTGTAGTGCATCGCCAGAATGACGCCGGTCAGGATCTGCACCCCGAGCATCATCGACAGGATGGCGCCGAACGTCCACCAGTAGTTCAGGTTGCGCGGCGTCGGATAGGCGATGAAGGAGGAATGCACCAGCCCCGCGAGCGGCAGGCGCTTCTCCAGCCACTTCAAAGCGGGGTTCTGGGGCTGGAAGGTCGAGGGTCCGCTCATGATGCGATCCTAAGGATAAGCGATAGTGCAGCGACGATTGCCGAGACGTGCGTCAGCCGATCTGGATTTTGGTGTCGGAGACGAACTGATAGGGCGGGACCGGCAGGTTCGCCGGCGCCGGCCCCTGACGGATGCGTCCCGAGGAGTCATATTGCGAGCCGTGGCAGGGGCAGAAGAAGCCGTCGTAATTGCCCTCATGCGCGATCGGAATGCAGCCGAGATGGGTGCAGATGCCGATCACGACCAGCCACTCGTCGTGGCCGTCCTTGACCCGCGCCGAATCCGGCTGCGGGTCCGGCAGGCTCGACAGGTTGACGGATTTGGCCTCCTCGATCTGCTTCTTGGTGCGGTGGCTGATGTAGATCGGCTTGCCGCGCCAGAACACCTTGATGTCCTGGCCTTCGGCGACCGGGGTCAGGTCGACTTCGATCGGCGCGCCGGCGGCGATGGTGGAGGCGTCCGGGTTCATCTGCGAGACGAAAGGCCAGACCGTGGCGGCGGCGCCGACCGCGGCGGCTGCGCCCGTTGCGATGAAGAGAAAATCACGGCGGGTATGTTCCGCCGAAGTCCCTGTCGTCACGATCACATGCCCTTTCATTCTGCGCCCGGCCACCGCTTTCGGCTGCCTGGCGCGGCCCGAAATGCTGCCCGCTGTCCGCAACCCCGTCAGGCGGCGTGCGCCGCGCGTGCCGGCCCATCGGGTCAAACGGACAGTTCAGAATCGATCTATTGGCACCCTTGCCGGGAGAGCGCAAGCCCGCTAACCGACATCTAGGTGCATTGCACGAATAGTGCCAGACCGATGATAGTCCTCAACATTATGTGTAGTCGCCGAGGCGGCTTTCCGCATGCAGATCGCGCTCTACCAGCCGGACATCGCGCAGAACACCGGCACCATCCTGCGGCTCTGCGCGTGCCTCGACGTGGCCGCTCACATCATCGAGCCGGCCGGCTTTCCGGTGTCCGACCGGCATTTCCGCCGCGCGGGAATGGACTATCTCGACCAGGTGAGCGTCCATCGCCATGATTCCTGGCCGGCATTTGAGCAGTGGCGGCGCGAAAGCCGCCGCCGGCTGATATTGCTGACCACCAAGGGCGATCTGCCATATCTGGATTGCCGCTATCACGGCAGCGACGTGCTGATGCTCGGGCGGGAATCCGCCGGCGTGCCCGCCGACGTCGCCGCGGTCGCGGACGCGCGGGTGGCGATCCCGATCCGGCAAGGGCTGCGCTCGCTCAACGTCGCGGTCGCCGCCGCGATGGTGCTC
>CAXUBE010000134.1:0-6888 GCA_964249215.1 uncultured Rhodopseudomonas sp. | reverse complement strand
CCGCGATGTCGTAGCGCGAGCGCATCGTTTTGCACAACAGGTCCATCAGCGCAGTCTTGCCCGATCCGACCGGCCCGCCGATGCCGACGCGAAGCGGTCCGTGATGGTCAGCCATGGCGATGTCCTTATGCACGAAGAGATGGCGCAGCGGTATGCCGGTGCGCCGCACGGAATAAGAACGATGCGTGGCAAGATTGCAAGCCGCGCAGCCGGTGTGCGGCGCAGCTCCTCTAGCGAGGCAGCCGATATTGCCGCCGAACGAAGCGCGCGCCTGATTCGCAGGCAGCGGCAGGCCGCAAGCCGGCGAGGTTCGCGAGCGCGACATGGCAGACGACGCTGCGGCCAATGCCCTGCAAACAAACAACACTCGATAAGCTTCCACAATCGTCACACGCATTTCGATTGACGCCGTCCCTCCTCCGATTAACTATATTTTCGGGGGCCGAATATGAAACCGTGGAAGCAGGATCGCGTCGTCGGACGCACGCTGGCCTTTGTGGAAAGCATCATCGCGAGCCGGCCGGCGCCCGCGGATCACGAGCCCGCCGATTGGGATAGCGTCCGGCCGGACCGCTTCGCCCGACGAGACGCCGGGGAAAGCGCGACCGAACGCGCCGCGCAGGCTGCAATCGATACAGGCGGGCAGACCTCGCCAGCGCTGCTGTCATCCGCGTCGCCGCCCGGCATCTCGCAGCGAATCGACGACATCATGCAAGCGGAACGCACCGAGATCTTGCGGCGCGTCGCCGCATTCCGGGAACTGCAGGTCAAGCTCCGGCGCGAACGCGAGCAGTATTGCGACGCCATCACCGCCCGGACCCGTGCAGCGCTGGAGCAGCAGCCCAAGCGGACCCTGACATAAGACCTGCTCCCCCGCTGGCGCCTAGCCTGCCGCGAGGCCTTTTGCCTGCCCGAGGATTGCGACCAAGTGCTCTACCTGCCGGAAGCCTTCCGGATGCCTCCTACGCACGATGTTTTGATTAGTTTCACCATACTTAAGTCTTGAGTATTGCCAGATACGCACTGCTCGCCATCGCGATACCAGCGATAAATCTCGGCGCGCTGTCGGCGCTTCAGCCGCCCACAAAACACAAATTATGGATTTGCTGGTTCGCGACTGATCAGTCATCTATCAGTCGAGGGGACGCGTAGCACGGCAACCGGCCGTTGACGACGAGGCGCTGATCACTTTGATCGGACCGAAAATTGCTAATTGTCGATCCGAAATGGTTGTAGTAGAAGAGCGCTTCGAAAAAGGAGCAAATAGTGGCTAAGAAAACCAAAGCGAAGAAGACTGCCAAGTCGAAGGCCAAGAAGGCCAAGATCACCCGGCGCGAATATACCAAGGCTGACGTGAAGGAACTCCGCGCTCATTCCAAGGCCAGGACGCCGGTGATGCAGATCGCAAAGATGACCAAGCGGACCGTCGGATCGCTGCGTCAGAAAGCTCTCAAGCTCGGTATCGGGCTTGGCCATCAGCGCTGAGCCTGAATCGCGGTCCGAAGCAGGACGTTCGGTCAACCGGTCGAAGACCTCATGGTGAGACTTTCGCCGGTTCGACGTTCGGTTCTTGCTTCGCGACCTGCGAAACTTCCTTCCTCACCCACACCTTGTTGTCGTGAAACGCCGCACCACCATGCGGCGCGACGGCGTCCGAGCCGGTCAGGCTGTTGATGCCACGGCCGCCCGGATGCGCGCGGTTCGGATGAATGGATTCTGCGATCAGGACGCCGCGGCGAAGCCCTTCGATCAGCCGCGCGGTCAGCGTCGCCTCGCCCCTGCGGTTGCCGAGCGTCACCGCGTCGCCCTCGGCGATGCCGAGCCGTGCGGCATCCTGCGGATGCATCATCACCGAAGGCGCGCCCTCGCGTGCCAGCGACGACGGCGTCTCGTTGAAGGTCGTATTCAGAAAATTGCGCGCCGGGCTGGTGGCGAGCCGGAACGGGTGCTCCGCATCGGCCTCCTCGATCACCGCCCACTGGTCAGGCAAGGGCGGCATCTGCCGCCATGGACCCAGATGGCGGTTGCGCGGCACCTTGACGTTGCCCCAGTCGACGCGGAAGTGGAACTTGCCGTCGTCATGCGCGAAACCGTCGAGATAATGCGCCTTGCGGAAGTCCGGCTGCACGTCGCGCCATAGATCGGCTTCGAGCTGATCGATGCCGCCGCGCCCGCTGGCGCGCAGCGTCGCGTCGATCAGTTCGCGCGGCGCCATGTCGAAACCGCGGTGCCCGGCCTTGACCCGCCGCGCCACCGCCTGGATCACCTGATGGTTGTGGCGGCATTCGCCCGGCGGTTCGATCAGCTTGGCGCCGATTGAAATGTGCTGGTGTCCATTGCCGTAATACAGGTCGTCATGCTCCAGGAACATGGTGGCCGGCAGCACGATGTCGGCGATCTGCGCGGTCTCGGTCATGAACTGCTCGTGCACCGCGACGAACAGATCCTCGCGCGCGAAGCCCTGGCGCACCAGCGCCTGATCCGGCGCGACCGTCATCGGATTGGTGTTCTGGATCAGCATCGCCTTGACCGGCGGGCCGCCCTGCAACGCGTCGGCGTCGCCGGTCAGGATCGGGCCGATGCGCGATTGATCGAGCGCGCGGATGGCTGGATCCAGCACGTCGAGGCCCTCGATCAGCGTCTTGTCGAAGCCGAAGATCGCGCCGTTGTTGAAGAACGCACCGCCGCCTTCGTACTGCCAGGCGCCGGTGACGGCCGGGACGCACAGCGCCGCGTGCATCTGCGACGCGCCGTTGCGGCTGCGGGTGAAGCCATAACCCAATCGGAAATAGCTCTTCTTGGTCTGCCCGACCGCGCGGGCAAAGCTCTCGATTTCGGTTACCGGCACGCCGCAGATCGCGGAGGCCCATTGCGGCGTCCGCGTCGACAGATGCGCTTCGAGATCGGCCGGGCAATCGGTGTAGCGCGCCATGTAGTCGCGGTCGGCATAGCCCTCGCGGAACAGCACATGCATCACGCCGCAGGCAAAGGCGGCATCGGTGCCGGGGCGCAGGATGATCTTGATGTCCGCCTGCTTCATGGTCTCGTTGTCGTAGATGTCGATCGCAGCGATCCGCGCGCCGCGTTCCTTGCGGGCGCGCGCGGCGTGCGTCATGACATTGACCTGGGTCGAGACCGGGTTGTTGCCCCAGATCACCACGAGATCGGACTTCGCCATCTCGCGCGGATCGACGCCGGCGACCTTGCCGGTGCCCGCGGCAAATCCCGCCCAGGCCACGCTCGAACAGATCGTCGAGTGGAAACGGGAATATTTCTTGACGTGGGTGAGTCGGTTGATGCCGTCCCGCATCACCATGCCCATCGTGCCGGCGTAGTAATAGGGCCAGACCGATTGCGCGCCGAATGCGGCTTCCGCGCCGTCGAACCGCGCGGCGATCTCGTCCAGCGCCTCGTCCCAGGAGATGCGGCTGAATTGGCCCGAACCCTTCGGCCCCGAGCGGCGCATCGGATGCATCAGCCGGTCGGGGTGATGAATCCGCTCGGCGTAGCGCGCCACCTTGGCGCAGATCACGCCGGACGTGTAGGTTTGCAGCTTGGAGCCGCGCAGCCTTCCGATCGTCGCGCCGCCGATCACCTCGACATCGAGCGCGCAGGCAGACGGGCAGTCATGCGGACAGGTCGAATGCCGGACGGCGATTTTCGCGGGCATGTTCATGCGATCAGAGTTAGCATGCCGTGCTGCCGCTGAGAACGATATCCTGCGCAGCATGGTGGCGCGAAAATGAGCTTGCGGCCCTCTTGGTCAATCTTGATAAGTCCGATATCGATGAAGGCATGAACCAGGCGCTCAGATTTGATTTCGAACGGCTGGTCAAGGAATTCGCCGAATGGCGCGCCGTGCATGAGGACGAACGCTCGCCCGCCGCGGCCTGGTGGTGGGGTCCGGCGATGGCCGCGCTCGGCGAAACCGCGGCAATGCCCGATGCCTTCTGCGCGGCGCTCGGATTGCCGGCCGGCGCCTGCTACGCCGATGCCGCGGCAAGGCTGATCGAGTCGATCGCCGGGCAGACCTCGCTGCCGTGGCCGGATCTGTTTCCGCGCAAGCCCAGGCACACGGCGGCCGACGACGGCCCGCCGACCGCGCCCTGAGGCTTCCCGGCGCTTTTCGCGACGCGGACCGCAATCGGATGTCGCCGCGCCGTGAAATGCTTTAACGGTATGACGCTCCGTCACGCCCGGGGACCCGGATGTCGCTGCTACGCATCTATACCCGCGTCCTGCAACTGCTCGGCAAGGAGGCGCGGCTCGGCTGGATTCTCGCTTTCGCCAATCTGCTGCTGGCGGCGGCGCAGTTCGCCGAGCCGGTGCTGTTCGGCCGCATCATCGACGTGCTGTCGGGCAATCTGGCAACCGGGGCGCTGGTGCCGGAATCGCGCTCGCCCTGGCCGCTGCTCGGCGCCTGGGTCGGCTTCGGGCTTTTCACCATCCTGTGCGGCGCCGCGGTCGCGCTGAATGCCGACAAGCTCGCGCACCGCCAGCGCCAGGCGGTGCTCGCCAGCTATTTCGACCACATCCTGCAATTGCCGCTGACCTTCCACACCGGCACCCATTCCGGGCGGCTGATGAAGGTCATGCTGCAGGGGACCGATTCGCTGTGGCGGCTGTGGCTCGGTTTCTTCCGAGAGCATTTCGCGGCGATCCTGTCGCTGCTCGTGCTGCTGCCGCTGTCGGTGCTGATCAACTGGCGGCTGGCGATCCTGCTGTTCATCCTGTGCATGGTGTTCACCGTGCTGACCACCATCGTGGTGCGCAAGACCTATGGCATGCAGAGCGAGGTCGAGGCGCATTACAGCGACCTTTCGGCGCGCGCCTCCGACGCGCTCGGCAATGTGGCGCTGGTGCAGAGTTTCGTGCGGATAGACGCCGAGGTGCAGGGGCTGCGCTTCGTCGCCGACAAGCTGCTCGCGGTGCAGATGCCGGTGCTGACCTGGTGGGCGCTGGTCACGGTGATCACCCGCGCCTCCACCACGATCACGGTGCTGGCGATCTTCACCGTCGGCATCCTGCTGCACGAACAGGGACTGACATCGGTCGGCGAGATCGTGATGTTCGTGTCGTTCGCGACCATGCTGATCCAGAAGCTCGAACAGGTGGTGAGCTTCATCAATGGCGTGTTCATGGAAGCGCCGCGGCTGCAGGAGTTTTTCAACGTGCTCGACGCGGTGCCGGCGGTGCGCGACCGGCTCGACGCGATCGATCCCGGCCGCCTCGCCGGGCTGGTCGAATTCGTCGACGTGTCGTTCTCCTATGACGGCAAGCGGCCCGCCGTCGAGGATCTGTCGTTCGTGGCGCTTCCGGGACAAACCATCGCGCTGGTCGGTGCGACCGGTGCCGGCAAGTCCACCGCGATCGCGCTGCTGCATCGCGCGTTCGATCCGCAGTCCGGCATCATCCGGATCGACGGCATGGACGTGCGCGGCGTCAAGCTTGCCGCGCTGCGCCGGAACATCGGCGTGGTGTTTCAGGAAGCGCTGTTGTTCAATCGCTCGATCGCGGCCAATCTGCGGGTCGGCAAGCCGGACGCGACCGACGAGGAAATGCGGATCGCGGCGACGCGGGCGCAGGCGATCGATTTCATCGACCGCAGCGAGCAGAAATTCGAGACCAATGCCGGCGAGCGCGGCCGCATGCTGTCCGGCGGCGAACGTCAGCGGCTCTCGATCGCGCGCGCGCTATTGAAAGACCCGCCGATCCTGATTCTCGACGAGGCCACCAGCGCGCTCGACGCGGTCACCGAGGCTCGGGTCAACACGGCGCTGGACGAGGTGATGAAGGGCCGCACCACGTTCGTGATCGCGCACCGGCTATCGACCATCCGCCACGCGACGCGCATTTTGGTGTTCGAGAACGGCCGCGTGATCGAAAGCGGAACATTCGATGAGCTGGTCGCCAAACAAGGCCATTTCGCGGAACTGGCGAAGGCGCAATTCATGGTGCAGCAGGACGCGCGGCAGAGCATGGAATCCGCCGCGGCGATCGCCGACGTCAAGATTTGACGCGCGCCGAATTTGCGCCCTTTTCGTCCACGAATAAATCACCGGCCATATTTGCCAAGCTCTGTTCTGTTCGTGCAATGCGGTATAGGTTCGCGAGCTATGGCCAACGCAGAGGCCGGAACCGACTTCAACGACCAGACCCGCGCGGCGGGTCTTCAAGGACCGGAATCGGATAGTGACCTTTCTGACCCCGTTGAATTGCCGATGTTCCGTTTGCGCGATCGCTTTCGGCGCGGCATTGGCCGCGACCGTGCTGCCGCGTGCCGCGAGTGCCGAAGCGCTGCTGGTGGTCGAGGTGGAGTCCGGAAAGGTACTGCAGGCGGAAAACGCGACCTATCCGTGGTACCCCGCGTCGGTGACCAAGCTGATGACCGCTTACGTCACGCTGAAGGCGGTCAAGGAAGGGCGCATCTCGCTCGATACCGTGCTGACGGTGTCGCCGGTCGCCTCCTCGCAGGCGCCGTCGAAGATGGGTTTTCGCTCCGGCACGTTGGTCACGGTCGATAACGCGCTGAAGATGATGCTGGTGAAATCAGCCAACGACATGGCGGTGGTGCTGGCCGAAGGCGTCGGCGGGTCGATCGACGGCTTCTCCGCGATGATGAACCAGGCCGCGCAGCAGATCGGCATGACGCAGACCAGCTACGTCAATCCGAACGGGTTACCCGCCGACGGACAGATCACCTCGGCGCGCGATCTGGCGATGCTGGGGCGCGCGATCATCCACGACCTGCCGGAATACGAATATTTCGTGCACATCCCCTCGATCCGTTTCGGCCGCAAGGTCACGCAGAACTTCAACCGGCTGATCGGCCGCTTTCCCGGCGCCCACGGCATGAAGACCGGCTTCATCTGCGCATCGGGATACAAT
>CAXUBE010000133.1:0-6891 GCA_964249215.1 uncultured Rhodopseudomonas sp. | reverse complement strand
GGCTCGAGTTCCTGCCGAAACTGGAGGAGGGCAATCTCTGGATCCGCGCCACGCTGCCGCCGACCATCTCGCTCGCGGAAGGTAACGTCTACGTCAACGACATGCGCAAGCTGATCAGCAGTTTCCCTGAAGTCGAATCGGTGGTGTCGCAGCATGGCCGTCCGGACGACGGCACCGATGCCGCAGGCCTGTTCAACGCCGAATTCTTCGCGCCCTTGAAGCCGGCGGACACCTGGCCCGGCTCGCACGACAAGGATGAACTCACCGCGCGGCTGCTGAAGCAATTGCAGGATCGCTTTCCGGGCGTCGAGTTCAACTTCTCGCAATATCTGCAGGACAACGTGTCCGAGGCGGTCTCCGGGGTGAAGGGCGAGAACTCGATCAAGCTCTACGGCAACGATCTTCAGGCGCTGACCGACACCGCGAACAAGATCAAGTCCGTACTCGCCACCGTTCAGGGCGTGACCGACCTGGCGGTATTCACCTCGCTAGGCCAGCCCACCGTCCAGATCGATATCGACCGCGCGCGCGCGGCGCGCTACGGGTTGTCGCCGGGCGACATCAACGCCACCATTCGCGTGGCGATCGGCGGCGACAGCGCGGGCGACATCTACGAGCCGGGCAGCGACCGCCACTTCCCGATCATCGTGCGGCTCGCGCCGGAATACCGCCGCAGCGCCGAGGCGATCCAGAATTTGCGGATCGGCGCCCAGGGCCCGAACGGCATCACCCAGATTCCGTTGAGCGAACTCGCCTCGATCAAGCTGGTGTCCGGCGCGGCCTATATCTACCGCGAGCAGCAGGAACGCTATCTGCCGATCAAGTTCTCGGTGCGCGAACGCGATCTCGGCGGCGCCATTCGCGAAGCGCAGGCCAAGGTCGCGGCGCAAGTGCCGTTGCCGCCGGGATCGCGCGTCGAGTGGGTCGGCGAGTTCGGCAATCTGCAGGATGCCATTAAGCGGCTGTCGATCGTGGTGCCGATCAGCCTTGCCTTGATCGGCGTGCTGCTGTGGTTCAATTTCGGCTCGATGGCCGACACGCTGCTGGCGATGAGCGTGATCCCGATGGCGATCTTCGGCGGCGTGCTCGGCCTCCTGATCAGCGGCATCCCGTTCAGCGTGTCGGCGGCGATCGGCTTCATCGCGCTGTTCGGCATTGCCGTGATGGACGGCATCATCATCCTGTCGCAATACAACCAGTTGATCGACGAAGGCTACGACAGCATCCACGCGGTGATCCGCACCGGCGAGTTGCAATTGCGGCCGGTGCTGATGACCTGCGTGATCGCGGGCGTCGGCCTGCTGCCGGCGGCGATGTCGGCCGGCATCGGCTCGCAGGTGCAGAAACCGCTGGCGGTGGTGGTGGTGACCGGCATGATGCTGGCGCCGCTGGTCATCCTGATCACGCTGCCGGTGCTGATCTCGTATTTCTCGCGCCGTCGCGTGCGCTGACCGGCCGGTGCGCTGCCGACGGTCGGTCGGCACACGCTTAGGCTTTGGGCTCGCTGCCGCATCTTTGCGCAGGCCAAACGCGTCGAGACCTTCGATCCTGTCCCGGCACCCTGATGACGGACGGTCCATGAAAACATTCATTCGTATCGTCGAGTTGTGGCTCCCGAACCGGAGCAAGACCAAGCTCGAATTTGCCGGCAGCCTCGGCAACGACGATCTGAAGGATTTCAAGACGCTCAGCGAAGCGACGGTATTTGCCTATGACGAAGGCCTGCCCGGCAAGGCCTGGGCCTCCCAGCATCCGATCATTCTCACCAAATTCGCCGGTTCCTATTTCAAGCGAACCGAAGCCGCCGCCGCGGCCGGCCTCACCTGCGGCGTCGCGCTGCCGGTGTTCGTCGGCGAATTCCTGATGGCGGTGCTGGTGCTGTTCTGCGGCGACGACGAAACCCATATCGGCGCGATCGAATTGTGGAACAACGATCCGCAGCTCTCGCACGAGATGGCGCTGGTCGACGGCTATTACGGCACCGCCGACATGTTCGAGTTCAACTCGCGGCACACCAAATTTCCGCGCGGCTTCGGCCTTCCCGGACGCACCTGGAAGGCGGACATGCCGCTGATCATCCAGGACCTCGAGAATTCGCAAGGCTTTCTGCGCTGGGAAGACGCCGCCAAGATCGGCGTCAATTGCGGTGTCGGATTGCCCTACAAGACCAAGCTCGATCATACCTGGGTGGTCACGTTTCTGTCCGCGCAGGCGACCCCGATCGCGCGCCGGTTCGAAGTCTGGGTGCCGAACACGCTACGCGATGCCCTGGTGTTTCATTCCGGCGATTGCGCCAGCGATATCGATCTCAAGACGCGCTATGCGGCGTCCGCCATCGCCAAAAGCGAAGGTTCGATCGGCGGCGCCTGGGCGACCGGCACGCCGGCGATCAGCGAGGATTTGTCCGACGATCCCTCGATCGCGGCGATCGCGGCGCGCGAAAGCGGCCTTAATCAGATGGTGGTGCTGCCTATGATCGACGGCGCCGCGCTGAAGGCCGTGCTCGCCTGGTACTTGTAGCCCGCGTCGCGATCTACTGGCCGGATGGCGTGCGCAGGCCGTGCCATGCGTCGCGAACCTGGTGGTAGTGCACCTCGGGCAGATAGTCCGGGGTGTTGAGCGCCAGCGTCTTGACGTCGAGCCGGCCGATCGCGCTCAGCAAGGTGTAGGAGGCGATCACGCGGTCGCGTTGCGCGCCGATCAGCCGGGCCCGCGCCGATGTCAGGTCCTGCTGCGAATTGAGCACGTCGACGGTGGTGCGCTGGCCGCCCTGGGCTTCGCGGCTGACGCCCTGCAGCGCGACGGTGGCGGCGCGAACTTCGGATTCCGAGGCGCTGACCGCGATCTTGGCGCCCTCATGCGCGACAAAGGCGCCGACCGCGGCGGTGCGCGCCTGGTTGCGCACCTGGTCCAGCACCAGACGGCTTTGCGCCGCGAGTTCTTTCGATTGCCGGGTCTGCGCTGCGGCGAGGCCGCCATCGTAGATCGGCGCCGTGACCTGGCCGATCACGCCGGCCTGGTCGGTGCGCCGCGTCCCGAGCGTGGTGTCGGTCTCGCTGTTGCGGCTGACATTGCCTTGCACCGTGACGGTCGGCAGCAGGCTGCTCTCGGCGACGCGGATGGTGGTCGAGGCGACGTCGACGTCGAAGCCGGCGGCCAGCACCGCGGGATTGCCGTTGAAGGCGAGCGCGACCGCTTCCTCGCGGCCGCGCGGCAGCAGCCGGTCCACCGGTTCGGCAGGGCTCAGCTTCGACGGCGGGCTGCCGATCACCTGCGCATAGGTCGCCTCGCTGATCGCAAGATTGATCTGGGCGGCGTTGAGATCGGCGAGGCCGCGATTGAGCCGCGCTTCGGCTTGCGCGGTATCGGTCGGCGTGACGTCGCCGGCATTGAGCCGCTTCTGGGTGATGCCGAGCGTCTCGCGCAGGAAGGTGACGTTGGCGCGTTGCGCCTCGACCAGCGCCTGGTTGGCGAGCAGGTTCGTATAGACGGTGACGGCGTCCAGCAGGACGCCTTGCCCGACATTGCGCAGCGCCTCGCGGCCGGACTGAACCTGAAGTTCGGCGACACGCACGCTGTTGGCGGTCTTGAAACCGTTGAACAGGGTCTGCGTGACGGTCACGCCGATGGTCCAGGGCTTCAATGTCGCGCTCTGGACGGTGTTGTCCGGCAACAGGTCGCGCACCGCCTGCAGGCCGCCGCCCAATATGCCGACGATCTGCGGCCGGTAGCCGGACAGCGCCGTCGGCACGCTCTCGTCGGTCGCGCGTTGCCGCGCGCGCTCGGCGTTGAGTTGCGGGTTGGTCTGATAGGCTTTCGCCAGCGCGTCAGGCAGCGTCTCGGCATGCAGACCGCCGGGCAGCGCGACGGCGGCCAGCGCGGTCATGGCAAGTCCGATGCCCGAACCAAGCACGCAACCTGCGACACGGCCATTTCTTTCGGCGCGCCAAGCCATTCGATCCCGCAGTTCTTCCGGACATCCGCCCCGCTGACGCCATCGTCTGTTTAGAACGCGCTGGATCGGCAGGCAAACCATCCTGCGGCGCGGGCGAGCGGTGGTCGAAGCGGTGTGTTGCAACGGCAACGCTGCGCTCTGAACCAACGTCGAAGACGTCGGGGTGAGGCGTTCGGCTCAGCGGTTGCGGTTCTGCGGCTTGCGTTTCTCGACAAACGCCGACATGCCCTCGCTGCGGTCCTCCAGCGCGAAGCTGCTGCGAAACAGGTCGCGCTCGACGCCGAGTCCCTCCGCAAGCGTCGTCTCGAACGCCCGGTTGACGGCGCTCTTGGCCATCGCGGCGGCGGGTTGCGACATCGCGGCGATCTTTTCCGCCATCGCCATCGCCTCGTCGAGCAGCTTGTCGGCGGCGACGACGCGGCTCACGAGTCCGGACCGCTCGGCTTCGGCGGCGTCCATCATCCGACCGGTGAGGCAAAGGTCCATCGCCTTCGACTTGCCGACCGCGCGGGTCAGGCGCTGGGTGCCGCCGATGCCTGGTATCGTGCCGAGGGTGATCTCGGGCTGGCCGAATTTCGCGGTGTCCGCCGCGATGATGATGTCGCACATCATCGCCAGTTCGCAGCCGCCGCCGAGCGCATAGCCGCCGACCGCGGCGATGGTCGGCTTGCGGCATCTGGCGACGCGGTCGCCGCCGATCGCGGTGAAGTCGCTGTTGAACATGTCGATGAAGCTCTTCGGCTGCATCTCCTTGATGTCGGCGCCGGCGGCGAACGCCTTTTCGCTGCCGGTCAGCACGACGCAGCCGATCGCGGCGTCGGCCTCCAATTCGTCGATCGCGACGGCGATCTCCGCGAACACGCCGAACGACAGCGCGTTGAGCAGTTTCGGACGATTGAGCTGGACCACGCCGACGGCGCCCCGGCGTTCGACGATCAGATATTCATAGCTGCTCATGCTTAAGTCCCACGCTGCACGACCGTCGCGGCCGCGGGCAATCTGCCCGTTGGCGCGACCGGCTTCAAGCGGCGTTTGCCGGCGCCGGCGGAGCCTCAGGCCATGAACATCCGCGCCGCGGAGGCCATCGTCAGCAGCCCGCCCAAAGCGATGAAGATCTTGCCGATCAGCGAGGTCTGGCTCCAGGCATTGTCGCCGGAGGCATCGGTGATTTTCGCCGGCGCCGGGATTGGGCGCGGCTCGGTCGCGGCCCGATCAAGATCGTTCAGTTCCTCCGGCGCGACGATTTCGGCGCTCGCCGGCGTCGTCGATGCAGCGCTCTGCAAATTATCCTCAGCCCCGGCTTTGCGGGCGCGATCGGCCTTCGATGTCGCGTCGGTGGCCGCAAGATCGGCGGCGGAAAGCTGTGCGCGGGCGTTGGCAATCTCAGCCGGAAGAACGTCGGCCGTCGCCGGCGAAGCATCGGTGACGTCGATCTTGCCCCCGGCGCGGTGCGCGAATGACTTCCGGCGGTGGCCGTGGGCGACGGCATGGCGTTTGAAATGATGGATGCGATGCCTGGCGCTCGCGGTGCCGGCCCGCTTGTCCGAACTGGTCCGCGCCTGTTCGGACGAATCGGTTCCGGCTTGCGCCGTCACTTGAAGTGGTCCGCCAAATGCGATCCATAGTCCCACTGCGATCATCAATGCCGAGCGCCCGCTGGCATGTTTCATTTTGGCAAACTCCCCAGTTGCCGCCCCCACTGCAAAAAAGAACCGTGCGTCGTGTCCCCAATCGGGCCGAATCAAGAGAAATCGTCGCTTAGCCGCGGCAAATTCTGGGCAGACGGTGGTGGGACATTTTTACGGGTGGGGTGGTGGTGCTACGAAAAGCCGCCGCGCAGGTGCGACGGCGCGGGGTAAGCCTCGACGACAGCGCTCACGATCCCGTGATCGAACGGTAACAAAGCAGGGCCGTGAGCGAACACGGCTATGGAGCGCTCGTGCGCGAACGCAACGACGAATGGACCGATCTGATGCTGTTGGCCAATGCGGGTGACAGGGTCGCGTATCATCGCCTGCTCAAGGCCGTTGCGCCGGTAATTCGGGCGACCGCGCGCCGGGGACTGGCGCAGGCGGGCCAACCCATGGAGCAGTCCGAAGACGTCGTACAGGACATCTTGCTGGCCGTGCATCTGAAGCGACACACCTGGGACCCGACGGCGCCGTTCGCGCCGTGGCTGTTCGCGATTGCGCGCAACAAGCTGATCGACACCCTGCGCCGGCGTGGGCGCCGCAGCTTCGTCAACATCGACGACTTTGCCGACATCATCCCGAGCGAGCCCGCCGCCGAATCGCTGCCGGCGGGCGAGGTCGCAAAACACCTTCAGGCGCTGCCGCGTCGACAGCGCGACGTTCTGCAATCGATCGCGGTCGATGCCGCGTCGATCGCGGACACCGCGCGCAAGCTGTCGATCAGCGAAGGCGCGGTCAGGGTCGCGCTGCATCGCGGGCTGTCTGCGCTCGCCTCAAAACTGAGACCGGCATGACGATTGATACCGACCGATTCATCGAGACGCTGGCGGCCGATGCCGGCACCCGAGAAAGGCCGGTCGGCACGGTGCTGCTGCTGGCGCTGGCGCTGGCCTGGCCGGTTTCGGCAGCGATGATGCTCGCGACGCTCGGCATGCGTCCCGGCTTCATGGCCGCCCTGCACAATCCGTTTTTCGATCTGAAATTCGTGGTGACGATGGCGCTGGCCGTGGCGGCGCTGATCGTCAGCCTGCATCAGGCGCGGCCCGAGGCTTCGGCAGGCGGTTGGATCGTGCCGCTGATGGTCCCGGTCGCGATTCTGCTGCTCGCGATCGTCGCCGAGATGCTGCTGCCGCAGCGCCAGCCGATGATGACGCGCTGGATCGGCAGCAACGCGGGGGTCTGCGTCACCGCCATCCCGCTGCTGTCGCTGCCGCTGCTCGCCTCGTCATTGGTGGGCCTGCGCCG
>CAXUBE010000132.1:0-6903 GCA_964249215.1 uncultured Rhodopseudomonas sp. | reverse complement strand
GCGCTTCTCCCTCCCCCCTTGCGGGGAGGGGTCGGGGGTGAGGGCTAGGTCGAATGATGCGTTTCCTGTTGACCCCCCTCCCCAACCCTCCCCCGCAAGGGGGAGGGAGCGCACCTCCGGCTTTGCAATACTTAAAAAATAAACTCAGGAGTGCACACACCATGTCCGACCGCCTGAAAGGCAAACGCGCCTTTGTCACCGCCGCCTCGGCCGGCATCGGACGGGCCTGTGCCATCGCATTCGCGCGCCAAGGCGCGCAGGTGTTCGCCACCGACATCGACGACAAGGGCCTCGCGCTGCTCGCAAATGAAGGCATCAAGAATGTAACGCGGCTCGATGTCCGCGACAGCGCCGCGGTCGATGCGATGGCCAAGCAGGTCGGCACCGTCGACATTCTGCTCAACGCCGCGGGTTTCGTGCATCACGGCAGCGTGCTGGATTGCTCCGACGGCGACTGGGATTTTTCCTTCGACCTCAACGTGAAGTCGATGCACCGGACCATCCGCGCCTTCCTGCCGATGATGCTGGAGCAAAAGCACGGCTCGATCGTCAACATCTCGTCGGCCGCGGGCGTGTTCAAGGCCGCGCCGAACCGTTACGTCTACGGCGCGACCAAGGCCGCGGTCGCCGCGTTGACCCGCGCGGTCGCGGTGGATTTCATCACCACCGGGGTGCGCTGCAACTGCATTTGTCCGGGAACGATCGAGACCCCGTCGATGCTCGATCGCGCGGCCGCGCTCGGCGCCGGCGGCCGCGAGATGTTCGTATCGCGCCAGCCGATGGGACGGCTCGGCACCGCCGACGAGATCGCTTCGCTGGCGGTGTATCTGGCCAGCGATGAGAGCTCTTTCACAACCGGCGTCGCGCATGTGATCGACGGCGGCTGGACGTTGTAACGCTCGACGACGACCGGAGGCACACCATGAACCAGATCGACCTGAAGGACCGCTGCGCCGTCGTCACCGGCGGCGCGCAGGGCTTCGGCCGCGCCATCGCCGAGCGCTTTGTCGCCTCGGGCGCGAAGGTCGCGATCTGGGATCACGACATCGGCTTTGCCGGGCGCACCGCCAAACAGATCGGCGAGGCCGTGACCGCGATCGCGGTGGACGTCTCCGACCTTGCGGCCGTGGAGAAGGCGCGCGACGCCACCCTCAAGGCGTTCGGCAAGATCGACATCCTGGTCAACAACGCCGGCATCGCGGGAATCAACAGAACGGTGTGGGACACCGACCTCGACGAATGGCGCAAGGTGCTGCGCATCAATCTCGACGGCCCGTTCATCTGCTGCAAGACGGTCGTGCCGTCGATGGTCAGGCAGGGCTACGGCCGCATCGTCAATATCGCGTCGATCGCGGGCAAGGAAGGCAATCCGAACGCCGCGCACTATTCGGCGTCGAAGGCCGGACTGATCGCGCTGACCAAATCGCTCGGCAAGGAGCTCGCCGGTCACGACATCGCGGTCAACGCGGTGACGCCGGCAGCGGCGAAGACCGCGATCTTCGATCAGATGACGCAGGCGCATATCGATTTCATGCTGTCGAAGATTCCGAAAGGCCGTTTCGTGCTGGTGGAGGAACTGGCCGCAATGGTGGCTTGGCTGTCGTCGGCGGACTGCGCATTTTCCACCGGCGCGGTGTTCGACATTTCCGGCGGCCGCGCGACGTATTGAGAGCCTTATACGCGCGTCCGAGACACCATCCCTGCGACGCCTACCCCTTGCCCTTGACGCGGAAGATCACCGGCAGGCTGAAGGTCAGACCGTCGTCGGCGACCAGCGGCGGCGGCGGCGGCACCGGATCGGAACGGCGCACCATCGCGAGCGCGGCCTCGTCGAACGCGGCGTCGCCCGACCCGTGCACGATGCTGACCGAGACCACATGGCCCATGCGGTCGAGCACGAAATTGACCACGATCTCGGCGCTGCGCATCGAGCGCTCAGCCGGATAGCGCTTGTGCTTGTCGAGATGCGCGACCAATTCCTTCTGCCAGGTGGCGCGGATGCGGCGCGCGCTTTCGCCGCTGCCCTGCGCCGGCGCGACCGAGCGCGGCCCCTCCTGAATCGATTCCGAGCTCGGCATCGCGGTCGCCTCTGCCGCGACCGACTCCGTGGAGGCCGATTGCTGCACCACGGTCTTTTCCTGCTGCTCGTCCTTTGGCTTCTTGGAATCGTCGGTGGTCACCACGCGGTCGGGGTCCGGCGTCTCGTCCGGAATCGCCTTCGGCAGGTCGGTCTCCCTGACCTCGGCTTTCTGCTCGACCATCGCGGGCGACGCGGCCGACGCTTCGGTCTCCGGCCCGGGCGGCAGATCGGTCGCCTCGAGCCGCGGCGCCGTCATTTCAAGACCGATCTCGATCGCGGGCGCGCCGGGCGAGTCATCCGGATCGTCGGCCTCCAGATGCGCCAGCGCCAGCGCGACGCCGGCCGCGTGCAACGCGACCGCGCCGACCGCCGCCAGTATCCAGAGCCGTCGCGACGGCTTGCGTGATGGGTCCAGGTCCTGCATCCGGTTGTCGCGTCGGTCGTTACGGCTTCGCCGTGCCGGGCATCGCCGGCGGCGGCGCGCCCTCGGGGACGCCTTCGAGCGCCACCAGCTTGATCTTCGAATAGCCGCCGGCGCGCAGCAATTCCAGCACGTCCATCAATTCGCCGTAAGGCACCGCGCGGTCGGCGCGCAGAAAGACGAAGCGGTCCTTGTTGGCGTCGGGCGCGGCATCAAGCGTGCGCACCAGATCGACGCGCCTGACCAGCGTCTCGCCGATCGCCACCGCGAGGTCCGGCTTGATCGAAACGTAGGTCGGCTTCTCCGGCTTCTTCTGCGGCGTCGCGGTCGAGGACGGCAATTCGATCGGCAGGTCCACGGTCGACAGCGGAGCGGCCACCATGAAGATGATCAGCAGCACCAGGATGACGTCGATGAACGGTGTGACGTTGATCTCGTGGGTCTCGCCGAACTCGTCGTCGTCGATGTCGATGTCGGAGAGCGACGCGCCCATCGGCTACTCCGCCGCGCGGGAATGCGCGCCGCCATGGGTGCGGTCGAGATCGCGCGACAGCAGCCGGCCCGCGGCGCCCGACGACCGGCTGACGAGTTCGAGATAGCTTTTGGTCAACCGCGTGAAGTGGTTGTAGATGATCACCGCCGGAATCGCGGCGACGAGACCGATCGCGGTTGCCAGCAGCGCCTCGGCGATGCCCGGCGCGACCACCGCCAGATTGGTGGTCTGCGATTTCGAAATCCCGATGAAACTGTTCATGATACCCCAGACGGGGCCGAACAGGCCGACGAACGGCGACGTCGCGCCGATCGTCGCAAGCGCGCCCATGCCGCGGCGCATCTGCCGCGCCTCGGCGCGCACGATTTCGGAAAAGCGCGAGGCGGCGCGCTCCTTGATGCCGGCGTCGCTCGAAATGCCGGCCGACATCCGCGCCTCGCGCATCGCCGCGGCCAGCAATAACGTCAGCACGCTGTCCTTCGGACCGAGCGCCATCTGCGCTTCCGCCAGCGAACGCGCGTCTGCGATCCGCCCGAGCGCCTTGCGCAGGCGATAATTCGCGCGGGAAAATTCAACCATCTTGGCGAAAAACACGGTCCAGGTCACCAGCGAGGCAAAGGCGAGCCCGACCATCACCGCCTTGACGATGATATCGGCCGACATGAACATCGACCAGGGCGACAATTCGCGCATTCCGGGTGTCGTGGATTTCGGCGCGCGTGCCGCCGCATCCGCGCTCGCATCCGAGGCCGGAAGCGGCTGAACGTCAGCGGGCGCTGACCCAGTCACCAAAGGCGGCAGCGCCGGAGCTTGCTGCGCGCGCAGCGGCGACAGCATCGCCAATGCCAGCATCGCGCCGCAGATGGTTCTCGTCGCGCTGTTCATACCTCGGCCCAATAACGGATGAGATTGTGATAGATGCCGGTCAATTTGACCGTTTCAGGGTCGTCGCGTCCGAGCCGCTCGATCAGGGCCTGGATGGCAAGATCGAGGTCATAGACCATGCTCCGCGCATGCGCATTCCGTATCATGCTCTGCAGCCAGAAGAAAGACGCGACCCGCGCGCCGCGGGTGACCGGCGTGACCATGTGCAAACTGGACGCCGGATAGAGGACGCAGTCGCCGGCATCGAGCTTGATCTCGTGCGACCCGTAATCGTCCTCGACGACGAGTTCGCCACCGTCATATTCGTCCGGTTCCGACAGGAACAGCGTCACCGACAGGTCGGTGCGGATCCGCAGCCCGGTGAGATGATCGCCGCGCACCGCGTTGTCGACGTGGATGCCGAAATGATGACCGTTCGCCGCATTGTAGCGATTGAACAGCGGCGGAAAGATCTGCAGCGGAACCGCGGCCGACACGAATTTCGGACTGGCGGTGAGCGCGGAGACGACGCGGCGGCCGAGCGCCCTCGCCGTCTCGCTATCGGGCGGCAATTGCTCGTTCTTCTTGACCAGCGCCGACTGCGCGCCGGCGGTGGAGCGGCCGTCTTCCCAGTCCGCCGCATCCATGACGGCGCGGAAATCCGCGACATCGCGCTTGCTCAGGATACCTGGGACGCAAGTCAGCATTGCGTCACTTCCTCCGATCGGATCAGAACCGCGCCGACAGCACCATCGATGCCGAGCGGCCCGGAGCCACCAGCACGAACGGCGTGGCGCTCTGATACAGCGCGTCGTAGTAAAGCTTGTTGGTGATGTTGTTCAGGAACAGCTTGGCCTGCCAGTTCTTGCTGACCTTGGCCTCGATGAACGCGTCGAAGCGCCAATAGTCCGGCAACGACGTGCCCTGGTTGGCGGCAAGAAACGTTCCGCCATAGATTTTCGAGCGATAGGTGGCCTGGCCGCCGAGTTCGAACACCTCGGTCAGTTGGTACTTGCTGAGCAGGTTGAACGACTGGTGCGCGACGTTGGCAAGCTGCAAGCCGACATTGCTGGCGTACAGCACGGTATTGGCCGGCGGGATCAGCGACTTGGTGACCTCGGAGCGCATCAGCACCAGCCCGCCGAACACGCTCCATTTGTCGGTGATCTTGCCGCCGGCGCCCAGATCGATGCCCTGGATGCGATAGGCCGCGCCCGCGGTGATGCAGGACACCGTGCCGGTGGTGCCGGCCGGATACGGACAGTCCGGTGTCGCCGCCGCAGCGCTGGCGATGTTGCGCGATTCACGCGCATTTTCCTTTTCGGTCTGGAACAGCGCGCCGGTGAGCAGCAGGCGGCGCTCGAACAACTCCCATTTGGTGCCGACCTCGGCCGACTTGTTCTGCTCGGGGCCGAAGATCTGGTTGGAGTTGCCGTTCAGCACCGGCGTGAGGCCGCCATAGGTGGTGCTGGTGCCGTCGAACTCGGCGCCGACCGGATTGGACGAGGTCGCATAGGCGGCATAGACACTTGCGATCGGGATCGGCTTGATCACGATACCGGCGTTGTAGTTGGTCATGCCATATTCCTGCGACTGCGAACCCGGCACGTTGGCGACGCCGTTGACGGTGCCGTAGCCGCTGACGTTGATCTTGTAGTCGTCGTAGCGCAGGCCGCCGTTGAGAATGACGAAGTCGTTGTAATTGGCGGTATCGGCGACATAGACGGCGGTGGTGTCGACACCGAGCTTGGTCGGCAGTCCGGCCAGCACCGGCTTGGTGCTGAACGGCAGATAGGTGTATTGCGGCGAGAAGACACCGACACCGGTCAGCGATCCCCCGCCGGAGAAGCCGCCGGGCAACGCTTCGGAACTCAGCCCCGCATAGCGGTCGAAATTGACCTTTTCGCTGGATAGTTCGACGCCGCCGATCGCGGTGTTTTTCCAACCGGCGAGATTGAACTTGTAGGCCGCCTCGGTCTGGTTCGCCAGCACGTCGGTGACCTGATAGCGGCTCTGGGGATTGGCGCTAACCGTCCACAACAGCGGATTGGGACTGGTGATGACCGGGCTTTCCGGCAGCGTACCGATGTAATCCAGGATCGAGCGCTGCACCCGGAATTTGTTGGTCACGCTCAGATCGGGCGTCGCGAACACCTCGGCATTGATCGAGCCGATATCCTGCTGGGCCTTCTGATAATCGCGATTGACGAAACCATAGAAGTTATTGCGGTTGACGCCGTATTCGGTGAACGGCCCGCCCGCGGTGGTGGAGGTGTTGGGCCGGTAATACGGCACGCCGAAATCCGGCAGGCCTTCGAGGTCGGTATGGATGTAGCTCGCGGTGATCTTGATCGGATCGATCGGCTTCCAGGTGATCGCGCCGAACGCGCCGTTGCGGTTGTCGGTGATGTAGTTGCGGCCTGCGACGCCGGCGTCCTGGAACAGACCGCCGGCGCGGATCGCCAGCGTCGGGCTGATCACCTGGTTGACGTCGAGCGTGACGCGCTTGGTGCGGTCGGTGCCGAACGTGGTGTCCTCGTTGTAGAAGCTGCGCTCGGTATTGGCCTGCTTCGTGACGATGTTGATCGCGCCGCCGGCGGTGCCGCGGCCGGCAAAGGACGACGCCGGGCCGCGCAGGATTTCGACCTGCTCGGTGAAGAAGTTCTCGCGGATGCTGACGCCGGGATCGCGGACGCCGTCGATGAAGATGTCATTGCGGGCGTCGAAGCCGCGGATGAAGAAGCGGTCGCCGAACGCGTTGCCGCCCTCGCCGGTGCCGAGCGTCACGCCGGCGGTGGTGCGCACCGCTTCCTTCAGCGAGGTGGCGTTCTTGTCCTCCAGCACTTCCTTGGTCAGCACCGTCACGGTGCGCGGCGTATTGGCAAGCCGCTCGGGGAATTTACCGGACGCCTGCAGCCGCTCGCCCTTGTAAGGCGCGTTCGGATCGGCATAGGGATCGCGATCCGGCGACAATCCCGATGCGTTGGGAAACGGCACCGGCGCGATCTGCGCCGGCTGCGCGCGGCGCGCGGCACGGCGCAGCGC
>CAXUBE010000131.1:0-6909 GCA_964249215.1 uncultured Rhodopseudomonas sp. | reverse complement strand
GAACTTCATCATCTTCCAGATGACGATGCTGCTGATCTACGCGCTCGCGGTGCTGGCGCTGAACATCCTGACCGGCGGCAGCGGGCAATTCTCGCTCGGGCAGAGCGCGTTCTACGCGATCGGCGCCTATACGTCCGGTATCCTGATGGAGCACGCCGATATCAACTATGCGCTGACGCTGCCGATAGCGGGACTGGTCTGCTTCGCCGCCGGCTTCGCCTTCGGGCAACCTGCGTTGCGGCTGAGCGGCGTGTATCTGGCGCTGGCGACCTTTGCACTCGCCACCGCCATGCCGCAACTCCTGAAGCTCGGCCTGTTCGAGAGGTGGACCGGCGGCGTCCAGGGCCTCGTCGTCACCAAACCCGACGCGCCGTTCGGACTGCCGATCTCGCAGGACATGTGGCTGTACTACTTCACGTTGGCGATTTCGATCGCGATCTACGTGTTCTCCGTCAATCTTCTGAAGTCGCGCTCCGGCCGGGCGATGATGGCGATCCGCGACAACGAGATCGCGGCGTCCGCGATGGGCGTCGACGTCTCGCTCTACAAGACGCTGGCGTTCGGCGTCAGCGCGGGGATCACCGGCGTCGCCGGCGGGCTCGGCGCGATCGCGGTGCAGTTCGTGGCGCCGGACGGCTACACCATCCAGCTCGCGGTGGCGCTGTTTCTCGGCATGGTGGTCGGCGGCGTCGGCTGGCTGCCGGGCTCGCTGGCCGGATCGGCGTTCATCGTGTTCGTCCCCAACATCGCGGAAAGCGTGTCGAAAGGCCTGTCGGGCGCGGTGTTCGGGGCGATCCTGATCGTGATTATCTTCCTGGTGCCGCACGGCGCGCGCCAGGTCGCCTACACGGCTCAGCACGTGATTCAGAAGATGCGAACGAAATAGATTCGACCGTCATCAAACCAAGGACATGAGATGCGTTCATTCGAGAAACTGAAGCTGGCAGCACTGTCGAGCGCGATCGTCGCGCTCGCGGTGTCGAGCAGTACGGCTGTTGCCCAGAAGACATACGACACCGGCGCGAGCGATACCGAGATCAAGATCGGCAACATCATGCCGTATAGCGGGCCGGCCTCGTCCTACGGCACGATCGGCAAGACCGAGGAAGCCTACTTCAAGATGATCAACGATCAGGGCGGCATCAACGGCCGCAAGATCACCTTCATCACATATGACGACGCCTATAGCCCGCCGAAGACAGTCGAGCAGGCGCGCAAGCTGGTCGAAAGCGACGAAGCCCTGCTGATCTTCAGCTCGCTGGGAACGGCATCCAACACCGCCATCCAGAAATACATGAACACGAAGAAGGTGCCGCAACTGTTCGTGGCCACAGGCGCCAGCAAATGGAATGATCCGAAGGCCTTTCCGTGGACGATGGGGTGGCAGCCGAGCTATCAGAGCGAAGCCCGGATCTACGCCAAATATCTGATGAAGGAGAGGCCGGACGCCAAGATCGCGGTGCTCTATCAGAACGACGATTTCGGCAAGGACTATCTGAAAGGCTTCAAGGACGGCCTCGGCGCCAGGACCTCGATGATCATCGCGGAGGAGACCTGCGAAATCTCCGAGCCGACGGTCGATTCCCACATCGTGAAGATCAAGGCGCTCAATCCGGGCGTCGTTGTGTCGTTCGTGACGCCGAAATTCGCCGCGCAGACCATCAAGAAGATGGGCGAATTGAACTGGAAGCCGCTGCACGTCCTGACCAATGTCAGCGTCTCGGTCGGCGCGGTCATCCAGCCCGGCGGCTTCGAAGCCGCGCAAGGCGTGCTGTCCGCCGACTACCGCAAGGACGGCCTCGATCCGCAATGGAAGGACGATGCCGGCATGAGGAGATGGTCGGCCTTCATCGACAAGTACATGCCCGGCGGCGATCGCTCGGACAACGGCCTGATCTACGGCTATGGCGCCGCGCAGACGCTGGCCAAGGTGCTGGAGATGAGCGGGGATACCCTCACGCGCGAGAACGTCATGAAGCAGGCGGCCAGCCTGAAGGACTTCACGCCCGACGTGCTGATTTCGGGCGTCAGGATCAACACATCCGCGACCAATTTTTCACCGATCTCGCAGTTGCGGATGATGCGCTTCAACGGCGACAAGTGGGAATTTTTCGGCGACGTCATCAGCAGCGACGCTGCAACCACGAACTGATGTCGCCGCGGCAAGGAGACCAGAGAGTCTCCAATCACAATCAAAACATGATTACCGATACCAACAGGGAGATCTGAAATGCCTGCACTTCGATCCCATGCCGCGGCGTTCGCGGCCGCCCTCGCCGTCACCGTTGCCGCAACAGCCGGCGCGCTGGCGCAAAAGAAATACGACACCGGCGCCACCGATGCCGAGATCAAGGTCGGCAACATCATGCCGTATAGTGGCCCCGCGTCGGCCTACGGCATGATCGGGAAGACCGAAGAAGCCTATTTCAGGATGATCAACGATCAGGGCGGGATCAACGGCCGCAGGATCAACTTCATCACCTATGACGACGGTTACAGCCCGCCAAAGGCGGTCGAGCAGGCGCGCAAACTGGTGGAGAGCGACGAGGTGCTGGTCGTGTTCAATCCGCTCGGCACGCCGTCGAACTCCGCGATCCAGAAGTATCTCAACGCGAAGAAGGTGCCGCAACTGTTCGTCGCGACCGGCGCGACCAAATGGAACGATCCCAAGGAATTCCCCTGGACGATGGGATGGCAGCCGAGCTACCAGAGCGAAGCACAGATCTACGCCAAGTATCTGATGAAGGAGAAACCGGACGCCAGGGTGGCCATCCTCTACCAGAACGACGATTTCGGTAAGGATTACCTCAAGGGCACCAAGGACGGCTTCGGAGCCAAGGCGTCGACCTCCATCATCATGGAGGAAAGCTACGAAGTCTCCGAGCCGTCGATCGATTCGCATATCGTCAAGATCAAGGCGGCCAATCCCGACGTGCTGCTGATCTATACCACGCCGAAATTCGGCGCGCAGACCATCAAGAAAGTCGCCGAGCTGAGCTGGAAGCCGCTGCAAATCATCACCAACGTCTCGGCTTCGGTCGGCAGCGTGATGAAACCGGCAGGCTTCGAGAATTCTCAGGGCGTACTGTCGGCGGCCTACGCCAAGGACGGCGCCGACTCGCAGTGGAAGAACGATCCCGGCTTCAAGAAATGGGACGCATTCATCGACAAGTACATGCCGGGCGCCGACAAGACCGACGCCAATCTGATCTACGGCTACGGCGCCGCGCAGACGTTGGTCAAGACGCTGCAGATGTGCGGCGACGATCTCACCCGCGCCAATGTGATGAAGCAGGCGGCGAGCCTGAAGGACTTCGCGCCCGACACGCTGCTTCCGGGCGTCAAGATCAACACCGGCGCCAACGACTTCGCGCCCATCAGCCAGCTTCAGATGATGAAGTTCAATGGCGACAAGTGGGACATGTTCGGCGAGATCATAAGCGGCGACGTCAGCACGACGAACTGAAGACGGATGATTTTGCCTACGCCGCGAGCGTATTCTCGACCAGCTTGATCCAGTAGGAGGTGCCGAACACGATGGCGTCGTCGTTGAAATTGTAGGCCGGGTGATGCAGCCCGGCGCTGTCGCCATTGCCGAGGAAGATGAAGGCGCCGGGGCGCTCCTGCAGCATGAACGCAAAGTCTTCGGCGCCCATCAGCGGCGGCATGTCGTGAACATTGGGGTCGCCCGCCACGTCGCGCGCGATCCGTTGCACGACCTCGGTCTGCGCGGCGTGGTTGACGAGCACAGGATAGCCGCGCACATAGTCGATCTCGATCCTGGCGCCCGTGCTCAGGGCGACGCCTGCGACCACGTCGCGGACGCGGCGCTCGACCTGATCGCGCACCGCGGCGGTCAGCGTACGGATGGTGCCTTTCAGCTCGGCGGTTTGCGGGATGACGTTGCGGGCGTTGCCGGCGTGAAATTCGCAGATCGAGATCACCGCCGATTCCAGGGGATCGACGTTGCGCGACACGATCATTTGCAGCGCGGCGATCAGTTGCGAGCCGGCCAGCACCGCATCGATGCATTTGTGGGGACGCGCGGCGTGACCGCCCAGGCCGTCGATATGGATGTCGATCGCGTCGGTCGCCGCCATGATAGGCCCGGCGCGCACCGCGAACGAGCCGACCGGGATGCCGGGACCGTTATGCATGCCGAACACCTGGTCGATCGCAAAGCGATCCATCAGCCCGTCCCTGATCATCGCGGCAGCACCCGCGCCGCCCTCCTCGGCCGGCTGGAAGATCACCACGGCATCGCCGGCGAAGTTGCGGGTCTCCGCGAGGTAGCGCGCCGCGCCCAGCAGCATCGCGGTGTGCCCGTCATGGCCGCAGGCGTGCATCCTGCCGGGAGTCTTCGAGGCGTAGGGCAGATCGGTGGCTTCGTCGATCGGCAGCGCGTCCATGTCGGCGCGCAGCCCGATCACTTTGACGTCGGCATCGGGCGTCGCTTTGCGGCCCCTGATGACGCCGACGACACCCGTGCGGCCGAGGCCGGTCGCGACCTCGTCGCAGCCGAATTCGCGCAGCCGCGCGGCGACAAACGCCGCCGTGCGCTCGACGTCGTACATCAGTTCCGGATGGGCGTGGATGTCGTGACGCCACGCCATGATGTCGGGCTGCAGGTCGGCGACGCGATTGACGATGGGCATGATGAAATCCGGCCAGGCTCGGGTTCATGCATCTGTAGCACGGCGGTGCGATCCGCCCAATGGCGCAGTCGTGCCGGCGCGGCCCCCGGGAGGATGCGAATGAGGAAGCCAGAGGCGGATGACCGGGACGCGCCCGATCATGATCAGACGCTCAGGCGGATTTGCGCACCGCGTTGTCGACCAGCGTCTTGCCGAGCGACCAGATCGCCCCTGGCACCTTGTGGCTCGCGGCGATCACGCTGTCGAACGCCGATTCGACCCAGTTGCAGTCCTGTTCGGTGATCACCAGCGGCGGCAGCAGTTTGATGGTGTGACTGCCGTGGCCGGAAACCTGGGTCAGGATTTTATGATCCTTGAACAGCGGCACGGTGATGAGCTGGCAGAACAGCCCCTTGTTGGCTGTCTCCAGCAGATTCCACGACGCCTTCAGCCGCATCGATTTCGGCGGCCCGAATTCGACGCCGATCATCAGGCCCTTGCCGCGGACTTCCTTCATCAGCTCATAACCCGGAACCATGCGGGTCAGCGCGAGCCGCAATTCGGCGCCGCGCTTGGCCGCGGCCTCGATCAGTTTTTCGGATTTGATGACTTCGAGCGTGGCGATGCCCGCGGCCATCGCCAGATCGTTTTTGGCGAACGTCGAGCCATGCACGACAGCGCGATCCATCCGGTTGAAGATTTTGTCGAAAATGTATTTCCGCGTCAGCAACGCGCCGACCGGGACGTGACCGCCCGACAGCGCCTTCGACAACAGCACGATGTCGGGTTCGACGTTCCAGTGCTCCACCGCGAGGAAGCGGCCGGTGCGGCCCATGCCGGTCTGGATTTCGTCGGCCACCAGCAGCGTGCCGTAGCGGCGGCACAGCGCGGCCGCGCCGGGCAGGAATTCGTCGGCGGGCATGTTGACGCCCTTGCCCTGAATCGGCTCGACGAAAAATGCCGCGACATCGCGCGTCGATAGCGCGCGTTCCAGCGCATCGAGATCATTGAACGGAATCGAGGAGCAGCCGGGCAGCAAAGGACCGAAGCCGCCCTGGAAGTTCGGATCGTCGGTCAGCGACAGCGCGCCGTAGGACAGGCCGTGATAGCCGTGGTGGCAATGCACGATGCGGTTGCGGCCGGTCGCGCCGCGGGCAAACTTCATCGCCGCCTCGACGCATTCGGCGCCGGAATTGGCGAAGAACACCTTGTCGAGATAAGGCACGTAGTCGAGCAGCCGCTCCGCGAGCACGCCGGCCAGCGTCGAGACGTCGAGCTGCACGAGGTTAGGCAGGTCGCTGTCGAGCACGCTGGTCAAGGCTTCGCGCAGCGCCGGATGGTTGCGGCCGATCGCGAACACACCGAAGCCGCTCAGCAGATCGAGGTAGCGGGCGCCGTCGCGGTCGAATAGATACTGGCCCTTGCCGCGCTGGAAGCCGACATCGTATCCGATGGTTTTCAGAACACGGACGAGCTGTTCGTTCAGATGGCGCGCATGCATGATGCTCCGCTGCGACTGCCGGTCCACAAACATCTCGGAAACGTCTAAATTCGGATATAGCATCAGTTACATACTTCGGTTGATAGCCCCGCCGTCAACTGAAAACCTTCGATGCGGCGTTTTGACTGCACCGCAGCGTTTCTTGATCACAGGTTGGAACCATGTTGCAGCGCCTGCCCAAATTCGTCCGTTCGTCCGCGGCCTTCGCGTTCCCGATCGCGCTTGCGCTCGCCTTGGCATGTGCCGGCCCCGCTCTTGCCGCCGATCCGACCGGCGACTGGCGGGTTGCCGACGACGTCGCCAACATCCGGGTCGCTGAATGCAATGGAAGCATGTGGGGAGTCGTCGCGTGGGAAAAGATACCCGGCGGCCGTGACAAGAACAATCCCGATACGGCGAAAACGAGCCGTCCGACGCTTGGAATGACTATTCTTTTCGATATGAAAAGGAAGCCCGGCGCGGATCAGTGGGACGGCAAGGTCTACAACGCCAAGGACGGCAAGATCTACGATTCGTCGATCAAGGTCGCCGGTCCCGACAAGCTCGAAATTCAGGGCTGCCTGCTCGGCTTCCTGTGCGGCGGCGAAACCTGGACGCGGATGGCTGGACCTATTCCAAGCAGCCCCTCGAATATCAAGGGCGCCAGGCCCGGCCTGCCCAAGGCATCGGCGGCGACGACGTCGGCCACGCCCGCCGCAGCAACGGCGCCTGGGACCCCCGGCCCCGGCGTGCCGAAGGCGGGCCAGTGATTACGCAGGCCTGGCACCTTCTTCA
>CAXUBE010000130.1:0-6910 GCA_964249215.1 uncultured Rhodopseudomonas sp. | reverse complement strand
CGCCGATCCGGAACACCTGCACCGACACCGCCTGGGTGTTGACGCTGACCAGCGGAATGCCGCGCTGGCCGGTGCGCGGCAGCACGTAAGCGCGCCCGGTGAAGCGTACGAACGGCTTGCGGTCGCGGACGTAGACGTTGAACTCGGCGGATTTCGGCAGCGTCTCCTTCACGCCGGACGGCAGCCCGGCCCGCAGGTTCACGTTGTAGCGCTCGCCGTGCCTGAGGCCCTCGACGCAAAGCTGCTTGTCCTCGGACGTGACCGCCGGCTTGTCGGTGCCGGCCAGCGCCAGGAACGGCGCGAAGTCGGTGCGCTTGGCGAGGTCTTCGGAAAACTGGAAGCAGGCGCGCGGCGAAGCGGAATCCGAATCCACCGTGTAGTCCAGCAGCCGGAAGCCGTGCTCGTCGCGCAGTTTCTCGTACTGCCCGCGCACGTCGGCGACTTCGCGCATGTCGAGCGACATGCGCAGCGCATCCAGCGCGGGCCGCCATAATTTGCGCTCGCCGAGCGCGCGGCCGAGCACCGCCAATGCGTCGGCTTCCTCGGCCGGATTGGCGGCGCGCTGATAGGCGATATAGGCCGCGGTCGATGCGCGCTCGAGCAGGAAGGTCTGTTCGGTCGCGGTCGGCGAACGGATCTGGAAGATGGTGCGCGCCAGCCGCAGCCAGTTGCCGCTGTCGGCCGGCGCCGCCGCGGCGATCTGGCCCAGAATCTGCAGCCCGCTGCGGAAATCGCTGCGTTTGAACGCGGCGTCGGCGTCGGTGCGCAAGCTCGCCGCCGGCCTGTTGACGGCGCCGGCCTCGCTTTTGATCTGGGCTTCCAGCTTGATCGCCGAATCGGCGAGGTCGTCGCGCCGGAACGCCTTCTCGGCCGCGTCAGCCGAGGCAAGTCCGAGCGCCAGCGCGGCGCAAAGCGTGATGGCGCGAACCAGACCGGTCATGAACTGCTCCCTGGACGACGGCCGTCCGCCGACAAGTAACGGATGAAAAATGACGCGCTGATGGCCCGCCATCGCGGCGAACGACGATCATCGCCATCACCATGCCCGCCGACATCGGTCGTCATGCATACGCGGCAGTCACGTCCGCCGCCAGCGTTGGACGCGGCATCGCGCCAAATGGTTCGGACAAGTCGTCGATCCGAGGCGGATTTTTCGGGCCGGCGATGATATGAAGACCGCGACGGTCCCATAGCTCAACCGGATAGAGTAACGGATTTCTACTCCGTGGGTTGCAGGTTCGAATCCTGCTGGGATCGCCACGCCACGCCACGTCATTGTTTTCTGCGTGCAGTCTTTTCAAGGCCTTGAGCGTGCTCTCGCCTGCCGCGCTTGACCTTGACCGCCTGCGTCGTCACATTCGCCGCGGGTCGCGGATGAAGGCGCCGGATGTGGGCATTGGTCACGGTTCTGGTCTGTTCAGCGCTGGGCGTCGGGTGCGAGGCCGAACGGCCGCCCGATCTCGACGTCATCCAGCATGCCTATGACCGCGAACGCGCCGCCGGCAGCAGCAAGCACGACAAGGACCTCAAGGTGCTCGAGGCCAAGTGCGAGGGTAAGCGCTCCGCGACCGGTTATCTGTGCCAGGTGACGTTCATGTCGATCGCCGATCCGGCGCAGCGGCTTTATTATGACATCGTATCGGTGGCGTCGTCGGCCGACGGCTGGAAGCTGACCAGCGGTCTGTGCAAGCGCTGAATGCGCCCTGCAATGTGACGTTCGCTTCCCTGCGACAATTTGGCTTGCCTATCCAGAGAAGCTCGGCGATCTTGCGCCGCGCCGCGCGATCTGCGCGGCATCTCTCGGTGCGCCGAAAAATGTGCAGAGAACCGATGCCCGGATTGCACTCGATCGTCAGTTCGGCGGGCCGTTGGCTGAACGCGTTCGGCCTGGTAGCCGGATTGAGCATCGTTCCCGCGCTGGCGCAGGCTGCCGATCTGACCGAACCGCGTGTGTTCGCGAGTTCCGGCGGCGTGCTCGATCTCCTGATGATCGCCAAGCCGCAACCGATTCCCTCGATTCAGTACCGGCCGCCCGCCGGCGGCGCGGCGATCAATCCGATCGGCTGGGTCTACGAAATCTGCCCGCGGCCGGCCGACGCTCCGGTCTGCCCCGCCGGCGGCAACACCGTCGCCGATTACGGCGGCGTCAGGCTGGCGCTGCAGCAGGGCGATTCCCTGAAAATCAGGCTGGTCAACCAGCTTCCGCTGCTGGATCCGCTGAAGGCCAAGCACACGCTCGATATCGGCGGCGCCAATCTGTTCCTCAACCCCACCAACATCCACACCCACGGCCTGATCGTTCCGGCGCGCACGCCGACGCTGGCCGATCCGACGTTCGGCGATTTCGTTTTCCTCGAAGTCTACAATTCGGCGAACGGCACGCCGGCGCCGCAGGCCGAGCATCAGCACGGCTCGATCAAGATGGACTATGCGGATTATCGAATCGATATTCCGGCCAACCACCCGTCGGGCTCGTTCTGGTTTCACCCGCACCTGCACGGCCTGTCGCTGAACCAGATCACCGGCGGCCTCGCCGGCATCATCACGATCGGCGAGCCTTCGAGCTACATCGCCGATCCGCCAAGCGTGGTGCGGCACCTCATCCTCAAGGACATGCAGGTCGTCGCCGGCGGCACCTACACGGTCGACGGCGGGCAAGCCCAGTTCGCCGACGGCGAGGTGCAATATCAGGAGAGCGGCGACTTTTGCGAAGCGTATGGCAACAAGGGGCCGCCAGCGAGCCGGCAGGGTCTTTGCGAAGGCGAGCCGCCGGAAGTGATCGGCGGCAACAATTACACCGGCGGGCGCTGGTTCTTTCCCGTCAACGGCCAGACCTATCCGACGCTGCACATGACCTCGCCCGACGGCGAGGTCTGGCGCCTGACCAACGCCTCGGGCCAGTTCTCCTACAAGCTCAGCCTGCGCGACAGCGTCACCCAGGCGCCGATGATGATGCAGCTCGTCTCGCTTGACGGCGTCAGCATCAACGTGCCGCCGGATACGCCCCCCGGCACGATCATCAGGTCCGGCGCCAACCGTTTCACGCTGGCCTCATGCCCGCCGTCGTCCAACACCGTCGATCTGCCGGTCTGCGTCACCGATCTTGCGATGATGCCGAGTTCGCGCGCCGAGGTCTGGGTCACCTATCGCGACGCCAACGGCAACGCGGCGGCGCCGCCTCCCGGCGCCGCCGCGCAATTGCACCAGCAAGGGCTCGATCTCGGCCCCGCGGGCGAAATCTGGCCGAATATCGAACTGATGAACGTGTCGTTCGAACAGACGCTGGCGCCGGCGCGTTCGGCGGTGTCGGTCAACGGCAATGCCAAGACCGCGCTGGCGCCGGGCGGCATTTTCGCCACGTCGGCGAGCAAGCCCGCAGCGCCCAAGATCGCCTCCGCCAGGCCCGCGGCCAATTGCCAGCCGCTCGCCGCCGGTCATCGCCGCCGCATCTTCTTCGGCGTCGAGGACCCGTTCGATCCGGATACCGCGTTCGGCCTCGGCTACGAAGAGGTCGACGAGAACGGCAGTCCGGTGCCCGGCACGCTGGTGCCGGTGAGCAGCTTCGATCCGGCCGTCACCCGGGTCTGCATTCCGCTGGGGCCGAACGGCGCCGCGGTGCACGAGACCTGGGAGCTCGTGAGCCTCGCGACGGAAATCCACAATTTCCACATGCACCAGACCAAGTTCACGGTGCTGGAAGCGCCCGATCTGGAGACCCGCACGGCGCGCGCCGCCAGCGCGCCGACGGCGTCCGTGATCATGGAAGACAACGTTCCGGTGCCGTATTCGACCACGGCCTCCTCAGATGTCGGCGACAACCAGGGGGGCTACTGCACGATCGATCAATGGCGCGGCGGCACCTGCACCGCGTACCGGATCGTGCTCGACATCCCGTTCTCGCAGCTCGGCGATTTCGTCTACCACTGTCACATCCTCGAGCACGAGGATGGGGGCATGATGGCGAAGATTCGCGTGGTCTCCGATCCGTCGGTCGTGGTCGCCGCCGGCACGCATGATTTCGACGGCGACGGCGCCAGCGATATTCTGTGGCGCGACGGCGCCGGCAACGTCCAGATGTGGCTGATGAACGGCGGCACGTTGACGTCGAGCCTGCCGCTCGGGCGGGTCGCGAACACCTGGTCGATCGTCGGTCAGCGCGATTTCAACGGCGACGGCATGAGCGACCTGCTCTGGCGCGAGAACGGCGGCAATGTCGCGATCTGGCTGATGAACGGCGCAACGCCGCTGTCGATATCGGTGCTCGGCGTGGTGCCGCCGTTCTGGACCGTGGTCGGCACCGGCGACGTCAATGGCGACGGCAAGGGCGATATCGTCTGGCGCGACGCCGGCGGCAACGTCGCGCTTTGGATCATGAACGGCGCGTCGGTCACGACGGTCGCAAACCTCGGCGCCGTGCCGGTTTCGTGGACGGTGCAAGGCACCGCCGACGTCGATGGCGACGGCAAGGCCGACATCATCTGGCGCGATGCCGCCGGCAACGTCGCGGTGTGGATCATGAACGGCGCCGCCATCAGCGCGATCAAGCTGCTCGGCAACGTGCCGCCGGCGTGGTCGATCGTCGGCACCGGCGATTTCAACGGCGACAACAATTTCGATATCTTCTGGCGCAATGTCGACGGCAGTACCGCGGTCTGGCTGATTCAATCCGGCGCCCTGCTGTCGGTGTCCTCGCTCGGCAGCATCCCTGCCAACTGGTCCGTCACCCAGACCGGCGACTACGGTCCCGACGGCCGAAGCGACATTCTATGGCGCGACACCACCGGCAACATCGCGATGTGGGTGATGATCGCCGGCACGGCGGCATCGATCCTCGATATCGGCAATGTGCCGGTGAACTGGACGATTCAGGGAATGAATGCAGATTGATGATCGCGTTGCGCACGCGCTGCGCCATCGGCTGCGAGGTTCTGTCTGTCGCTGCACGTCATGCAATATTCACGGGTCATTCGCTTAGTTCTGAAAAAATCGGATTACAACCTTTCTAAAAAGTGGTACGCGGTCCACCGGATAAGGCAAGCAGCTATCTTGTCCGGCAAAATGAATGGGAGGCTCACGATGAAGAGTTCGACAGGCGCCCGATCGGGTCTGATCGCAACCGCAGCACTGGCGCTGATCGCAAGCCTCGCCGGATCGGCCGCGGGCGTCGCGCAGCCGGCGCCCGGCAGCAAGCCGCCGCTGCCGATGGGTCTTTTGACCGCTCAGGAACTGCAGAAAAATCCGGATGCGTTTTCCAAGCTCGGCGCGGACCTGCCGCCGATCGGCAGCATCCCGCCTGGCGCCGCCGTCATTCAGCGCAGCACGGCAACACCCGCCAGCACCGAGCCGTCGGTGTTTTCGCCGGAAGGCTATCCGGTCAGTTCGTTCACCGACATCTCCGGTCCGACCGGCAGCCCCAGCCTCAGCAATCCGCTGGTCCTCACCGACGGCTCGGTGATCATGCACGTGTCGTGCAGCGCGGTGTGGTGGAAGCTGACCCCGAGCAACACCGGCAGCTATAACCCGTCCAATGGCGCGACCTGGACGCAGATCGCCTCGATGGTCAACGGCCACGCGCCGCGCTTCTTCTCGTCCGCGGTCCTGCCCGATGGCCGGGTCATCGTGATGGGCGGCGAGTACAACGGATCTGGTTGCCCCTCCGTCTGGACCAACAAGGGCTCGATCTACGATCCGGTGGCAAACACCTGGGCCACGGTCACCCCGCCGAGCGGCTGGTCCCAGATCGGCGATTCGCAGGCCACGGTGCTCCCCAACGGCACCTACTACCAGGCCAATTGCTGCGATTCCGGCAAGCTGTCGGCGCTGCTGAACGCGTCCACGCTGACCTGGACGGCGAGCGGGACCGGCAAGTTTGACGCCTATGACGAAGAGGGCTGGAGCCTGCTGCCCAACGGCAAGATACTTAGCGTCGATGCTTATGTGTTTACCGGCACCTGCGGCAGGAACTCCGAGCTTTACGATCCGGCGACGGGAGCCTGGTCCAGCGCCGGCAGCGTGCCGACCATTCTGGCGGACTGCGCATCGGCCAATGCGGAAAACAACTCTGCGACCTTCGAAATGGGGCCGCAGCAACTGATGTACAACGGCAAGCTGATCGCATTCGGCGCCAACACCAAGAATGTCGCGGCGACCGCGCTGTACGACACCTCGGCCGCAAGCTGGTCGGCCGGCCCGAACCTGCCCTCGACCTGCGGCAACCCCGCCACCTCGCCCTGCACGCTGGCCGACGCGCCGTCGGTGATCGAGCCCAACGGCAAGGTGTTCTTCGCGGCGAGCGCCGGAGCCTTCCATGCCCCGACGCATTACCTCGAATACGATCCCTCGACCAACGCGATCAGCCAGACCGGATATAGCAACAGCGTGTCGACCTCGTTCCAAGTCAACTTCGCGCTGCTGCCGACCGGCCAGCTCCTGAACGTGTATACCGACTCCAACACGGTCACGCTTTGGAGCCCCGGCGGAAACTACCAGTCCGCCTGGCAGCCGGTCGTCACCTCGACGCCGGGATGCGTCAACCCGGGCGGCAGCTATCTGGCGAGCGGCAGCCAGTTCAACGGCCTTTCGGAAGGGGCGAATTACGGCGACGATCAGATGGCCAACACCAACTATCCGTTGGTGCGGATCGTCAACAATAATTCCGGTCACGTGGCCTATGCGCGGACCTTCAATCACAGTTCGCGCTCGATCGCTGCCAATGCCACGAGCTCGACCCGCTTCCAGGTGGCGTCGAATACGGAAGTCGGCGCCAGCACGCTGTATGTCGTCGCCAACGGCATTCCGTCCGCCGGCACGGCGGTCACCGTGAGCTCCGGGAACTGCGCCCCGCCGATCTTGGCAGCGCACGACTACGACGGCGACGGCCACAGCGACATCCTGTGGCGCGATGCCGGCG
>CAXUBE010000129.1:0-6924 GCA_964249215.1 uncultured Rhodopseudomonas sp. | reverse complement strand
AGACGATGGTCGCCGCTGCGGCGCGGCGCTTGTCGTCGGTGCGTTTGGCGAGCAGGACCAGCAACGATGTCCCGGCGGCGCCGACGCCACCGCCAATGAGGCAGAACGCAACCACCGCTAATGCGATCCCCGCGACCGCGCTGGTCGCCATCATCGCCGTTGCGACAGCCGCAAGGAAGCCGCCGGCGGCGAGCACCGCCATGCCGCCGACGATCCACGGCGTACGCCGCGCACCGAGGTCCGAGCCGTGTCCCCAGGCCGGACGAAACACCTGCAGCGCGTAATGGATCGCGACCAG
The DNA here is from genome assembly GCA_964249215.1 of uncultured Rhodopseudomonas sp. Lineage (GTDB taxonomy): Bacteria > Pseudomonadota > Alphaproteobacteria > Rhizobiales > Xanthobacteraceae > CAXUBE01. The sequence goes on along the minus strand of CAXUBE010000129.1, from coordinate 6,626 downwards.
CGCGCCGGGGAGGATCGCCGGCATCGCGAGCTCGACGACCATCACCCGGTTCAGCGTCGAGGTCGTGAGCACGACGATCGCGCCGAGCCCGGTCTGCACCAGGCCGAGACGGACGATCGCGAACCATGACAGCACCGGTGCGTCCATGGTCACCCCGCACGCATCGCGGCCAGCGCGAAAGCGCTGATCAGCATGCCGACGACATAGGCGCTGATTCCAGTGCCGTTGTACCAGGGCGCGCGCGCGCGCGGGCTTTTCAGGAAATGCGCCATCAGCACGAATTGCGCGAGCAGCAGCACGCCGACCGCGCCGGCATAGGCCGGCCTGCCCCAGTTCAGCAGCAACGCCACCACGACGATCTGCGGCACCGCCATCACCACGCAAGCGAACCGCGCCGCGTTGCGCACGCCGAGCAGCACAGGCAGCGAGGAAATCCCCGTCCGCCTGTCGCCCTCGACCGACTTGAAATCGTTCAGCGTCATGATGCCGTGCGCGCCGACGCTATACAGCAGCGCGATCGCCACGATGCGCCAGTCGGGACTGGACGCGGTCATCACCGCGGCGCCGGTGAACCAGGGCAGACCCTCGTAGCAAAGCCCGCAGGCGGAGTTGCCCCACCAGCCGTTCTGCTTCAGCCGGATCGGCGGCGCGCTATACGCCCATGCCAGCACCAGGCCGACGATCGCGGCGCCGAATACCCAGATGCCGAGCGTCGCCGCCAATGACAGCGACAGCACGGTCCAGATCACCGCGATGTAAAGACCCCAGCGCCCCGGAATCCGTCCCGACGGAATCGGACGATCCGGTTCGTTGATCGCATCGACGTGGCGATCGTACCAGTCGTTCACGGCCTGGCTGGTGCCGCACACCATCGGGCCCGCCAGCACGATCGCGGCGACGATCAGCGGCCAGCGCTGCGCCGGCGACACGCCCGACGACACCACGCCGCAGCCGAGCGCCCACATCGGCGGAAACCAGGTGATCGGCTTCAACAGTTCGAGCACGACCAGCGGCGACGGGCGTTGCATGACGGCGCTATTCATCGTCGACCTCGTCGTTGGGCGTGTGTTCGGCAAGCCCGAACCGGCGCAGCTTCACATACAGGCTCTGGCGGCTGAGGCCGAGCATCTCGGCCGCCGAGGCGCGATTGTCGCCGGTGAGTTCGAGCGCGGCCTCGATCGACAATTTCTCGATCACGTCGGTGGTCTCGCGCACGAGATCGCGCAGCGGCACGCGGCCGATCAGTTCGGTGAGCTGCGCCACCGAGCGCGGCAGTTCGCCCGACGAAGCTTTCTCCGACGACAGCCGCTTTTCGACGTTGCGGATCGCAAAGCCGAAGCTCGGCCTGTCGTCCGTGTCGGTCAGCGACACCGCGGATACCTCGACATCTGCGACGCCGCCGAATTCGCCGCGCAGCGCGGTCGCGAACAGCTTGATCGATTCGTTCTGCCGCAGATTGGCGAGCGCCACGTTGAAATCGACGCCGGCGCGGCCGAGCCAGCGGTCGAGCGGCTCGCCCCGCGCCTGCTCCGCATTGCTGAGCTGCGCCATTTCCAGGAACGCGGTGTTCGAGCGCACGATGCGTCCGTCGAAATGCGTGATGACCAGCCCGTCGGGCGCTTCCTCGAAATATTTCAGCAGCAGTCCGGTCGCCTTCATCGCGCCGCCTTCGGCAGCGGACGCATGCGACGACAGCCGGATCAGATAGAGCGACGCGTTCTCCTGGCGAAACAGCGAGGCCGCGACGTTGCATTCGCGGCCGTTCTTGGCGAGGTGCACCCGCGCGGCGTTGTCGCGCCCGGTGGCGCGCACGTCGCCCAGCAGGGTCTGCACCGCCTGCACGCCCGGTGGATCGAAGCGGCCGAGGAAGCTCGATTTGAGAAGCTGCGGCGCGCTTTCGTCGAGCAGCGCCAGCGCCGCGGGGTTGGCGTCGAGCACGGCGTTGTTGCTGGAATCAACGATCATGACCGCTTCCGACGAGACCTGGAACAACAGCCGGTAGCGGGTCTCGGCATGACGCAGCCGGACGTAGTCGCGCTCCATCGATTGCTGCGCGCTGATCAGCCGCTGCTGCATCGCCGCCAGCGGCCGCAGATCGCGCCCGACCACCACGAAGCGATCCTTGCGGCCGATGCCGATCGCCGAATACAGGATCGGAATGTCCTCGCCGCCAGTCGAGGGATGGTTGACCTGACGCCAGTGCGAGGATTTCGCGGCACCCGCGTCCGAAATCAGATCCTTGACCTTGGCCTTTGTATCCGCCGTCACGATGTCCAGCAACAACGCGCCGAGCCAGCGGCCCTGCGCGTCCAGTTCGAGCGACAGCTCTTCCTTGTTGAACGCGACATCGCGGATCACGCCCTGCCCGTCGACCACCAGCGCGACGTCGGTCGCGGCGGCGATCAGCTTTGCGGCAGACTGTGCGCCGAGATCGCCCAGCGACTCCTTCGGAGATTTGAACACTTGCACCAGGGCAAATATCCTCCAACAAAAAGTGATCCGGCACTCCGAGCGTCCTTCCCGACTTCTTGTTTGTTATGTGACACGAGAAGCCCTGCGTCTCTTGTTCGGTGGTGTGCCGCCGCGTCGTCCCGCTCCATCACGCTTGTCAACGGGACGAGAAATGCCTGCCCGCGCCGAGTTGAGCTTGCTGCTTGAGCGCGTGCGCTCGCATCCGGAAAGGCGGATCGATGCCCGTCAGCGTGGCATCGCCAGCCCGTGCTTGACGCCCCAGTCGAACCAGTTGTCGACCACGGTGCCGGACAGCAGGATGCCGATGCCGCCGCACAGCGGACACAGCACCGCGAACCACCACGCCCAGCGATGAATCGATTCCGCCGTGGCGTTGAAGCCCATGGTCCAGCGCCAGAACAGCGCCGCGCGCTCCAACGCCGTTCCGCGATCGACGATCTGCTCGATCTCGCGCTCGCCACCGTACCGGCTCACCGCCAATATGGTCGCGCCGTGCATAGCGAACAGCAGCGCCGAACCGTACAGGAACGCGATCGAGAGCATGTGGAACGGGTTGTAGAACAGGTTGCCGTGGGTGATCGAGAAGTTGTTGGTCCAGTCGAGATGCGGGAAGATGCCGAACGGTACCGCCTCGCTGAACGAACCCATCAGCAGCGGCCGGATGAAGCCCAGCACCAGATAGAGCCAGATCGCGGCGGCGAACGCCCACGACACGTGCGTGCCCATGCCGAGCGCGCGGGCGCGGCGGTAGGTGCGCGTCCACCACAACAGGATCGACGTGGTCAGCGAGAAGCCCGCCATCAGCCACCAGCCGCCATCCTTCAGCGGCGGAATGCTGATGCCGTATTCCGGCTTCGGCGGATCGAGCGACAGCCAGGGCAACTGCCTGACGAATTCGATCGGGCTCCAGTTCACCGACGCCAGCATGTTGAGGCCGATGATCTCGATCGCTACAATGCCGCAGAGGATCGACGCGATGCCGGTGAAGCCGAGATAGATCGGTCCCACCTGCGCGTCGCCGATCTTGCCGAGCCAGTAGTTGAACCGGCCCTCGCTGGTTCGCACCCAGGTGCCCGGCTGCAGCGGGATGCCGGGATAGACGTTGCTGCGGACCTGCACTTGCGTGAAGAAGTTCTGGTAATTGGCCATGACGGGTTTCTTTCTGATGACCGGATTAGTTGGAGGACCAGATCGGCAGATTGCGCCACCAGTTCCACCATTCGGACCACGCGTCGCCTTCCGCCCATAACGGGCCCGAGATCACGATGCAGACCGCGCTGAAGAACACCGCCGACAGCGCGATGAACAGGCCCAGCCGGTGGATGCCGATGGTGCCGACCGAGTAGCCGATCAGGTCGCGGAACATGGTGTTCTCATGCTCCGGCGACTTCACGGGCTCGCCCTTGTCCGGATTGGTCGACGACAGGATCAACCCGCCATGCAGCGCCAGCGCAAGGCACGTCGTGAAGAAGAACGTGATCGCGATCATATGCGCCGGATTGTAGTGGAAGTTGCCGTATTGATAGCCGGTGTTGGACACCCAATCGAGGTGGGTGATGATGCCGTAGGGGAAGCCGTAGCTCCACGAGCCCATCAGCACGGGGCGGATCACCACCAGCGTGAAGTAAGCCAGGATCGCAAAGCCGAACGCGAACGGCACGTGGTAGCCGATGCCGAGCTTGCGGCAGATTTCGACCTCGCGCAGCGCCCATGAAACGAACGCGCCGAGCGCGCAGATGGTGACGATCTGCCAGATGCCGCCCTCCTGCAGCGGGGCGAACGACAGGCCGTATTTGACGTCGGGCGGATTGACGCTGATCTGCCAGAGATTCCAGGTCGGCCCGAGCGCCGTGTTCCAGAGGATCATCGCGATCCCGACCAGCGAGAAGAACACCGTCGTCATGCCGAAGAAGCCGACATAGAACGGCCCGGCCCAGAAGTCGAACAGGTCGCCGCCGATCAGCGTTCCGCCGCGCACCCGGTATTTTCTTTCAAAGCTGAGCATTGCCATCTTTTGTTCCTCCGCGTGCCAATCTCGAACCCGTTTCATGACGTAGCGACCGGCCTGTTACCTCATCGGCCGCGCGACCGGCTACCGGGCGCGTCGCCTTGGCCGTAGCGCGATCAGCTACCGGAAGCGGACGAGCCCGGCCGCTCTATCCGGCCTCGCCCGTTCCGGTATGCAGTCGTTCATGCCGTCAGGACGGCATGCTCGGTGGTGTGTACGGCAGAGAGATCTCCGACGTCTTCGCGCCCTTGCGGGGACCGTCCAACCAGTTGAACCGGTCGGTCGAGAGCAGGATGAAGTGAATCACGATCGCCAGTCCGAACAGGAACGTGAAAAGCATGACCAGCGCACGCCGCGGATCGAAAAGAAGCCAAACTCGCCACATGGTCGCGCTCCTATGTCAGGTAGGTGATGGAGACACTGGCAACGTGCTGGATGCTATCCAGCGCTGCCTTGTAGCCGCCGGGGCCCGGCAACCAGGGCCGCCACATCCACGCGAGAATGTGGGCAACCACCGCGACAGCCGTGAAGAGAAAGAAGCTCGTCATGAATATCGTGTGGAATTCCTTGGCTTCGGGTTCGGATAGCCCCGAGATGGAACCGTCCTTCATTTGGTATCCTCCTAGCTATGGCCTTGCGGCCGTTTGCCGCCCGAGCGTGGACGACAGCGAATGCCGGATCGTCTGAGATTCGGCGGTTATCCGCCCGGCACCGCCGGACGAAATCCTCAACGAGGAACGTCTACAGTCCCATGAAGGACGAGGTGACGATCGTCCCCGCACCGTGGCGCGCCTCGGTGAAAATCGATTCGCGCAGATGCAGGGCGCCGAACGACGCCCGCCTGCGCCACGGCATCAGCCGCAGCGCGGCGGCGCGGGCGAGGCAGATCAGGTAGAACAGCGCGAACATCAGCCGCAATTCGAGGGTGCTGCTCTCGAGCGGCCGCGAACGCGAGCCGGAGTGGACATAGTCGGACATCGCCATCACCTCTTGCTTGTAGGCTTCACGCCGCCTTGGAAACGCAGAACGTGGATTTTATCGCGCGCGATCATGCCGGTTGCCCGTCCGGCAGCGATGCCCGCGCCTTGCGGACATCCGCCAGGGTGACGCGATCCTCGCCGGCGCGCCGCGCGCCGCGCTCGGCCGCATCGCGCAGCCGCTTGGCTGCCGAGATTCGCACCAGCACCGGATGCGCCTCCAGCACTTCGTCGAGCAACGCCTTGGCCTCATCGCTCCACATCAGTTCGTCATGCAGCCGCGCCGGCGTCGGCTCGACGCGATCCATGTCGGATGCGAGCGGCAGGATGTTGAACAGCGCGTCGAACAGCGCGTTGCACACTTCCTGGACCAGATAGGTGGCGCCGGAGTAGCCCATGAACGGCGTGCCGGTGTGGCGGCGTATCACCGCGCCGGGAAACGACGCCGGAATGTAGATCGCGCGGCCGCCGGCCTCGGCGAGGTACATCCGCTCGTTGTAGCTGCCGAACATGATCAGCGGCGGCGTGGTGCGCACCGCGGCGCGCACCGCATCATTGTCGGGCTTCACGCCGGCCTTGCGCGCGAACGAAAACGTGCACGGCAAACCCATTTCGGATTCAAGGAAATTGCGCACGCCGCGCGCATAAGTCTCGTTGGCGACGATCGCGAAGCTCGCGGTGCCGAAGAAATCCTGGGTGACCGAACGCCAGAGATCCCACAGCGGCTTGATCGTGGTGTGCTTCTCGCGCGCGATGAAGGGCTCGGGATCGACGCCGAGCATGTCGCCGAGCTTGCGGAGGAACTTCGTGGTCGAATGCAGCCCGATCGGCGCCTGCAGATACGGCCGTTCCAGCGCCTCGCACAGCATGCGGCCGAATTCGCGGTACATGCAGACATTGACGTCGGCGTTCACCAGCTTCGGAATATCGGCGAGATGGCTGCCGAGCGGAAACACCATGTTGACGTCGGCGCCGATGCCTTCGATCAGACGGCGGATTTCGGCAAGGTCGCTCGGCATGTTGAAGGTGCCGTAGATCGGCCCGATGATATTCACGCGCGGCTTGATTCCTTCCGCGCGCGGCTTGCGCTCCGGGATTTTCTTGACGCCGTATTCCTTCCACAGCCAGACGATGGCGCGGTCGGCGCTCTGCCACTGATCCTCGTCGAT
>CAXUBE010000128.1:2185-6956 GCA_964249215.1 uncultured Rhodopseudomonas sp. | reverse complement strand
CCCCCGCCGGCCGCGAAACCCGCCTGCGCCAACCCCGACGCGATCGGCGTCGGCCGCGTCGTCGAGATCGACACCACCGGCGGACCGGGCTTCGGCTTCGAGCATTTCAAACAGCTCGATTTCCTGCGCGACAAGGAAGTCGTGCTGACGTTCGACGACGGCCCGTGGCCGGCGAACACCCCGTCGGTGCTGAAGACGCTTGCCGATGAGTGCACCAAGGCGGTGTTCTTTCCGATCGGCAAGCACGCGACCTACTATCCCGAGATCCTCAAACAGGTCGCGACCGCGGGCCACACCATCGGCTCGCACACCTGGTCGCACGCCAACCTCAACGCCAAGAAAATGACCGAGCAACTGGACAAGGACGAGATCGAGAAGGGCTTCAGCGCGGTGAAATGGGCGCTCGGCGCCGCGCCCTCGCCGTTCTTCCGCTTCCCGGCGCTGCAGCACCCGCCGGCGATGGTGACTTATCTCGGCACCCGCAATATCGCGATCTTCTCCTGCGACCTCGACTCGTTCGACTTCAAGGCGAGCAAGCCCGAAAAGGTGATCGACACCGTGATGAACAAGCTCGACAAGCTCGGCAAGGGCATCATCCTGATGCACGACTTCCAGAAACACACCGCGGAGGCGCTGCCGCAATTGCTGCGCAAGCTGAAGGCCGGCGGTTACAAGGTGGTGCAGATGAAGGCCAAGGCGCCGGTGCAGACCATCGCCGAATACGACGAGGGCATCGTCAAGGACGTCAAGCTGCCGACGGTCTCGGCCCGTCCGGTCAACAGCGTGGTGCAGACCATCTCGGAATAGGCGCACGCGAGCCGCCTGCAATGACCAAGCCGCCAGCGCTGCGGATCGAAGGCTATATGATCGTCTCGGCGGACGGCATGCTCGCGGACCACTCCGGCCAAATGCCGCCGGCGCTGAAATTCGAAGGCGACCAGCGCTTTTTTTCCGAAGGCCTCGACCGCGCCGATATCGTCGTGCACGGCCGCTATTCCTACGAGGACCAGCCGAATTCGCCCCGGCGCCGGCGCATCATCGTCACCCGCGCCATCGCGGCCCTTGCGCCCGATCCCGCGAACGCAAAGGCGATGCTGTGGAATCCGGCCGGCGCATCGCTGGATCAGGCCTGCGCCGCGGCGGGCGTGAGCGCCGGCACCGCTGCGATCATCGGCGGACCGAGCGTCTGGGCGATGCTGCTGGACCGCTTCGACGTCTTCTGGCTGTCGCAGGCTCCGCATGTCCGCCTCCCCGGCGGACTGCCCTGCCTGCCGGACGTGCCGGCGCAAACCCCGCAACAGGTGCTGGCCGCCCATGGCCTGCGCGCGGCCGAGGTGAAGCTGCTCGACGCCGCGCATGACGTCAGCGTCACGGCGTGGCGGCGGATTTAGTCGGCAGAGATCGGCGCTGCATCAAACCGCCGCGCGCCTACCCTTCGTTGTATGTCGGGTCCATCGCGCGCCGGCCGCGACCGATGCCGGCGATGACGAACAGCGCGCCGATCAGCGACAGATTTTTCAGCGCGTGAATCATATTGTTCTGGGATTCGGAGCCGGTCTGGTTCCAGAAGTCGTGAAAATAAATTGTCGCGACCAGAATGAAGGCGATCAGCACCAGAGCGAAAAACCGCGCCCCGAAATTCAGCGCGATCATCAGGCCGCAGACCAGTTCGATCACGCCTGCGGCAATCGCCAGCATCTGCGCGAACGGCATGCCCGTCATTGTTTCGAGCTGGGCTGTGTAGGTCGCCGCCACCGCCGGAACGACGATCTTCGTCGTCATAGCGGTCGTCGCCGTGATGTCCAGAAGCTTGGATGCTCCGGACACGATGAACAGCACCGCAAACAGAACCCGTCCGAACGTGATAAACGCAGGCATGTCCACCTCATAAGAGCAGCGCGTCCCGCGCGCAGGCCGGCAGTATGCGGATTCGGCCGGCGCTTTTCAAATTATCAATGACGCCGCGCGGTGCTTAGGTCGCGACGGGGCCTTTTACGCGAAAAGCATCGGCTGCCGGCCGGCGGTTTCCTGCGCCTCGACCACGGCGACCGCGGTCATGTTGAGGATGCCGCGCGCCGTGACCGACGGCGTCAGGATATGCGCCGGCCGCGCCGGGCCGATCAGGATCGGCCCGACCGGAAGCGCGTCGGCCAGAACCTTGATCATCTGGTACGCGGCATTTGCGGCGTCGAGATTTGCAAGGATCAGGATGTTGGCGACGCCCTGCAGCCGCGAATGCGGCAGGATCAACTGCCGGGCGGCCTCCGACAGCGCCGTGTCGCCCTGCATCTCGCCGTCGGCCTCGATCTCGGGATGGCGCTCGGCGAATAATTGCGCGGCGCGGCGCGCCTTGCGCGACGAGTCGGTGTCGTAGCTGCCGAAGTCGGAATGCGACACGAACGCGATTTTCGGCTTCAGCGCAAATCGCTGCACGTGGACCGCGGCCTGCGCGGCGATGTCGGCCAGTTCTTCCGCCGAGGGATTCGGCCGCACCTGGGTGTCGGCGATGAAGAACGCACCCTTGCTGGTGATCAAAAGCGACAGCGCGGCGAAATCGCTGGCGCCGGACTGAAAACCGATGATCTCGCGGACGTGGCGCAGGTGCCGCATGTAGCTGCCTTCGACGCCGCAGATCAGCGCATCGGCCTCGCCGCGCACCACCGCCAGCGCCGCGATCACCGTGGCGTTGGTGCGGATCGTGGTGCGCGCCACGTCAGGGGTCGCGCCGTGGCGTCCGGCGACGTCGATATAGGACTGCACGTAGGAGCGATAGCGCGGATCGTCCTCGGGATTGATCAGGTCGAAATCTTTCCCTGCACGGATCGACAGGCCGTAACGCTTGATCCGTGCCTCGACCACCGAGGGTCGTCCCACCAGGATCGGACGCGCCAGTTTTTCCTCGAGCACGGTTTGCGTCGCGTGCAAGACGCGCTCGTCCTCGCCTTCGGCATAGATGACCCGGACCGGCTTCGCCTTGGCCATCGCAAACAGCGGCTTCATCACCAGACCGGAGCGGAACGCGAAGCGCTCGAGCTGGGCGCGGTAATCGTCGAAGTCGGCGATCGGCCGGGTCGCGACGCCGGAGGCCATCGCGGCCTGCGCGACCGCGGGCGCGATGCGCAGGATCAGCCGTGGATCGAACGGGCTCGGGATCAGCGAACCGATGCCGAACCCCATCGCCTCGTCGCCGCTCAGGCCGGCCGGCACCGCCTCCGAAGGCGGATCGCGCGCGAGCTGCGCGATCGCATCCACCGCGGCGTGCTTCATCTCCTCGTTGATGGCGGTCGCGCCGACATCGAGCGCGCCGCGGAAGATGAACGGGAAGCACAGCACGTTGTTCACCTGGTTCGGAAAGTCCGAGCGTCCGGTGCAGATCATCGCGTCGGGCCGCGCTTTGCGAACATCCTCCGGCATGATTTCCGGCGTCGGATTGGCGAGCGCCATCACCAGCGGCTTGTCGGCCATCTGCCCGACCATGTCAGGGCTCAGCACATTGGGGCCCGACAGGCCGAGGAAGATATCGGCGCCGCCGATCACTTCGGCGAGCACGCGCTTGTCGGTCTTCTGCGCATACACCGCCTTCCAGCGGTCCATCAGCGTGTTGCGGCCTTCATGCACGACGCCGTCGAGATCGCACACCCAGATGTTCTCGCGTTGCGCGCCGAGCGACACCAGCAGATTGAGGCAGGCGATCGCCGCGGCGCCCGCGCCGGCGGTGACGATCTTCACCTCGCTCAATTTCTTGCCGTTGAGCATCAGCGCGTTCGTCACGGCGGCGCCGACGATGATGGCGGTGCCGTGCTGGTCGTCGTGGAAAACCGGGATCTTCATGCGCTCCTTGAGCAGCGCCTCGATCTCGAAACACTCGGGGCCCTTGATGTCCTCGAGGTTGATGCCGCCGAAGGTCGGCTCCAGCGCCGCGACGGTCTCCACGACGCGCTCGACGGTATCGGCGGCGATCTCGATATCGAACACGTCGATGCCCGCGAATTTCTTGAAAAGCACCGCCTTGCCTTCCATCACCGGCTTGGATGCCAGCGGCCCGATATTGCCGAGCCCGAGCACCGCGGTGCCATTGCTGACGACGGCGACGAGGTTGGCGCGGATGGTGAGGGAAGCGGCTTCAGCGGGATCGGCGGCGATCGCCATGCAGGCCGCGGCCACGCCCGGCGAATAGGCGAGCGCGAGGTCGCGCTGGTTAGCGAGCGGCTTGATCGCGTGGATTTCGAATTTACCGGGGCGCGGCAGGCGGTGATACGCCAACGCCGCGGCTTGCAGGTCCTCAGAATAAGACGCCATTCATTCCCCCCGGCGATCTGCCGTCCGAATTCGAAGTTACTTCGCGTCCGGCAGATTGAGCCGGATATGCAGTTCGCGCAACTGCTTCGGCCCGACCTCGGAGGGCGCGCCCATCAGCAGGTCCTCGGCGCGCTGGTTCATCGGAAACAGCGAGATCTCGCGCAGGTTAGTGGTGCCGCATAACAGCATCACGATGCGGTCGACGCCTGCTGCCATGCCGCCATGCGGCGGCGCGCCGTACTGGAAGGCGCGGTACATGCCGCCGAACCGATCGACGACTTCCTGCTCGCCATAGCCCGCGATCTCGAACGCCTTGACCATCGCCTCGGGGCGGTGGTTGCGGATGCCGCCGGATGCGATCTCGTAGCCGTTGCAGACGATGTCGTACTGGAACGCCTTGATGGTCAGCGGGTCCTGCGTCTGCAGCGCCTCGAGGCCACCCTGCGGCATCGAGAACGGGTTGTGCGAGAAG
>CAXUBE010000128.1:0-2175 GCA_964249215.1 uncultured Rhodopseudomonas sp. | reverse complement strand
GATGCGATCTCGTAGCCGTGGCAGACGATATCGTATTGAAACGCCTTGATCGTCAGCGGGTCGTCGGTCGCCAGCAACGCGTCCAGTCCGCCTTGCGGCATCGAGAACGGGTTGTGCGAGAAGTCGATCTTTTTTTCCGTCTCGTCGTATTCGTACATCGGGAAATCGACGATCCAGGCCAGTGCGAAACGGTCCTTGTCGACCAGGTTCAACTCCTCGCCGAGCTTTGCGCGCGCGAGGCCTGCGAATTTCCAGAATTTCGCCGGATCGCCGGCGACGAAGAACGCGGCGTCGCCGGCCGTCAGGCCCAGTGCTGCGCGGATCGCCTCGGTACGCTCCGGGCCGATGTTATTGGCGAGCGGTCCGGCGCCCGAGGCTTCCGAGGAAGCCTCGCCCTCCCGCCATAGGATGTAGCCGAGCCCGGGCTGGCCCTCGCCCTGCGCCCACGAGTTCATGCGGTCGCAGAACGCGCGGCTGCCGCCGCCCGGCGCCGGAATCGCCCAGACCCGGTTGCGCGGCTCCTCGAGCATCCGCGCGAACACCTTGAAGCCGGAGCCGCGGAAGCGGTCGGAGACGTCCCGCATCTCGATCGGGTTGCGCAGATCGGGCTTGTCGCTGCCGTACTTCGAAATCGCGTCTGCGAACGGAATCCGCGGCCAGCCTTCGGTGACCGGCTTGCCCTTGGCGAATTCCGCGAACACCCCGGTGATCACCGGCTCCATCGCCGCGAACACGTCGTCCTGCTCGACGAAACTCATTTCCACATCAAGCTGGTAGAATTCTCCGGGCAGCCGGTCGGCGCGCGGGTCCTCGTCGCGGAAGCACGGCGCGATCTGGAAGTAGCGGTCGAAGCCCGACATCATCAGCAACTGCTTGTACTGCTGCGGCGCCTGCGGCAGCGCGTAGAACTTGCCGGGATGGATCCGCGACGGCACCAGGAAGTCGCGCGCGCCTTCCGGCGACGACGCGGTCAGGATCGGGGTCTGGAATTCGAAGAAGCCCCGCTCTTTCCTGCGCCGGCGCATCGAGTCGACGATCGCTCCGCGGGTCATGATGTTCTGATGCAGCTTTTCCCGCCGAAGGTCGAGGAAGCGGTATTTCAGCCGGATGTCTTCCGGATATTCCTGCTCGCCGAACACCGGCAGCGGCAATTCGCCGGCCGGGCCCAGCACCTCGATGGCGGTGATGAAGATCTCGACCGCGCCGGTCGGCAGCTCCGCATTGTCGGTGCCGTCCGGTCGCCGGCGCACCTCGCCGTCGATCCGCACCACCCATTCGGCGCGCAGCGTCTCGGCCTGCTTGAACGCCGGGGAATCCGGATCGGCGACGCATTGCGTCAGGCCGTAATGGTCGCGCAGGTCGATGAACAGCAGCCCGCCATGGTCGCGAATGCGATGGCACCAGCCCGACAGCCGGACGGCGTGGCCGATGTCGCCGTCGCGAAGCGCGCCGCAGGTATGAGATCGATAGCGATGCATGACGTATCCGGGCGGCATGAGGGCGGACTCGGCGGTTCCGCCGGCATGCGGAAAGGCGACGGTTTAGCCGAGCCGGTCCGGGGCGGCAACCGACCTGGCTTTCGCGATGTTCGCCGCCCGCTCAAAGGCCGCGGCGGCGATGATTGCCTAAACGCGCCCGATACCTATGTTCGGTGCATGAGCCTTCATTTCCCGTTCGACAACAGCTACGCCGCCTTGCCCGGCGGCTTTTTCGCCCGCGTCGCGCCGACGCCGGTGGCCGCGCCGCGGCTGATCAAGCTCAACCGGCCGCTGGCGGCCGAGCTCGGTCTCGACGCCGACTGGCTCGACAGCCCGGAGGGCGCGCGGATTCTCGGCGGCACCAGCCTGCCCGACGGCGCCGCCTCGATCGCGATGGCCTATGCCGGGCACCAGTTTGGCCAATTCGTTCCGCAACTCGGCGATGGCCGCGCCATCCTGCTCGGCGAGGTAATCGACATCCACGGACAACGGCGCGATATCCAGCTCAAGGGGTCCGGACCCACCCCATTCTCGCGCCGCGGCGACGGCCGCGCGGCGCTCGGACCGGTGCTGCGCGAATATATCGTCAGCGAGGCGATGGCCGCGCTCGGCATTCCGACCACGCGCGCGCTCGCCGCGGTGCTGACCGGCGAGCATGTCGCGCGGGAGGAGATGCAGCCCGGCGCGGTGCTCACAC
>CAXUBE010000127.1:0-7045 GCA_964249215.1 uncultured Rhodopseudomonas sp. | reverse complement strand
GGTGGAAAGCTTCACCGTGATCTATCGCCGCAACGGCGGGGCCGAGCACGGCGTGGTGATGCTGCGCACCGCGAACGATGCGCGCGCGCTGGCGCGGGTACCGGCCGCGGATGCGGCAACGCTGGCGTCGCTCACCGACATGGACCGCACGCCGGTGGGCTCGTGGGGAGAGATTACAAGCGCGGATGATGGCTTGCTGGAGTGGCGGGTGGGGTGATCACCTCCCTCTGCAAGGGGGAGGGAGAAGTTCTACTTCTCCGAAACCTTCTCGGTCTTGCCGGTCTTGTTCGCCGGACCCGCGACGCGGACCTTGTCGCCGTCGGCAAGGCCGTCCGGCGGCGCGGTGACGATGCGATCGTCCGCCGCGATACCGGAGCCGATTTCGATGTCGCGGCCGAGATCGCGCGCGATCGTGACCGTCTTGAACCGGATGCGGTCGTCGGCATCGACGGTGGCGACGCGGATGCCGCTCTGGTTGAAAATCAGTGCGCTGGCCTGGACATGGAGCGGCGCGCCGTCGCGCAACAGGCTGAGTTTCACATTGGCGTAGCCGCCGGGCAGCAATTCGTTGTTCGAATTGTCGAGCGCGAGCTGCATCCGCGTGGTGCCGGAACCGACATCGACCGATTGCGACGACGCCTCCACCGTGGCCGGGAATGTCCGGTTCGGATAGTCCGGCACGCTGATCACGGCCGTCGCGCCGATCCGGATCGCCGGCACGTAACTCTGCGGCACGTCGACATAGACGCGCAGCTTCTTGATGTCCGAGATCACGAACATCGCCGGCCCGGTGCCGGTACCGCCGGAAATCAGCGCGCCGACGTCGGTGTTGCGTTGGGTGACGACGCCGTCGAACGGCGCCGTGATCTTCTTGTAGCCGGCCAGCGCCTCCAATCTTTCGACATTGGCCTGGCCGGAATTGACGGAGGCCTTCTTGTTGGCGAGGTCGGCGCTGCGCTCGTCGATTTCCTGCGCCGACACGAAGTTGGAGGCGATCAGCGATTTGCGGCGGTTGAGGGTTGCTTCCGACAGTTTCGCGCTGGACTGCTGGCTCACCAGATCGGCGCGCGCCTGCAGCAACTGCTGGTCCAGATCCGGCGCCTCGATCTCGGCGATCACCTGCCCGGCCTTGACCCGCGCGCCCATGTCGGCGTTCCAGCTTTTCAGATAGCCCGAGACGCGGGCGAAAATCGGCGCGCGCTGATAGGCCTCGAGCCGGCCCGGCAGATCGAGCGTGGCATTCAGCAGACGGGCATCCGGCGGCGCCACCGAAACGGTCGGGATCGCCTGGTCGTCGGTCCAGTTCTTCAGTTCGGTTTCGGTCCTGGCGCGCGCCATGATGCCGGTGACGACGATCGCGGCGGCGGCGCACAGGCCGACGATCCCGACCAGGCCGAGCCTGCGGCGGGACACCGGCTTGGCATCGACCGGTTTCGCATCAGTGGACATGCAACGTCTCCGAAGGGGCCGCGGCCTGCGCGGGCTGTTTTTTGTGAACCATGCTGAACACCACCGGCACGAACATCAGCGTCGCGACGGTCGCAAAGATGAGCCCGCCGATCACGGCGCGGCCGAGCGGCGCGTTCTGCTCGCCGCCCTCGCCGAGCCCGAGCGCCATCGGCGCCATTCCGATGACCATCGCCAGCGCCGTCATCAGCACCGGACGGAAGCGCACGAAGCCGGCCTCGGAGGCCGCCGCGACCGGGTCGCCGAGGATCGCGTAGCGCTCGCGGGCGAACGAGATCACCAGCACCGAATTGGCGGTGGCGACGCCCATGCACATGATCGCGCCGGTGAGCGCCGGCACCGACAGCGTGGTCTGCGTCGTGAACAGCATCCAGACGATGCCGGCCAGCGCCGCCGGCAGCGCGGTGATGATCACGAACGGATCGGACCAGGACTGGAAGTTCACCACGATCAGCAGATAGATCAGCACCACGGCGCCGAGCAGGCCGAACAGCAGGCCGGAGAAGGCACTGTTCATGGTCTGCACCTGGCCGAGCAGCGCGACGTTGCTGCCCTTCGGCACCTCGGCCCTGGTCTGATCGATCACCTTGTAGATGTCGTTGGCCACCGCGCCGAGATCGCGGCCTTGCGTGGTCGCATAGATCTGGATCAGCGACTGGATGTCGTATTGCGACACCACCGCGTTGGAGGCCGAGCGGCTGATATTGGCGACGCCGCCGAGCAGCGGCGTGCTGGCCGCGGCGTTGACGGCGGTGATCGGCAGCGTCTCCAGCGCGCCCAGCGAATCCATCTTGTATTGCGGCGTCTGCATCACGATCGAATAGGACACGCCGTTGTCGGGGTTGAGGTAATAGGTCGGCGCCACCTGCGCGCTGCCGGCGAGGTTGACAACCAGGCTGTTGGTGACGTCGCGCTCGGTCAGTCCGACATATTGCGCGCGGGTGCGGTCGACGTCGATGTTGAAGCCGGGATTGTTCGGCGATTGCTGGATCCGCGCGTCGGCGATGCCCGGAATGCGGCGGATCTGGCTCAGCAGCTTGTTGGCGTAGGCGAAGTTGCCGGCGAGGTTGTTGCCGCGGATCTGCAGGTCGATCGGCGCCGGCGCGCCGAAATTCAGGATCTGACTGACGATGTCGGCCGGCAGGAAGGCGAAGCTGACGCCGGGAAACTGCCGCGGCAATTGCTCGCGCAGCGCCTGCACGTAGAGCGCGGTCGGCTTGTGGTCCTCCTTCAGCTTGATCTGGAAGTCGCCGTCCTGCGAGCCGATCACGCCGGTGTTGTTGTAGGTCAGGTTGATGCCCGAGATCGGCAGGCCGATATTGTCGGTCATGGTCTCGATCTGCTCGGGCGGGATGATCCTGCGGATCGCCTTGGTGATGTCGGCGAACTGGTTCGCGGTTTCCTCGACGCGGGTGCCGACCTGGGTGCGGACATGCATCAGGATGCTGCCGGCGTCGACCGTGGGAAAGAAGTTACGGCCGAGAAACGGCACGAGCGCGAACGACACCATGACGAAGCCGAGGAAGCCGATCACGAAGATCGGCCGCCGCGTCAGCGCGAGGTCGAGCAGGCCGTGATAGCCGCCGCGCAGCCGCTCGAACCGCGCCTCGAAGCCGCGCTGGAACAGCACCAGCGGGTTGCGGCTGCGCGGACGCTCGCCCTCGGCGTGGTGCCCGTGCTTCTGCAAGAGATAGTTCGCCATCGTCGGCACCAGCGTGCGCGACAGCAGGAACGACCAGATCATCGCGAACATCACCGCCTCGGCCATCGGCACGAACAGAAACCGCGCGATGCCGTTGAGGAAGAACATCGGCACGAACACGATGCAGATGCACAGCAGCGACACGAACGCCGGGACCACGATCTGGTTGGCGCCGTCGAGGATCGACCTCTCCACCTCCTTGCCGCTTTCGAGATGGTAGTTGATGTTCTCGATCGTCACGGTGGCGTCGTCGACCAGGATGCCGACCGCGAGCGCGAGGCCGCCGAGCGTCATGATGTTGAGCGTCTCGCCGATCGCCGCCAGCATGATGATGGCGCCGAGGATCGACAGCGGGATCGACACCGCGATGATGATGGTGGAACGCCAGCTCCCGAGAAACAGCAGGATCATCGCCGAGGTCAGCAGCGCGGCGATCACGCCCTCGGTGGCGACGCCGGAGATGGCGCCGCGCACGAACGAGGATTGATCGCCGATGTAGTTGATCTTCAGCGCGTCGGGGAGCGCCGCGCGGTAATCGATCACCTTCTGCTTCAGGCCGGCGATGATATCCAGCGTCGACACCGAACCGGCCTTCAGCACCTGCATCAGCACCGAGCGGTTGCCGTCGACATGGACGATGTTGGTCTGCGGCGGGTTGCCGTCGCGCACCGAGGCGACGTCGCGGACATAGACCATCGCGCCGTTGACGGCGCGGATCGGCAGGTCGCCGAGTTCGTTGATCTTCAGCGGCGAGTTGTTCAGGTTGATGGTGTATTCAAAGCCGCCGATCTTCTGGGTCCCGACCGGCGTGATCAGGTTCTGCGCCGCGAGCGCGTTGGCGACGTCCTGGCCGGACAGTCCGAGCGCCTGCAGCGCGCCGGGAAACAGGTCGATCTGGATCTGGCGCTGCTTGCCGCCGAACGGAAACGGAATCGCCGCGCCCGGCACCGTCACCAAAGGGGTGCGGAGCTGGTTGATGCCGATGTCGGCGAGGTTCTGCTCGTTGAGGCCGTCTCCGGACAGCGCGATGTTGATGATCGGCACGGTCGAGGCCGAGTAGTTCAGGATCAGCGGCGGGGTCGCGCCGGGCGGGAGCTGCTTCAGCAGCGTCTGCGAGATCGCGGTGACCTGCGCGTTGGCGGTGCGGATATCGACATTGGGCTGGAAGAAGATCTTGACGATGCCGAAGCCGGCATAGGAATTCGCCACGATGTGCTCGATGTCGTTGACCGTGGTGGTCAGCGTACGCTCGAACGGCGTGGTGATGCGGCCGGCCATCTGGTCCGGAGGAAGGCCGGTATATTGCCAGATCACGCCGATCACCGGGATGCGGATCTCGGGGAAAATGTCCGTGGGCGTGCGCAGCGCGGCCAGCGGTCCGACGATCAGCAGCAGCAGCGCGAGCACGACGAACGTATAGGGTCGGCTCAAGGCAATACGGACCAGCGCGATCATCGGTCAGGCGGTCTCCACATCACGGTTCGGGATTGGCAGCTCCCGCCGCCATCGCCGATTTAGCCGAATCGAACGTCAATTGCCAATGCTTGCGGGCATTCCGGCGCAATTTTCGATGCGGCAAACGTGCCAGCTTTGACATTTGTCGAAAGCTCTCACGAGACTTTGATTGAGTGCCGGTGTCATCGTCGGCGATCGGCCGAGCGGCAACGGAGCGCATCGACAGCCGGCGTCACGTCCCGACCCCGGCATAGGGCTTGAACCAGCCGAGGCCTTCGAGGGTGCCGCCGCGCGGGCGGTATTCGCAGCCGACGAAATTGTCGTAGCCAAGCCGATCGAGCTCGCCGAACAGGAACGGATAGTTCAGTTCCTCGCCGTCGGGTTCGTTGCGCGAGGGCACGCTGGCGATCTGGATATGGCCGATCCACGGCAGCATCTCGCGCAGCCGCATGGTGACGTCGCCATGCAGGATCTGGCAGTGATAGATGTCGAACTGCAATCCGACATTGGGAATCTTCAGGTCGACGATCAGGTCGCGGGCGAACGCGAAGTCGTTCAGGAAATATCCCGGCACGTCGCGCGGATTGATCGGCTCGATCATCACGTCGATGCCGAGATCGCCGACCATGTGCGCGGTCCACGCCACCGCGTCGCGGAACGCCGCCACCGCGTTCGGATCGTGGCGGTCGGCGAGGCCGGCCATCAGATGCAGCCGCCGCACCCCGGTGGCCTTGGCATAGGGCAGCGCCGTGTGCACGCTTTGCCGCATCTCGTCGAATTTGGCGGGGCGCGCCGCAAAGCCTTTCTCGCCGGCGTTCCAGTCGCCCGGCGGCAGATTGAACAGCACCTGCTTCAGCGCGTTGCGCTCCAGCCGTTCCGCGATCGCCTCCGGCGGATGCTCGTAGGGAAACAGGAATTCGACCGCGGTGAAGCCGGCTTTCGCCGCGGCATCGAAGCGCTCGAGAAACGGATGCTCGTTGAACATCATCGAGAGGTTGGCGGCAAAGCGCGGCATCGATGGTTTCCTTGTCGATTCTCGTTCGTCGTTGCGAGCGGCCGGGATCTGGCAGCGATCGCGCCGTGACGCCCCGCTCACAGCCCCAGATACGCCTTGCGCACGTCGGGGTTGCCCTTGATCTCGGCGGCCTTGCCCTGCATCAGCACGCGGCCGGTCTGCAGGATGTAGGCGCGGTCGGCGATGTCGAGACATTCGGCCATGCGCTGCTCGACGATCAGCACCGTCATGCCGGCGTCGCGGATCTGCTTCACCGCGGCGAAGATCTCGTCGACCAGCTTCGGCATGATGCCCTGCGAGGGCTCGTCGAGCATCAACAGCCGCGGCCGCGTCATCAGCGCGCGGCCGATCGCGAGCATCTGCTGCTCGCCGCCGCTCAGCGTCTCGGCGCGCTGCGCGAGCCGCTCGGACAGCCGCGGAAACAGCTTGTAGACCAGCTTCAGCGGCGCGTCGCGGTCGGCCGCGCCGCGATACATGTAGCTGCCGAGCCGCAGATTGTCCTCGACCGACAGCCGCGGAAACAGCCGGCGGTTCTCCGGCACGTAGGCGATGCCGCGCGCGGTGATCAGATGCTGCGCCATGCCGTCGATGCGCCGGCCGTCGAAGGTGACGGTGCCGGAGCGCGGACGCTCCGCGCCGGCGATCGACTTGATCAGCGTCGACTTGCCCGCGCCGTTGGCGCCGGCGACGCAGACGATCTCGCCCGTCTCGACGTCGATGGTGACCGCGGAAATCGCGACGAGGCCCTTATAGGCGGTGGTGACGTCACGCACCGACAGCATGGCGATCCCCAAGGTAGGCGCTGATGACCTCCGGATGCCGCACCACGTCGGTCGGCTTGCCCTCGACCAGCACCTTGCCGAGGTTGAGCACGATGGCGCGGTCGACCAGCGGCATCACGATTTCCATCACGTGCTCGACCATCAGCACGGTGACCCCGGTGGCGCGCACCTTGCGCACCAGTTCGACGCCGCTCTGCGCCTCGATCGGGGTCAGGCCGGTGAGGCATTCGTCGAGCAGAAGCAGCTTGGGTTCGGTGGCGAGCGCGCGCGCGACCTCGAGCCGGCGCTTTTCGGACGGGATCAACTGGCTGGCCGGCACGTCGGCGCGCGCGCCGAGCCCGCAGAAATCCAGCACGTCGAACGCCTTGCGCCGCGCCTCGCGCATCACCGTGGTGCGGATCAGCGCGCCGACGATGACGTTGTCGATCACCGTCAGGCTCTCGAAGCTTTTGACCACCTGAAACGTCCGCGCGATGCCGCGCTGGCAGCGTTCCGCCGCCGGCATCCGGGTGACGTCCTCGCCATCGAACCAGATCGAGCCCTGCGTCGGCGGTAACACGCCGGCAATCAGCTTGAACAGCGTCGATTTGCCGGCGCCGTTGGGGCCGATGAGGCCGACGATTT
>CAXUBE010000126.1:0-7059 GCA_964249215.1 uncultured Rhodopseudomonas sp. | reverse complement strand
CTGATCGAGGCGGCGGGGGTCAGCTTCGGCTATGCCGGCGAGGGCGCGCCGCTGCGCGACGCGGCCGGAATGTTCGCCGCGCGCTATGGCGCTTCCCCCGGCGCGGCATATCTGCTGCGGCCGGACGGCTACGTCGCCGCGCGTTTCCGCCATCCGACGCGGGGCGCGATCGACGCCGCGCTCGCGCGCGCGCGAGGTAACGCATGATGCAAGGCATGAGCGCGACGCTGTCGACCGCGAGCAATTTCGCCGATCCCGACGCGGCCTACCGCATGATCGTCGAGGCGCATCGCGACGTCAGCGACGCGCGCAGCGCCGCGCTCGACGCCGCGCTGGTGCTGATCCTCGCCAACCACATCGGCGATCCCGCCGTGCTGCGCGACGCGCTGGCGCTGGCGAAGCGAAGCATTTTGACGGTTTGAACAGGACACAGCACCCATGGCCAAGGGCTTCGCATCGACCACCGACCTCGCCGAGAAGAAGATCACCTTTTCCGAGATCGGTCCCGACCTCTATGCCTTCACCGCGGAAGGCGATCCGAACTCGGCGGTGATCGTCGGCGACGACGGCTGCATCGTGTTCGACGCGCAGGCGACGCCGGCGATGGCCGGCAAGGTGATCGAGCGCGTGCGCAGCGTCACCGACAAGCCGGTCAAATACGTCGTGCTGTCGCATTATCACGCCGTGCGGGTGCTCGGCGCCTCGGCCTATCATGCGCAGGCGGTGGTCGCCTCGCAGGAGACCCGCCGCCTGGTCGAGGAGCGCGGCCGGCAGGACTGGGATTCCGAATACGGCCGTTTCCCGCGGCTGTTCCAGGACGCCGAAAGCATTCCCGGCCTGACCTGGCCGACGCTGACCTTCGAGGGCGAGATGTCGATCCATCTCGGCAAGCGCGAGGTGCGGCTGATGCAGCTCGGCGCCGGGCATACCTCGGGCGATATCGTCGCCTGGGTGCCGGACGCCGAGGTGATGTTCTCGGGCGATCTGATCGAGTATCATTCGGCGTGCTATTGCGGCGACGCGCATCTGCGGGAGTGGCCGATCACGCTGAACGAGATTCGCGACTTCAATCCCAAGGCGATCGCGCCGGGCCGCGGCGATGCGCTGCAAGGCATCGGCACCTGCCGCGACGCCATCGCGATGACGCGCGATTTCGTCGGCTCGCTGTACGGCGCCGCGGAGACCTCGGTGGCGCGCGGCCGCGATTTGAAGGCGACGATGGCGGCGTGCCGCGAGGTGATGGACCCGAAATTCGCGAGCTTTGCGATCTACGAGCATTGCCTGCCGTTCAACGTCTCGCGCGCGTTCGACGAAGCCTCCGGCATCGACGATCCGGTGATCTGGACCGCCGAGCGCGACCGTGAAATGTGGGCGGCGTTGCAGGGGTAAGCGCCGCGGATGGGCGGCGCGCATATCGGCGCCACGCGAAGGGAGCATGACATGAACATCACCACCAAACCCGATACGCTGCTGCCCGCGCGCAGCGACATCACGCCGGGCTACATGTCCGGCTTCGGCAATTCGTTCGAGACCGAGGCGCTGCCCGGCGCGCTGCCTCTGGGGCGCAATTCGCCGCAGCGCGCGCCTTACGGGCTCTACGCCGAACAGCTCTCCGGCTCGCCGTTCACCGCGCCGCGCGGCAGCAACGAGCGCTCCTGGCTTTACCGCATCCGTCCGTCGGTACGGCATTCCGGCCGCTTCGCCAGGGCCGATGCCGGGCTGTGGCGCTCCGCCCCCTGCCCCGAACACGAATTGCCGATCGCGCAGTTGCGCTGGGACCCGGCGCCGATCCCGCAGGAGAAAAAGACCTTCCTGCAGGGCATCCACACCATGACCACTGCCGGCGACGTCAACACCCAGGCCGGGATGGCGGCGCATATCTTCCTGATCACGCAATCGATGGTCGACCAGCATTTCTACAATGCCGATGGCGAGATGCTGTTCGTGCCGCAGCAGGGCCGGCTGCGCTTCGTCACCGAATTCGGCGTGATCGCGGCCGAGCCCGGCGAGATCGTGGTGATCCCGCGCGGCGTCAAATTCCGGCTGGAAATCCTCGATGCCGCGGCGCGCGGCTATCTCTGCGAGAACTACGGCGGCGCCTTCACGCTGCCGGAGCGCGGGCCGATCGGCGCCAACTGCCTCGCCAATGCGCGCGATTTCCTGACGCCGGTGGCATCCTACGAAGACAGCGACCGGCCGACCGAGCTTTACGTGAAATGGGGCGGCGCGCTGTGGATGACGAAGCTGCCGCATTCGCCGATTGACGTGGTGGCCTGGCACGGCAACTACGCGCCTTACAAATACGATCTGCGCACCTTCTCGCCGGTCGGCGCGATCGGCTTCGACCATCCCGATCCGTCGATCTTCACGGTTCTGACCTCGCCGTCGGAGACCGCCGGCACCGCCAATATCGACTTCGTGATCTTTCCGGAGCGCTGGGCGGTGGCGGAAAACACCTTCCGCCCGCCCTGGTATCACATGAACATCATGTCGGAATTCATGGGGCTGATCTACGGCGTCTATGACGCAAAGCCGCAGGGCTTCATGCCGGGCAGCGTCAGCCTGCACAACATGATGCTGCCGCACGGGCCGGACCGCGACGCCTTCGAGCACGCCACCACCGGCGAATTGAAGCCGGTCAAGCTCACAGGCACCATGGCCTTCATGTTCGAGAGCCGCTATCCGCAGCGCGTCACCAGCTACGCCGCGCAATCCGCCACCCTGCAGCAGGACTACGCCGATTGCTGGAACGGGCTGGAAAAGCGCTTCGATCCGACGCGGCCGTGAGGGTTCTTTCTTCCCGCTCCCTTTCTTTCCTTCTCCCGCGAGGGGAGAGGGAAGAACCCCGCGGCGACGCTTGCTTCCCTCTCCCCTTGCGGGAGAGGGTGGTGAGCATCGTCAGATGCGAGCCGGGTGAGGGGTGTGTATTCGAACGTAAGGTTCAACCCATCACCCGCCTTCGATGCTTCGCATCTCAGGCACCTTCTCCCGCAGGGGGAGAGGGAAGACCGCCTGCGACGCGTCCGATAAAATGGCAGCTCCATGCATCCCAACGACCCGCGCCTGCGCTCATTCATCGCTGTCGATCCGGAATCGGACTTCCCGATCCAGAATCTGCCTTACGGCGTGTTCTCGACATCGTCGGATACGACTCCGCGCGTCGGGGTCGCGATCGGCGATCAGGTGCTCGATCTCGCCGCGCTGCGATCCGCCGGACTGCTCGACGTGGCGGACGGCGTGTTGGCGCAGCCCTCGATCAACGCCTTCATGGCGCTCGGGCCGGAGGTCTGGTCGCGCACCCGCGCGCGGATCAGCCGGTTGTTGCGCCACGATCACCCGGAGCTGCGCGACAACGCCGCGCTGCGCGCACGCGCGCTGACGCCGCTCGCGCAGGCCAGGCTGCATCTGCCGCTCGCGGTCGCGGGCTTCACGGATTTCTACTCGTCGAAAGAACACGCCAGCAATGTCGGCACCATGTTCCGCGGCGCGGACCATGCGCTGCAGCCGAACTGGCTGCACATGCCGATCGGCTATAACGGCCGCGCCTCGACCGTCGTGGTCGGCGGCACGCCGATCCGCCGGCCGCGAGGACAGTTGAAGCCGCCGGGCGCCGAGGCGCCGAGCTTCGGCCCTTGCCGGCGGCTCGATTTCGAACTCGAGATCGGCGTGGTGATCGGGCAGCCTTCCCCGATGGGCGGGATGCTGAGCGAAACGCAGGCCGAGGCGCTGATCTTTGGCTACGTGCTGCTCAACGACTGGAGCGCGCGCGACATCCAGCAATGGGAATATGTGCCGCTCGGGCCGTTCCAGGCCAAGGCGTTCGCGACCTCGATCGGTCCGTGGATCGTGACCCGCGAGGCGCTGGAGCCATTCCGGGTGCACGGCCCGGCGCAGCATCCGCAGCCGCTGGCCTATCTGCGGCAGCACGGCGCCAACAATTACGACCTGGCGCTCGACGTCGGGCTGCGTACCGCGCGGATGACCACGCCGGCAAGCATCTGCGCCACCAACTTCAGATACATGTACTGGTCGTCGGTGCAGCAGCTCGTGCATCACGCGTCGTCCGGTTGCGCGATGACGACCGGCGACCTGCTCGGCTCCGGCACCATCAGCGGCCCCGAAAAGCATCAGCGCGGCAGCCTGCTGGAAATCAGTTGGAACGGCGCCGAGCCGATCGCGCTCGGCGACGGCGAGCGGCGCACCTTCCTGGAGGACGGCGACAGCCTGCGCATCCGCGGCTGGTGCGCGGGCGAGGGCTACCGTATCGGCTTCGGCGAGGTCGAAGGCACCATCCTCGCGGCGGAATAGAGCGACAACGGCGAACCTTACCCCGCCCGCAGCGGCAGCCGCGAGGTTTCCTTCAGCCGATCCAGCACGATCGACGAGCGCACATGCGCCACGCTCTGATGCGGCATCAGCACGTTGTTGACGATGTCGGACAGGCTCTTGAGATCGTGCAGCACCACCTTGAGCAGATAATCCGCGTCGCCGGTCAGCGAATAGGCCTCCTGGATCTCGTCGACGCGCTGCACCAGCGCGCGGAATTTCTTGGCGTTGTCCGGCGAATGCGTGGCGAGCGTGATGCTGATCAGTGCCACCACGCCGAACCCCAGCGCCTCCGGCGAAAGATCGGCGTGATAGCCGGTGATGACACTTTCCTCTTCCAGCCGCATCCGCCGCCGCGAGCATTGCGATGCCGACAGCCCGGCGATGTCGGCGAGCTGCTGGTTGGTCAGCCGGCCATCGGCCTGCAATGCGGCGAGCAGCTTGAGGTCGAAGCCGTCGAGAGAGATCATGCGTGAGTGCGCCTTTTTATGCACGGAACGTGCGCAATATAGCTTTGATGATCGCTATTTGCACGGTATTTGCGGGAAGATCGCGCCACAATGCATGAACGCAGAACCATTCGCACAGGAGCCTCGCCATGGGACCGTTTCCGCACGATGCGCCGCCGGCCACGATCTCGGACGCCAATCCGATGGGAACCGACGGCTTCGAATTCGTCGAATACGCCCATCCCGATCCGCAGCAACTGCACGCGCTGTTCAGGCTGATGGGCTTCACGGCGATCGCGCGCCATCGCAGCAAGGCGATCACCGTGTATCGGCAAGGCGACATCAACTACCTCGTCAACGACCAGCCCGGCACCCACGGCCACGGCTTCGTCGCCGCGCACGGCCCCTGCGCGCCGTCGATGGCATTTCGCGTGGTCGATGCCAGACAGGCCTATCGGCGCGCTCTGTCGCTCGGCGCCGAGCCGGCGGATCTGCCCGCCGAGCAGAAGACGCTCGACGTGCCGGCGATCAAAGGCATCGGCGGCAGCCTGTTGTATCTCGTCGATCGCTACGGCGCCAAGGGCTCGGCCTTCGCGGATGAATTCGACTGGCTCGGCGCGGAAAATCTGCGGCCGGCCGGCGCGGGATTGCTCTATCTCGATCACCTCACCCATAACGTGCATCGCGGACGGATGGACGTGTGGACCGGCTTCTACGAGAAGCTGTTCAACTTTCGCCAGATTCGCTTTTTCGATATCGAAGGGCGCGCCTCGGGACTGTTCTCGCGCGCGCTGACCAGCCCGGACGGCAAGATCAGGATTCCGATCAACGAGGACGCCGGCGACGCCGGCCAGATCGAGGAATATCTCGATACCTATCGCGGCGAGGGCATCCAGCACATCGCCTGCGGCGTGCGCGACGTCTACGCGACGGTGGAGAAGCTGCGCGCCGACGGCCTGCCGTTCATGCCGCCGCCGCCGCAGACCTATTTCGAGCGGATCGACGCCCGGCTGCCCAAGCACGGCGAGGACGTAGCCAGGCTCGAGCGCAACGGCATCCTGATCGACGGCGAGGGCGTGGTCGACGGCGGCGACACCAAGGTGCTGCTGCAGATCTTCTCGGCCAACGCGATCGGGCCGATCTTCTTCGAGTTCATCCAGCGCAAGGGCGACGACGGTTTCGGCGAAGGCAACTTCAAGGCGCTGTTCGAATCGATCGAGGAGGACCAGATCCGCCGCGGCGTGCTGACGCTGAAGGGCGCGGCGTAGAGTTCTGCAGCGGCAAGCGTCATATGCAGCGGCAAGCGTCATATGCAGCCAAGCGTCATAATCAGCGTCGTCCCCGCGAAGGCGGGGACCATAACCCTGAGGGCAGAGACAGCAATCCGAAGCTGCTCCAGAGCGGAATTGCCACCATGCAATCCCGCAGACGACACGGCGTATGGGTCCCCGCCTTCGCGGGGACGACGCCGCGTTTTTATGGACCGCCGCTCCATTCCCGCGTGACGCCTGAGATATCCGCCGTCACCGTCTTGCGGATCGCCGAGGGCGTGCGCGAGAACCGCGGCGCGGGCGCCGGCTGCACGATGCCGTCATGCGCGACGAACACCTCGCGCGCGGCCATGTGCGGATGCTGCGGCGCCTCCGACAGCGCCAGCACCGGCGCGAAGCAGACGTCGGTGCCTTCCATGATCGCGCACCATTCCGCGCGGGTTTTCGTCTTGAACACCGCGGCGAGCTCGCGCTTCATCTGCGGCCACGCCGCCGGATCCATCTGCCGGTCGAAGATCGGATCGGTCAATTCCGCGAGCCGGCGCAGCTCGGCATAGAATTGCGGCTCGATCGCGCCCAGCGCGACGAACCCGCCGTCCTTGCATTCATAAGTGCCGTAGAAATGCGCGCCGCCGTCGAGCAGGTTGCTCTCGCGGCCGTCGTGCCAGCGCCCGCCGGCGCTGAGCTCGCAGAACAGCGACATCAGCGACGCGGCGCCGTCGCACATCGCGCAGTCGACCACCTGGCCGTGGCCGGATTTGCGCGCCTCCAGCAGCGCGGCGAGAATCCCGACCACGAGATACAGCGCGCCGCCGCCGTAGTCGCCGACCAGGTTGAGCGGCGGCACCGGCTTCTCGCGCGCGCCGATCGCGGCCAGCGCGCCGGTCACCGCGATGTAGTTGATGTCGTGCCCCGCCGCATGCGCCAGCGGGCCGGACTGGCCCCAGCCGGTCATCCGCGCATAGACCAGCCGCGGGTTGCGCGCGAGCGCGACGGCGGGGCCGAAGCCGAGC
>CAXUBE010000125.1:0-7115 GCA_964249215.1 uncultured Rhodopseudomonas sp. | reverse complement strand
ATCACCCCCATCGCGATCACCGAGGCCGCCACCGTGCCGGTGATGGCGCCGAGGATCGCGCCGACCAGGATCACCGCGTAGGCAAGGCCGCCCGGGATCTTGCCGAACAATTGTCCGGTGCCCTCGAGCAGGTCCTCGGCGAGCCCGCAGCGCTCGAGGATCGCGCCCATGAAGGTGAAGAACGGGATCGACAGCAACAGATCGTTGGCGATGATGCCGAAGAAGCGGAACGGCAGCGCCTGCAGAAACGACGGATCGAAATGCCCGGTATTGATGCCGAGTATCCCGAAAAACAGCCCGACCGCGGCCAGCGTGAACGCCACCGGGAATCCGGCCAGCATGAACACGATCATGGTGCCGAACATCATCGGAGGCATGACGCCGTAGGAAAACATCGATCGCTAATCCAGATTGAAAGGCGCGCGGCTCATTGCAGCGGCGCTTCGTAATGGGTGTCGACCTTGATCGCGCCGCTCAGCGCCGCGATGCGCTTGATCAGTTCGGCGACTCCCTGCAGCAGCAGCAGGAAGAAGCCGAGCGGCAGCACCAGCTTGATCGGCCACAGGATCAGCCCGCCGGCGTTGTTGGAGACTTCGCCGGAGACGAACGAGCCGTAGAAAAACGGCCAGGTCAGGTAGACCAGAAACGCGCTGATCGGAATCAGGAACACGGTGAAGCCGACGATGTCGATCCAGAGCCTCGCTTTGTCCGATACCGACGAGTACAGCAGATCGACGCGGACGTGCTCGTTCCGGCTCAGCGTCTGCGACGCGCCGAGCAGCACGATGCCGCCGAACATGTACCACTGGATTTCCAGCCAGCCGTTCGAGCTGTAGCTGAACAGATAGCGGATCACGGCGTTGCCGGCGCTCACCAGGCATGCGAGCAGCACCAGCCACTTGGCGATGAAGCCGAACACGTCGCTCAGGCCGTCGATCAGCCTCGATAGCTTGATGAAATCCACGCGTTCCCCTCCAACCGGCACGGAGCCATGCCGCTCTTGTGTCGAAGGCAGCGTTCGGTTGTGGCCCTGATGAAGCGACGGCACCATTTCAGCGTGTCGCCACGCCGTCAATGGACAATCCGCAAAGGGCGCGCGATCAACCTGTTAACGGCAGCGCGCGAGACGCGGGTTCAGCCGCCGGTGACGCTCATATGGCGGCTGACGCTCGGCCGGTCGTGACGCCGATCGATGATGAAATCATGGCCCTTCGGCTTCTGCCCGATGGCGCGGTCGATCGCCGTGCCGAGCGACTGATCATCCGCCGAGGCGCGCAGCGGCCGTCGCAGATCGGAGGCGTCGTCATGGCCGAGGCAGGTATGCAGCGTGCCGGTGCAGGTGACGCGCACGCGGTTGCAGGACTCGCAGAAATTATGCGTCATCGGCGTGATGAAGCCGAGCCTGCCGCCGGTCTCGGCGACGCGGACGTAGCGGGCAGGGCCGCCGGTGGTGTCCGGCAGGTCGCACAGCGTGACATGCTGCGACAGCCGCGCGCGCACCAGCGACAACGGCACGTACTGGTCGATGCGGTGTTCGCCGACGTCGCCGAGCGGCATCACCTCGATCAGAGTCATGTCCATGCCTAGACCGTGCGCCCATCGCAGCAGGCCGGGAATGTCGTCTTCGTTGGTGTTCTTCAGCGCGACCGTGTTGATCTTGACCGCGAGGCCCGCGGCGCGCGCGGCATCAATGCCGGCCAGCACCTTGTCGAGATCACCCCAGCGGGTGATGGCGCGAAATCTCGCAGGGTCGAGCGTGTCGAGCGAGACGTTGATCCGCCGCACGCCGCAATCGGCCAGCTCGGACGCGAAGCGCGACAGCAGCGAACCGTTGGTGGTCAGCGTCAGCTCGTGCAGCGCGCCGCTGCGCAGATGTCGCGACAGCGCGCGTACCAGCGACATGGCGTTGCGGCGGACCAGCGGCTCGCCGCCGGTCAGCCGCAGCGTGGTCACGCCCTTGGCGATGAAGGCCGAGCAGAGCCGGTCGAGTTCTTCCAGCGTCAGCAGGTCGGCGCGGGGCAGGAACGTCATGTCCTCCGACATGCAATAGACGCAGCGGAAGTCGCAGCGGTCGGTGATCGACACCCGCAAATAGCTGATGGCGCGGCCGAACGGATCCGTCATCGTCGCGGACGCGACGCGGGACCGATCTGGCAGGACATTGAGCATGCGGCGCCTTGCTGCGGGTTTCGCCCGAAAGCGATGGGCTCTCCGCTATTTAGGCACGAACCGCGCCGCGCACAATCGTCTTGCTGCTATCGCGTGGGTGCGGCCGGGGGCGGGAACGGCGATCCCGCCGCCGCAGGGGCTGCGGTCGCCGCCGCGGGCTTCGGTTTCTTCTTCGCCGGACGCATCTTGATGGGCTGCTTCTTCAGGGGGATCGCCGGCTGCAGTTCGGCGAACACCGGATTGGGATCGACGGTGGTGGTGGCCGGCGTGCTGAGGTCGCCCGGCAGGTTGATCACCTGCACCGGCACCGTGGTGGTCTGGAACCGGTTCAGCGTGTAGGTGACCGGGAAATCGGCGGCGGGGACGCTGAGCGAGCAGGGCGTCTTGCAGCCCGACCCGCTGGAGGCGCGGGCGTCGGCGCCGGGCGGGGCGGAATCGACCTGCACGTTCACCATCGGCGGCGCGGACCGAAACGCATCCATGGAAAACGACGAGCAGCCTGCCAAACCGAGGCCCGCCATGGTGATCACGACGACACGACGCATGTTACATCCGCCACATTATGCGGCTAACCGCCACAGTCCCGCGTCGACCATAGGATCGTCCGGTAGGGCTTGCAACCGCGCTCGCCGCATTCGTTAAATGTTGGTTAATCTTAACGGCCGAGCCGGGACGATTGCCTCGACCGATCAGGGCGTTAATCGCGCCGCTCAACGTGCGGCAGCAGCCGCGCCACGGCCTCCGGCAGCTCGCCCATGTGGCTGACCAGCAGGTCCGGATCGAGGTCCGCCATCGGAACCTCGGTGTAGCCGAACGTCACCCCGACCACCGGGATTCCGGCGCGCCGCGCCACCCCGACGTCGGGGCCGGCGTCGCCGACCATGACGGCCCGCGCCGGGTCGGCGCCCGCCATCGCGATGGTCTGGCGCAGGATCGCAGGGTCGGGCTTCGACACGCCGAAGGTGTCGGCGCCGCAGATCGCCGCAAATCGCGAGGTCAAATTAAGCTTCGCCAGCAGCTTTTTGGACAGCCATTCCAGCTTGTTGGTGCAGACGGCCAAACGCAATCCGGCGGCCGCGAGCCGGTCCAGCGCGCGCTCCGTCCCGTCGAAGGGCAGCGATTCGTCGGCGATATGCTCGGCATAATGCGCGATGAAATCGTCGGTCAGCTTGCTTACGCTTTGCGGATCGATGTGGCGGCCGTCGAGTTCGAGTCCGCGTTCCAGCAGCCGCCTTGCGCCCTGGCCGATCATGTTGCGGGCGGCCGCCATCGGCACCGCGGGCAGGCCCTCGCGCGTCAGGATGTGGTTCAGCGCGTTGATCAGGTCGGGCGCGGTGTCGACCAGCGTGCCGTCGAGGTCGAACACCACGATGCCGGCGGACGTCGGATGAGAGGATGTCATCGCAGATCGCTAGCGGTCCCGCGGCGATCATGCAACGGGCACGCTCGGCGCCTGCCGGCGATCGGCCCTGTTCCCGGTCCGCAAACGCCGCTAGAGATGCGCTGCAGGGTCCGGGACGGCGAACTCATGAACCTCGATGCATTGAAACGGCAGGCGGCGGCGCAGGCGCTCGGGCACGTCCGCGACGGCATGAGGCTCGGCCTCGGCACCGGTTCGACCGCCAGGCACTTCGTCGAACTGCTCGGCGAGCGGGTGCGCGGCGGGCTCGACGTGCTCGGCGTCGCGACCTCGGAGGCCACCCGCGCCGACGCGATCCGCTGCGGCGTACCGCTCGCCACGCTCGACCAGGTGTCGCTGCTCGATCTGACCGTGGACGGCGCCGACGAGGTCGATCCGGCGCTCAACCTGATCAAGGGCGGCGGCGGCGCGCTGCTGCGCGAGAAGATCGTCGCGGCGGCGTCGCGGCGCATGATCGTGATCGCGGATGAGACCAAGGCGGTCGACATGCTCGGCCGGTTTCCGCTGCCGATCGAGGTGGTCCCGTTCGGGCTGGCGGCGACCCGCCGCGCGCTGCAATGGGTGTTCGAGGAATGCGGCGTCGCCGGGGCGATCGAGCGGCGCAACGGCGCGGACGGCCATGCTTTCGTCACCGATGGCGGCCACTGGATCGTGGACGCCCATCTCGGGCAGATTCCCGATGCGCCGCGCCTTGCGAACCTGCTCTGCGCTATTCCGGGCGTGGTCGAACACGGGCTGTTTATCGGCCTCGCCAGCATCGCCATGTTAGCGGGTCCGGACGGAATTCGCACGATCGACCGGCGATGACGCCGCAATCCAGGAGAATCCCATGACGTCCCTCATAAAGGTCCTGTTCGCCGCCGGCTTTGCGCTTGGTGTTGCGGTGTCGGCCGACCGCGCCGTCGCCCAGACCAAGCCGGCGTCCCCGGCCGCGCTTGCCGCGGCAAAGGAAATCCTTGCGATGAAGAACGCGAACGCCATGTATGCGACCGTGGTGCCCAACCTCGTCCAGCGCACCATGGACGCGCTGCTGCAGAACAACCTGAACTACCAGAAGGACCTCGGCGAGGTGGCGCAGGTGGTGGTCAAGAATCTCGCCGGCCGCGAAAAGGAGATCGGCGAGGGCATGGCGAAGATATTCGCCAGCGATTTCACCGAGCAGGAACTGAAGGATATCGTCACGTTCTACAAGACGCCGCTCGGCCAGAAGCTGCTGGCGCAGGAGCCGAAGTCGATCCAGGCCAGCCTCGGCTACATGAACACCTGGGTGCAGGCCTTCGCGGAAGAGGTCAACGGCATGTTCCGCTCCGAGATGCGCAAGCGCGGCAAAGAAATCTAGAGCAGGTTGATGGCTGACTTCGACACCGATCTGTTCGTCATCGGCGGCGGCTCGGGCGGCGTCCGCGCTGCCAGGATAGCGGCCGGGCACGGCGCCCGCGTCGTGGTGGCCGAGCAATACCGCTTCGGCGGCACCTGCGTGATCCGCGGCTGCGTGCCGAAGAAGCTGCTGGTCTACGCCTCCCACGTGCATCACGAAATCCGCGACGCCGCCGGCTTCGGCTGGACCATCCCGACGCCGCGCTTCGACTGGCCGACGCTGATCGCCAACAAGGACAAGGAGATCGCGCGGCTCGAAGCGATCTACACCAGCAACGTCGAGAAATCCGGCGCGGCCGTCGTCAGGGCCCGCGCGGTGTTCGAGGATCCGCACACGCTGCGGCTGTCGAGCGGCGGGACGGTCCGCGCCCGGTACGTGCTGATCGCGACCGGCGGCGCGCCCAACCATGGCGCGGCGATCCCCGGCATCGAGCACGTGATCTCCTCGAACGAGGTGTTCGACCTCAAGGTGCAGCCCAAGCGCATCCTGATCCACGGCGGCGGCTATATCGCGCTGGAATTCGCCGGCATTTTCGCCGGCCTCGGCTCCGACGTCACGGTGGTGTGCCGCAACGAAAACATCCTGCGCGGCTTCGACGAGGACGTCCGCGTCGCGCTGCGCGCCGAAATGGAGAGGGCGGGCATCACCATCATCTCCAGCGGCCGGGTCGAGCGGGTGGACAGGCACGGCGACGAGCTCACCTCGCATCTGTCGAACGGCGCGAGCGTCGCGTCGGACCAGGTGATGTTCGCGATCGGACGGCATCCGGCGGTCGCCAATCTCGGGCTCGAGACCACCGGCGTCGGCATCAATCCGGCCAATGGCGGCATCGCCGTGAACGAGTACAGCCAGACCTCGGTGCCGCACATCTACGCGATCGGCGACGTCACCCACCGCATCAACCTGACGCCGGTGGCGATTCGCGAAGGCCATGCCTTCGCCGACAACGTATTCGGCAAGCGCAACGTCCGCGTCGACTACGCCGAGATTCCGACCGCGGTGTTCTCGCAGCCCGAGGTCGGCACCGTCGGGCTGACCGAGCAGGAGGCCCGCGCGCGCTATGACCACGTCGACGTCTACAAGGCCGACTTCCGGCCGATCAAGGCGACGCTGTCCGGCAGCCAGGTCCGCATCATGATGAAGCTCGTGGTCGATGGCGCGACCGACCGCGTGCTCGGCTGCCATATCGTCGGCCCGGAGGCGGCCGAGCTGATCCAGGTGATCGGCATCGCGGTGAAGATGAAGGCCACCAAGGCCGATTTCGACGCCACCATGGCGGTGCATCCGACCGCGGCCGAAGAACTCGTGACGATGCGTACGCCGACCGCGCGCTACCTGCGGCAGGCCGCCGAGTAGCTCGCAACGCAAAGCGCAATCTCGGCTCTCATCTCTCATCCCTCGTCTTGCAGCCATTCGGCAGCATTGCGCCACAGCGTGTCGCGGTGCTCGGGCCGGAAGAAGCCGAAATGGCCGATCTTCGCAACCCCGATATCGGCCGGCGCGACGCTCACGATTTCCGGCTTGATCGCGGTGAAGCCCGAACACAGCAATTCGACCGCGGGCCGCGTCGCCCACGGGTCGTCGGCGAGACAGATCGCGCGCAACGCGCCCTGGTAGTTCGGAAAGTTCGCGACCGCGGTCAGCGTCGGGTCGCCGAACAGATAGCGCTCGTTCATCACCCAGCTCACCCATTGCAGGAATACGCCCTTCGGCAGATCATGGCCGAGCCCGACCCGGCCGCTGGCGTAGCCCATCAGCCGGGTGAGCGGCACGCCGATCAGATTGAGCATCGCATACACGCGATAACGCTCCGGGGCCGCCATCAGTTTCCAGTAGCCGGCTTGCGCCGCGACAAACAGCGCGCGCGCGACGCGGGTGTTGTTCGGCAACATCCCGAGCGCCTGGCCGCCGAACGAGTGGCCGACATAGGACAGCGGCAGCCTGTCGTAGCGCTGCGCCATCCAGTCGACCGCCGCGGTGACGTCGAGCGCAGCCCAGTCCGCCATCGTCGCCTCAAAGCCCACCAGCGACTTCGGCTGATTGTACCCGGTCACCGCGCGCGGCCGGCTGTCGCCGGTGCCGCGATAATCGTAGGTCAGCACCGCGCAGCCGCGCCGCGCGAGGTAGCTCGCGAAACCCGTGTAGATC
>CAXUBE010000124.1:4803-7136 GCA_964249215.1 uncultured Rhodopseudomonas sp. | reverse complement strand
GATTGGCGGCAAGCTCGGCCGCGTCCGCGACCACCGGGCGCTTGGTCAGGATGCTGAAGCTGGGCGCGGTCCGCGGCTGCTCCGGCAGATGCCGCGAGCCGCTATGCGGCTTGCCGCGCGCGGACAGGAAGTTCTTCACGATGCGGTCTTCCAGCGAGTGAAACGACACCACCACGAGACGGCCGCCGGGCTTGAGCACGCGCTCGGCCGCGGCGAGCGCCAGATGCAGTTCGTCGAGTTCTTCGTTGACGAAGATGCGCAGCGCCTGGAAGGTGCGGGTCGCAGGATGGATGTCGCCCGGCTTCGCCCACACCACCTTGGCGACGATGTCGGAGAGCGCGCGCGTCGTGAGGATCGGCGCGTCCTTGCGCGCGGCGACGATCGCCCTGGCGACGGCGCGGGAATGCCGCTCCTCGCCGAAAATGTAGATGATGTTGGCGAGATCGGCTTCCGACGCCCGCGCGACCACGTCCGCCGCGCTCGGGCCGTCATGGCCCATCCGCATGTCGAGCGGCCCATCGAGCCGAAACGAAAAGCCGCGGCCGGCCTGATCGACCTGCATCGACGACACGCCGACATCCATCACGACGCCGTCGACGAGGCCGACGCCTTCGCGCGCGCAGACCTCCGCCAGGTTCGAGAAGCGGTCCTCGACCAGCGTCAGCCGGCCCTCCGATCGGTCCACCAGCGCGAAGCCGCCGGCGACGGCGGCGCGGTCGCGGTCGATCGCGATCACTCTGGTGCCGGAGATGGCGAGGATCGCCGCCGAATAGCCGCCGGCCCCGAACGTCGCATCGAGATAAATTCCGCCACAGGTCGGCCGCAACGCTGCCTCAACGCCTTTCAGCAGCACCGGGATGTGACGCGGTCCGCTCATCGGGCCGCGAGCCGGGTTGCTTGCGCGGCGCGGCGCGCGGCGACACGGCGACGATATCCGGGCAGAGCCATGCCGCCTCGCATCCGGATCTCCGCGCAGGATTGAAACGGTTGCCATCGGTTTGCGCGCCACATGCGGCCTTTACCGCGCCCCGCGGTTCGGTGTTCACCGACGAGTAACGTCACTTAGCGTTAAGAAATCGTTGATGGGTTTAACCGTCCTTCAGGCAATGTCGAACCATCATTGGCTTGCCGCGTCAGACCAAAGTGATGCCGATAGCCCACACCCGACCGAAAATGGCGAAATCGTGTCACATGAATATTGCGACGGGTCCGGCACGGCCGGATAATGCGAAGCACCGCAGAGGCTTGGCGCAATGGCGCCGGTGCCGTGATGCCGCCAGGATTGAATCGTCCGATGTTGTCAGGTTCGTACGCGGCCACGGGTCTGGATTCCAGGCGCCGGCGTGCCCTCCCGCTTCCCAAGGGCCTCGGTGAGATGGACGCGTTCACGCCGGATTCGTCGATGGTGTCGGACGTCGTCGCGTCGCCGAATTTCGGCGAGCGCAACAAGGCGCGCAAGCCCGACATGATCGTGCTGCACTACACCGGCATGCCCGACGTCGAGGGCGCGCTGACGCAGCTCTGCACCGCCGGCACCGAGGTGTCCGCGCATTACATCGTGCTCGAGGATGGCCGCGTGCTGCAAAGCGTGGCGGAATCCAAGCGCGCCTGGCACGCCGGCGTCGCGGCATGGGCCGGCGAGGAAGACATCAACTCCTGCTCGATCGGCATCGAGATCGTCAATCGCGGCCACGACTGGGGCTATCCGGACTTTCCGCTGCGGCAGATCGCGGCCGTCATCGCGCTGTGCCGCGGCATCATTCTGCGCCGCGATATTCCTGCGCATCGGGTGCTGGCGCATTCCGACGTCGCGCCGTCGCGCAAGAAGGACCCCGGCGAGAAATTCCCCTGGCGCGCGCTGGCGCATTCCGGCGTCGGCCACTGGGTCGAGGCGGCGCCGATCATGCGCGGCGAGGCGCTCAAGCTCGGCGCCGTCAGCGACGACGTGCGGCTGCTGCAGCTTGCGCTGGCGGATTACGGCTACGGCGTCGTGCCGACCGGCAAGTTCGACGGCCCGACCATGGAGGTCGTCACCGCGTTCCAGCGGCATTTCCGGCCGCAGCGCGTCGACGGCGTGGCCGACGCCTCCACGCTGTCGACCCTGCGGGCGCTATGCGCGGGCCTTCCGCGCGATATCGGCGCCCTCGCCGCGCGTTAGCCGGATTCGCAGGACGCGCGTGCTCCCTTGACGCCGCGCAGCGCAGCCGTCATGCCATGCGGGTCAGTCGGCCGGACGGCCGCTCCGGCGATCGTCGAAAGGCGGCCGGGGAGGAAAGTCCGGGCTCCATCGACATACGGTGCCGGATAACGTCCGGCGGGGGCGACCCCAGGGA
>CAXUBE010000124.1:0-4703 GCA_964249215.1 uncultured Rhodopseudomonas sp. | reverse complement strand
AAGGCGATAACGCCGCAGGGCGATGTCAGGCTCGCCGTCCGGGTAGGTTGCTCGAGGCAACGTGCAAACGTTGTCCCAGAGGAATGGCCGTCGCGCATCGGCTGCGCAAGCAGGCGATGCCCTCCAGAACCCGGCTTACAGGCCGGCTGATACCTGTTCGGGAAGCATGCCCATGAGGGGTCCGGCGCGACACGCCGGACCCCTCGCCATGCGGCGGTCAATGTCCGCCGGGCGCGGATGCCGGGTTGGCGGGCTTGGCCAGCAGCACCACCATGACGCTGAGGCCGAGATAGAAGAACGTCAGGATGTAAAACGAATCGCCGAAGCTCATCACCACGGCCTGGCGGTGCACGATCTGATTGAGCTGCTTCATCGCCATCAACGCCGCGTCGCCCATGCCCTGGAATTTCTGGGTGAACGAGTTGAGCGTCTCGACCGCCATCGCGTTGCCCCAGTTGACCTTGTCGTGCAGCCGCGAGATGTGGAAATCGGTGCGGTTGTCGAGCGCGGTGTTGATGAGCGCCAGCCCCACCGCGCCGCCGAGGTTGCGGGTCAGGTTGAACAGCCCCGAGGCGTTCTTGACGCGGTCCGGCGCCAGCGTGCCGAGCGCGATATTGTTGACCGGAACCATCGCCAGCATCATGCCGATGCCGCGGAAGATCTGCGGCACCAGCAATTCGTAGAAATCGTAATCGCGGGTGATCCAGGTCATCTGCCAGGTGCCCATCGCGAACAGCACGAGGCCGAGCGCGATCAGCACCCGCATGTCGACCTTCTGCATCAGCCGGCCGACGATCGGCGCCGACAGAAACATCGCCGCGCCGGACACGAACATGGTTTCGCCGATCATCAGCGCGCTGTAGCCGCGGACTTCGGCGAGATAGCGCGGATACACGTAAGTGAGGCCGTAGAGGCCGATGCCGACGCAGAACGAGAACGTGCAGCCCAGCGCGAAATTGCGGTTGGCGAAGGCACGGATATCGACGATCGGCTCGGCCGCCGTCAGCACGCGCCAGAAGAACGCCACCGCCGAGACCGCGCAGATCACCGCGAACACCAAAATCGAGGTGTCGCTGAACCAGTCGTTGCGCGCGCCTTCCTCGAGCACGTATTCGAGCGAGCCCAGGAAGCCCGCCATGAAGCCCAGCCCCCACCAGTCGAACTGCTGCAGCAATTCCAGATGCGGCTCGTCGAAATCGACCAGCGCCAGCACGCCGATCGTGATGCCGATGCCCGGAATGACGTTGACGAAGAACAGCCAATGCCACGACATCAGATCGGTGATGTAGCCGCCGACCGTGGGTCCGATGGTCGGCGCGAGCGTGGCGACGAGGCCGATGATCGGGCCCACGATATGGAATTTGGAGCGGGGAAAAATCGTATAGGCGGACGCGAACACCGTCGGGATCATGCCGGCGCCGAGGAAGCCCTGGATCGCGCGCCAAACGATCATCTGCTCGATCGACGAGTTGAAGCCGCACATCAAGCTCGCGAGCGTGAAGCCGGCCGCCGAGATCGCAAACAGCATGCGGGTGCCGAGCGCGCGCGACAGAAACCCCGACAGCGGAATCGCGATCACCTCGGCGATCAGGTAGGCGGTCTGCACCCAGGAGACTTCGCTCGAGCTCGCCGACAGGCCGGCCTGGATTTCCGACAGCGATGCCGAGACGATCTGGATGTCCAGGATCGACATGAACATGCCGAACACCATGATCAGGAACGCGAACAGCCGCCGCGGCGGAATCTTTTCCGACGCCGCGCCGGCAGCCGCCGGCGCGTTCATTCCCGATGCTGTGGTGGAAGCCGCCATGAGCGAAGTCCGGTCGGATCAGGCGCGGCGCAACGGCCTGCGCCGATCAGGGCTTGGTGTTGACGCTGACATAGACCGACATGCCGGCACGCAGCATGTTTTCCTTGGCCACCTCGGCAGGCACCTTGATCCGTACCGGGACGCGCTGCACGATCTTGGTGAAGTTGCCGGTGGCGTTGTCGGGCGGCAGCAGCGTGAACACCGCGCCGGCGGCAGGCGACAGGCTGTCGAGCGTGCCCTGGATGGCGCGGTTGCCGAAAGCATCCACCGAGATGTCGACCGTCTGACCCGCCTTCAGGCGGCGCAATTGCGTCTCCTTGAAATTGGCGTCGATATAGACGTCGTCGAGCGGCACGACGTTGCCGAGCCGCTGGCCCGCCTGGATGAAGTCGCCGGTGTTGACCAGACGGTTCGAAAAGATGCCGTCCACCGGCGCACGGACATTGGTGAATTCCAGATCGCGCTCGGCCTTGGCGAGCGAACTCTGCAGTTCGAGCAACTGCGCCCTCGCCTCGCTCTGCTGCGCCTTGGTCACCTCGACGTTGTCGCGCGCCGCGTCGGCCGCGGCCTTGGCCGCAAGCACCGAGGCCGCGGCCTGGTCGCGACCGGCCTGCGAGGTCTCGAAAATGGCGCGCGAAGCAAAGCCCTTGGTGCTCAACGCGTCCTGGCGGTCGAAATCGAGCTGCGCGCGCTTCGATGCCGCATCGGCCGATACCAGTTGCGCGCCGGCCTGTTCGACCGCGCTCTGCTGCGCGACGACCTGACGGCCGATCCGGTCGATGGTGGCCTGCTGGGTGGCGATCCTGGCGCGCGCGGCGTCGACCGCGATCCTGTAATCGCCGTCGTCGATCCGGAATACGACGTCGCCGGCATGCACCGGCACGTTGTCTCCGGGCACGACCGCGGCGATGTGGCCGGACACCCGCGCGCCGAGCGTGGTGTTGTTGGCGCGGACATAGGCGTCGTCGGTGCCGACCATGAAACGCCCGACAAGCAGGTAGTTCACGCCGTAGACCGCCGCGGCGATCGCCAGCAGCGCGCCGACGGCGATGAGAATTTTCTTGCGTTTGCCGCCGCTCGGCGCGGCCGTGGCGGCATTTGCCGGGGCAACGCCGCCCGGCAACTGCGGCGCGGGACTTTCAATGCGGGGCACGGCCGGCTCATTGGCGCGGCGCGCCGACTCGTCGAGCAAGGTCCGCAGCGCCTCCGCCTGCACCCGCCCGTTCGCCGGTGAGGGCACCGCGTCGATATCCTGTTCGGGGCGGATAATGCGGGCAGCATGGTCGCGTGCGGCCATCAGGGCCTCCTGTCTTCCAATCGAACATCCGGGCGCCGGGTCTTCGATCAGCCGTTATTACCATTGACCGAACGGTTCGGTCAAGGTATCTTCTTTCACCTATCACGATAACGGGCGACACTTTCCAAGGTGTTGGCTCCGCCAAGTTTTTAGGGACAAGCTGAACCAATGGTTGCGACGCTGACTTCGCTCGCCCCGCCGGGCCAGGAGGACGACAGCGCCAAACGGCGCCAGATCCTGGACGGCGCGCGCGCGGTATTCATGAATCTGGGGTTCGACGGCGCCAGCATGGGCGAGATCGCGCGCTCGGCCGGGGTTTCGAAGGGCACGCTCTATGTGTATTTCGCGGACAAGTGCCGGCTGTTCGAGGCCATCGTCGAGCAGGAGGTCCTGGAGCAGGGCCGCGCCGCGTTCAATTTCGACGTCACCCGCGACGTCGAAACGACCCTCAGGGAGTTCGGCACCGCCTATATCCAACTGCTGTGCCGGCCCGGCGGCGGCTCCTCCACCCGCACGGTGATGGCGATCGCCGAACGCATGCCCGAGGTCGGGCGGCGCTTCTATGAAAACGTCATCCAGCTGACGGTCCGGCGGTTCGCGGAATATCTCGCGGCGCAAGTTTGCAACGGCGCACTCGCCATCGAGGACTGCAATCTGGCGTCCTCGCAATTCATGCAGATGTGCCAGGCGACCTTGTTCCAGGCCTATATCTTCCAGGCCAAGCCGCCGCCGACGGCCGGGGAAATCGACTCCGTCGTCGACAGCGCGATGCGGGTGTTTCTGGCGGCATATCGCACGCCGCCGCGCGCCGCACGCTAATCGTCGAGGTCGTCGTCCTCGTCGCGGCCGCGCCGGTTCGGCGGCGGCACATGCCGTCCGCCGAGCGACCCGGTCACTGCCGGCGCATTGCCCGCATAGGGATTGCGCTGCGAAACCCGCGCCGCGATTTCCTCGCCCGACACCGCGGCGGGCTGGCAGATGACGCGGCGGCTGGAGCGGCGCATCAGGTCGACGTGGATGTGATCGTAGTGGTAGACATTCGAGCCGGGCGCCAGCACGGTGTTGAATTGCTGGCAGGCCGAGGCCTGCACGTCGCGCAGGAAGCCCTGTTCTTCCGCCATGCCCTTCCAGCCGTCCTTGACCGAAACGCGCCGGCCGTCCGCCAGCATGAACGCGGCGATGTCGAGCGCATTGCCGAAAGCGTGCTCGGAAATATGCGCGTGCGCATTGCCGTTCATGCCGCGGCACGAATAGGCCGAGATCTGCTTGATCTCGACCACGCGGGCACCGAACCAGCGCATCGCCGCCGGCTGCACCGCCTCCGCGAGCCAGCGGTCGAGCGCCGAGACGATCGGACAGGCCAGCGTCGCGACCGGTTTGATCGCGACCGGGCCGACCGAGCCGGTGACAGCCGAAGCGCTGGAAGCCGCCGCGGAAGCAGCCGAGAAATCCTTCTCGGGTGAGAGCCGGCGCCTGTGCTACCTGAGCGTGCCGCCCAACGCGGCGCTGGCCGCGGTCGAAATGCTCGGCCACGCGGGGCTCGCGGACAAGGCGCGCGTCATCATGGAGAAGCCGTTCGGCACCGACCTCGAGAGC
>CAXUBE010000123.1:0-7162 GCA_964249215.1 uncultured Rhodopseudomonas sp. | reverse complement strand
TCGCCGGCCCGAGCGATGCGGTGGCCGCTATTGTCGCGCGACTGCGCCGCGGGCCGACCGCGGCGCGAGTCGACCGCGTTCAGGATGAGGCGGCCGACGCCGACGCGCTCGCGCTTCGCACGGCCGGCGAACGGTTCTCGGTGCTTCCGACGCTGTGAACGCCCCCGAATACCTCGTCGAACGAGCGCCGCAGCGCCTGGTCGAGTTCGGCCATCGTGATACGTTTTCCCAGATCGTGCAGGCTGGTCACGCCGTAGCGCGGGTCGTCGACGCCGCACGGCACGATCGCGGAGAAACGGCGCAGATCGGGCTCCAGATTAATTGCGATGCCGTGGAACGAGACCCAGCGCCGCAGCCGCACGCCGATCGCGGCGATCTTGTCCTCGAAGCCAGCGCCCTTGTCGGGACGCGCGACCCAAACCCCGACCCGGTCCTCGCGCCGTTCGCCTTCGATGCCAAAGACTTTCAGCGTTGCGATGATCCATTGCTCGAGCGCGGCGACGAAGGCGCGCACGTCGGGACGTCGCGCTTTGAGGTCGAGCATCACATAGGCCACCCGCTGGCCCGGCCCGTGATAGGTCAATCGGCCGCCGCGCCCGGTGTGAAACAGCGGATACCGCGGATCCAGCAGATCGCCGGCCTGTCCGCTGGTGCCCGACGTGTAGAGCGCCGGATGTTCGAGCAGCCAGACCTGTTCGGGACGATCGCCGGCCGCGATCGCGGCGACGCGGGCTTCCATCGCTGCGACCGCATCCGGATAAGGCACCGGCGCGTCGGATATCCGCCATTCGAGGCGACCCGGCGCGCCTGCGAGGCGCCGTCGCATCTGCGGATCGATCGATTCCCGGTCGTTAATCATTGGCTAACCATAACGTGGTGTTGTCGAAATGCAGCCATTTCG
Source organism: uncultured Rhodopseudomonas sp. (assembly GCA_964249215.1). Classification (GTDB taxonomy): domain Bacteria; phylum Pseudomonadota; class Alphaproteobacteria; order Rhizobiales; family Xanthobacteraceae; genus CAXUBE01. The sequence goes on along the minus strand of CAXUBE010000123.1, from coordinate 6,261 downwards.
CAAGTCCGTGAGTGCGATCCGCAGTGCCAACGCTCGATAAAGTTTCGGTCGATCTGATGGTGGTTCTGGGGACCGCCTCGATGCCCGTGCATCAGGTGCTGCGGCTGAGCCGCGGTGCGATCATCGAACTGGACGCCACCGAGGCCGACGAGGTCAAGATCCTCGCCAACAACATGCCGGTCGCAAGCGGTATGGTGCTGGTCGATCGCAACCGGATCGCGGTCGAGGTCAAGCAGATGCTGCCGCGCTCGCCGGACCACCGATAAGCGCCTTGTCGCCCTCAGGCCGATTTGTTAAATGGCGCCGACGATCCGGTCGGGCAGGCGCCCTGATCCCGGTTTTTCAAGCGCTCGTGGCGGAATTGGTAGACGCGCTGCCTTGAGGTGGCAGTGAGTAAAATCGTGGGGGTTCGAGTCCCTCCGAGCGCACCAGACCTCGATCCGATTTTGCGAAGTCGATAGCGCTCAGCGCGACATCACCGGGCCGCGTTGCAGATTGGTGTCGGTGATCGCCACGCTGCCGCTGATCGGCCGCGCTGCGGCGGACGGATCGATGGTGATCGAGGAGCCGCCGATGTCGTCCTCGGCGCGCCACACGTGACGGCGTTCGGCGATCTCGAACACGTCGGATGACGGCACCGGCAGGCTGATGGCGTCGTCCTGCGCGATCGGCACCAGCCGCGGCCAGGGCGCGGGCTCCGGCAACGGCACGGCCCCGTGCGGCAGCCGCTTCGACCGGCCGGACTCTGCGAGCAGCAGCGGCATGCCGTCCGGCTCGAAATCCGACATCTGCGGCGCCGGCAGCCTGTCGACGTTTCCGAATGCGAAGCTCGGCACGTTGGGCCAGCGCGAGATCGCAACGCTTTCCGACACCGGATGCAATTGCCACTGGCCGGGATCGGTCGGCGTCTTCGGCCGCTCGGCGGTTGCCGGGACGACGTGGACGATGCGGTAACCGCGCGCCTTCAATTCATGCAGAATGCGCGGCAGCGCCGCGACGGTGCGGGCCTGGATGTCGTGCAGCAGCAGGATGCCCTTGCCCTTTGCCTCGATGCGCCTGATCGCCAGATCATAGACCCTGGCCGAAGACACGTGGCGCCAGTCGTCGGCGGGAAAATCGGCGCTCCAGGTCTGGATGCCTTCCGACGCCAGATAAGTCTCGACGCCTTCGGCGCGCAGCAGTCCGGGAATCCGGAAGAACGGCGCGAGCACCGCAGGCTCGCCCAGTGCCGCGGTCGTCGACGCGATGCCGTCATCGATTTCCTGACGGGCGCGCTCGACGCTCATCCGGTCGAAGCTCAGCGGATGGTTCTGACTGTGGGTGCCGACGGTGTGGCCGGCGTCGCGCAGCTTGCGCACGTGTTCGGGAAATTCATGCGCCATCCGGCCGACGATGAAGAACGTCGCCTTGACGCATTGCTCGGCGAGAATCGCGAGCACCTGGTCGCTGTTGCGCGGCAACGGCCCGTCGTCGAAGGTCAGCACCACCTCGTGGTCGTCGAGCGGCAGCGTCTCGGCATATTGCATGGTGCCGATGCGGGGATGTTCGCGCGGATCGACCACCAGCGTGCGCGAGGTGCCGAGCGCGTCGCGGCGACCGGGACAGTCTTCCGCGCGACCCGGCGATGACGCCGCGATCGTCGCGGCGACGAGGCCGCAGCAAAGCATCGGCCACGTCGGTGATCGGGAAGGCAGCGCAGGATCGGGGCGCATGGGGGCCGTCGTCATACGTCGCATCGATCCATCAAACCGCAGCCCGGGCGCGCAATCTAGCCGCGGCGCATGAATGCCGCATTAACCGTGGCCATGCGCGGCGACGCGTCACGGCGCGGCGGCGGTGCTCGCCGCCGCCGCCGGCACGATATGCACGATGCGGTAGCGGTTGTCGCGCAGATAGCGCAGGAAAGCCGGCATCATCGCCGCGGTCTGTTGCTTCGGATCGTGAAACAGAATGATGCCTCTGCCTACGCGTTCCAGCCGGTCGGTAACGAGCTTCAGTTGCTGCGGCGGCGTCATCGGGTTCCAGTCGCTGGCCCACAGGTCCGCGCCGAACACCACGATGCCGCGCGATTGCAGCAGGTCCAACAGCGCGGGCGTCGACTCGAATCCCGGAAACCGGAAGAACGGCGTGCTCGGCACGCCGGTCGCGCGGCCGTTCAGCGCGGTTTCGTCGGCGGCGATGCCGCGGTCGATCTCGTCCACGGTCTGGCTTTCGGGAATCCGCTTCAAGCTGCGGTGCGACAAGGTGTGATGGCCGATGCCGTGGCCTTCGGCGGCGATCCGGCGCACCAGCGCCGGGTGTTCGGATGCGGATTTGCCGATCAGGAAAAAGGTCGCGCGGACGCATTCCGCCGCCAAGGCCGCCAGCACTTTGGTCGTGGTCGGCGGCCACGGCCCGTCGTCGAAGGTCAGGACCACTTCGTGATCCTCGAGCGGCAGCGTATCGGGAAAGCTCTGCAGCCCGACGCGCGGAGTTTTCCCGGCGTCCACCTCCATCACGCGCGAGGTGCCGAGCGTGCCAGCCCTTGGACAATCGGCGGCATGAGCCTGAGCGGCAAAGCCGAGCAGGGCGATCAGAGCGACGGCCTTCGGGACGATCATGACGATTCTCCGACGGCGCTGCGCTCGTGCCGCGACAAATAAGATTGCACTTTGCGTCGCCGATTGGGTATTGCCAGACCGAACGGGTATCGCGCCGGACAACGCCACCCCGGGCCGCGTCGCGCCGCATCCGGCAAATCCTGTAACCCCGCGAGGTGCGCCATGGCCGATGACACGGATACGGCGCTGCACGCCGACGGCGCCGTGCTCGACCATCTCCCGATGCGGGACGAGGATGGCGAGATCAGGGCCGAATTCGTCACGGCGGTCGCACGCGCGGTCGGGACCGCCGACGCGGCCTTTCTGCGCGCCATTGTCGCCGAACTGCATGAGGCCGACCTCGGCGACCTGATCGAGGCGCTGGACCCCGACGACCGCGTCAGCCTGGTGGAACTGACCGGCGCGGACTTCGACTTCTCGGCGCTGAACGAGGTCGACGATTCGGTCCGCGAGGAAATCCTCGAGGAATTGGAGCCGGAGACCGTCGCCGAGGGCATGCGCGAACTCGATTCCGACGACGCGGTCGAATTGCTGGAAGGCCTCGACGAGGAAGACCAGGAGGAAATCCTCGAAAAGCTGCCGCCCTCGGAGCGCGACGCGCTCGAGCGCCGGCTGGAATATCCGGAGAATTCCGCCGGCCGCCGCATGCAGACCGAGTTCATCGCGGTGCCGCCGGACTGGAATGTCGGGCAGGCCATCGATTTCATGCGCGAGAAGGCCGACCTGCCGGAGCGGTTCTATGAAATCTACGCGGTGGACGCCGCGCAGCACTGGCACGGCGCGATCGCGCTCGACGCGCTGCTGCGCTCGCACCGCAACGTGCCGCTTGCCGACCTGATCGACGAGGATCGGCGCCGCGTCTCGGTCGCCGACGACCAGGAGGAAATCGCGCGGCTGTTCGGCAAATACAATCTCGTGGCCGCGCCGGTGGTCGATACCGGCAACCGCCTGGTCGGCGTCATCACCATCGACGACGTGGTCGACGTCATCGAGGAGGAGGCCGACGAAGACCTCAAGGCGCTCGGCGGCGTCACCAGCGACGAAGAACTGTCCGACAATGTCTGGACCATCGCGCGCGCGCGCTTCAACTGGCTGCTGGTCAATCTCGCGACCGCGTTTCTGGCGTCGTCGGTGCTGGGGCTGTTCGAGGGCCAGCTCGAAAAGATGGTGGCGCTTGCCGTGCTGGCGCCGATCGTCGCAAGCCAGGGCGGCAATGCCGCGACGCAGACCATGACGGTGGCGGTGCGGGCGCTGGCGACGCGCGAACTCGGCCCCAGCAATGCGTTGCGCGTGGTGCTGCGCGAGGGGCTGGTCGGCCTCGTCAACGGCCTCGCTTTTGCGGTGATCACCGGCATCGCCGCGGTGGCGTGGTTTCATATTCCCGCGCTCGGCGTGGTGATCGGTCTTGCCATGGTGTGCAATCTGATCGCCGGCGCGCTGGGCGGCATCCTGATTCCGATGGTGCTCGACCGGGTCAAGGCCGATCCCGCGGTCGCGTCCGGCACCTTCGTCACCACCATCACCGACGTGGTCGGTTTCTTCTCGTTTCTCGGCATCGCGACGCTGTGGTTCGGCCTGCGCTAGACGCGTCAATCCTGCCGCGACAGGGCGGGCCGATAGACGCCGCGGAAATTGTCGGGTCCTTGTGCGCCGCCGGCGCGCCGAGTTGCCCGCCGCGAAGACGCCGTGTCAAATGCGCGTCGCAATCGGGGAACACCGCCATGACGCTCACGCTGGTGATCGGCAACAAGAACTATTCGTCATGGTCGATGCGGCCGTGGGTCGCGCTGCGCGCGGCCGGCATCGCATTCGAAGAACATTTCATCCCGCTTTACACCGGCGACCCCGACAAGCAGCGCATCCTCGGCTTCACCCGCTCCGGCAAGGTGCCGGTGCTGATCGACGGCGACGTGACGGTGTGGGATTCGCTGGCGATCATTGAATATGCCGCCGAGAGATTTCCTGACGCGCGGCTCTGGCCGGACGATCGCGCCGCGCGCGCCCATGCCCGCTCGATCTGCGCCGAGATGCATTCCGGATTCGCGGCGATGCGCAGCGAATGCGGCATGAACCTGCACCGGCCGATCGGCGCAAAGCCGCTCTCGGCGGCGGCGCAGGCCGACATCTCCCGCGTCCAGCAGCTCTGGACCGAGTGCCGTCGGCGCTACGGAGGCGACGGCCCGTATCTGTTCGGCCGATTCAGCGGCGCCGACGCGATGTACGCCCCGGTGGTCCACCGTTTTCGAAGCTATGCGATCCCGGTTTCGACCGAGGTTGCGGCCTATATGGCGGCCATGCAGGCGTTGCCGGCGTTCCGGCAATGGACCGACGACGGCCTGGCAGAGACCACTCTGATCGCGAAATTCGAGGTCGATTGACTGCATGGCAACCATGCTCGGACGTTAAGCATGACTAATCGATGCCGGCGCCTATGTTTCTGATTTAACGACCGATTCGCATGCCGATCGGTCGCTAAAAGCTGGCCAAACGAACTCCCGCCATGCTATAGGGTGCCTCGACTTTAAGCCGGTATTGCAGCGGGACCGTGGGCATGCCGGCATTGTTGTGGCGCCATGGAGTGTCCGTTGAAGCACAAATATATCGTTGGAGAGAGCGTCTATTTCACCGCGAGCAATGTCGCGCGTCCGGCTGCCAGCGGCACCTATGAGGTGGTCCGGCTTTTGCCGACCGACGGCGACGATTGCCAGTATCGCATCAAAAGCTCCACCGAAGCGTTCGAACGCGTCGCCAAGGAAAGCCAGCTCGACATCGGCTGACGTCCTCGCCGGCATGATCTGTCGGAAGCGCGCCGATTGCCTGATCCGACCGTACCGCGGCTGGCTTAAACGTGCCGGCGTAAGCGGGGAGTCGGGCTTGCGTTAGTTTCGCCGCAAATCCGTCGTCACGTGACGGCGAAGACGGGGAAAATCGCCGATGAATTGGGCCTGGGCGTCATCGATCGATCAGCTTTGGCGTTCGCCGAGCTTTCCGATGTGGCTGACGCTGGCCGCGGCTGCGTTCTTCGGCCTTATCCTGCTGATCACCCTGATCCGCGCCGAGAAATCCGTCGCCAACGGCGCGCTGACCGTGATCACGCTGCTGGCGATCGGCATTGCCGCCACCGCGACCCTGCGCGGTTTCGGTCCCGCCGGCGGGGGCGCGCGTGGCGCAACGTCGGTGGCGCCGGTCGCGATGGCGGTGCCGGCATTGGCCTGCATCGATGACCTCGCCGGCGAAACCGTGCTGACGGCATGCGAGAAGGTGCTGTTCGGATCGCCGGATGCCACCGCCGCCGCGGTGTCCTATGCCGCGGCGCGGCTCACCATGCTGACCGCGCTCGGCGATATCGCCGGCGCCAGCAGGAGCATGACGCCCGACCTGGAGCGGCTGCGCCGCTCGATCGAGCGCGACCGCTACGGCCTTGTGGCCTATGTGCTGTCGGCGCGCGACCATTGTCAGCCCTCCGAATGCGCGGCCTACAGATCGCTCGGCGACCACAGCCAGGTCTCGGCCAACATGGACGAGCGGCTCTACGAGGCGACGATTCTGCGCTATGCGCCGACCTGGAACGCGCCGGCCGTCGCGGCGCCGGCGACCGCGGCGCTTGCGCCGAGCGTGCCGACCGGCAAGCCGACCAACGCGGATTTTCCCACAGCTAATT
>CAXUBE010000122.1:0-7185 GCA_964249215.1 uncultured Rhodopseudomonas sp. | reverse complement strand
CCCCAAACCCCACCTCTCGGAATCCCGAGTCAGTTCAAAGTGAAAATGCTCTAATACAGCCCGCCGGTGCCGGGGCGCAGGATGCTGCGATCGGCATCGGGCGACACCGTGAGCGAGCGGCCGTCGGCGTCGGCGACGCCGATCACCGAGTAATTATCCGGCGGCGCGGTGCCCGGCTTGAACGCTTCGAGGATGGTGCGGCCGCCGTCGCCCGGGCCGGCGCGCATGCCGGACTTGGCGTCGACGCGGATCAGCTTGATGCCGGCCGGCACGCGGAACGGAATCGCCGGCTTGTCGGCCAGCGCCAGCTTGAGGAAATCCCTGGCGATCGGGGCTGCGAGATGTCCGCCGGTCGCGCCCTTGCCGAGATTGCGCGGCTTGTCGTAGCCGACATAGATGCCGACCACGAGGTCCGGCGAAAAGCCGATGAACCAGGCGTCCTTCTCGTCGTTGGTGGTGCCGGTCTTGCCGGCGATCGGCTTGCCGACTTCCTTGACCACGGTCGCGGTGCCGGCCTGCACGACGCCCTCCATCATCGAGGTGATCTGGTAGGCGGTCATCGCGTCAAGCACCTGCTCGCGGCGGTCGACCAGTTGCGGCTCGGGCTGGTTCTTCCAGTCGCCTGCGTCGCAGCCGCGGCATTCGCGGCCGTCGTGCTTGAAGATGGTGTGGCCGTAGCGGTCCTGGATGCGGTCGATCAGCGTCGATTTCACGCGGCGGCCGCCATTGGCGAACATCGAATAAGCCGTCACCATCCGCATCACGGTGGTCTCGCCGGCGCCGAGCGCGTAGGAGAGATAGTTCGGCAATTCGTCGTAGACGCCGAAGCGCTTGGCGTATTCGCCGATCAGCGGCATGCCGACATCCTGCGCGAGGCGCACGGTCACCGTGTTCAGCGAGCGCTGCAGCGCGTTGCGCAGCGTGGTCGGGCCGTAATACTTGCCGGTCGAATAGTTCTCCGGCCGCCACACGCCGGCGCCCTGCCCCTGATCGATCTCGATCGGCGCATCGACCACCACGGTCGACGGCGTATAGCCGTTGTCCATCGCCGCCGAATAGACCAGCGGCTTGAACGACGAGCCGGGCTGCCGATAGGCCTGCGTGGCGCGGTTGAACTGGCTCTGGTCGAACGAGAAACCGCCGACCATGGCCAGCACGCGGCCGGTCCAAGGGTCCATCGCGACCATGGCGCCGGACACCTCGGGATATTGCCGCAGCCGGAACTGGCCCTCGACCACGTTGCCGTCCTTGCCGAGCAGCGGATCGGCATAGATGATGTCGCCGGCGCTGAGCACCTGCGATACCGCGGCCGGAGTCTTGCCGCGCGAGGGGCCGGCAGCCGGCTTCGCCCACCTCACGCCGTCCAGCGTGATGATCCCGGTCTGGCGATCCTTCAGCACCGCGCCGCCGAGTTCGCGGCCGGGCTGGAAGCCGATCCGCGCCGACTGGTCGCTGGTCTCCAGCACCACCGCGAGCCGCCAGGGCGAGATGTCCGACAGCGATTTGACGTCGGCGAGCTTGACGCCCCAGTCGCCGGTGATGTCGAGCTTGTTGGCGGCGCCGCGCCAGCCTTGCGCCTCGTCGAAATTGACGAGGCCCGCGGTCATGGTCTTGCGCGCCATCACCTGCAGCTTCGGATCGAGGGTGGTGCGGACCGACAGCCCGCCTTCATAGAGTTTCTTTTCGCCGTAGCGCTCGAACACGTCGCGGCGGACCTCCTCGGCGAAATATTCGCCGGCGAAAATATGCGCGGCGTTGCTGCGGTTGGTCACCGCCATCGGATCCTTGCGCGCCTTCTCGGCATCGGCCTGCTTGATCCAGCCGTTCTCCAAAAGCCGGTCGACCACGTAGTTGCGCCGTTCGACGGCGCGGTCGCGGTTGCGGATCGGATGCAGCGCCGCCGGCGCCTTCGGCAGCGCCGCGAGGTAGGCGGCTTCGGCGACGGTGAGTTCGTTGACCGACTTGTCGAAATACACCAGCGAGGCCGCGGCGATCCCGTAGGCGCCGAGCCCGAGATAGATTTCGTTGAGATAGAGCTCGAGGATCTTGTCCTTGGAATAAGCGCGCTCGATCCGCATCGCCAGCAAGGCTTCCTTGATCTTGCGGGTGAACGACACCTCGTTGGTCAGCAGGAAGTTCTTGGCAACCTGCTGGGTGATGGTGGAGGCGCCCTGCGGGCGGCGGTTCGATCCGAAATTCTGCGCATACAGCATCGCCGCGCGCGCCATGCCGGTGTAGTCGATGCCGCCGTGCTCGTAGAAGTTCTTGTCCTCGGCGGCGAGGAAGGCGTTGATCACGAGCTTCGGCACCGCCTGGATCGGCAGATACAGCCGCCGCTCCTTGGAGTATTCGCCGAGCAGCGCGCCGTCGGCGGCATGCACGCGGGTCATCACCGGCGGCTCGTAGTCCTGCAATTGCGAATAATCCGGCAGGTCCTTGGAGTAGTGCCAAATCATGCCGGCGGCGGCGGCGACGCCGACCAGGAACACGATGGTCCCGGCGGCAAACAGAAAGCCCATGAACCGCAGCAGCAGACGCATTCGCCTATTTCCGTTTCATCATGGCCGCGGCGGCGGCGCTTTTCCCGGATGACGATCCGCCATCACAGATTCGCGCACCGACACCGATGATTCTAGCCGATTTCATGCCGGCCGGCGCGGCTTTTCATCGTCGCGTTTATAATCCCGGCGCTGTGGCCAAACTAGGGCTATCATCCCGCTGCCGCCTCGCGAATTTCAGTTCTGCGTGCCGGCCGAAACCAGCCGCTTGGCGAGAAAAGCGTCGATCGCCTGCGCCACCGATCCGACCGTCCTGCTGCGCCAGCTTTCCGAGACCAGTTGCTGCAGGTCGCTCTTGTTCGAGACGTAGCCGAGTTCCAGCAGCACCGAAGGCACGTCCGGCGCTTTCAGCACCTTGAAGCCGGCGGATTTCAGCGGATGCTTGTGCATCCGCGCCGAGGCCTTCATTTCGGTCATCAAGATGCGCGCGAAGCGGTTCGAGAACGTCCGGGTTTCTCGCTGGGCGAGTTCGATCAGGATGTCGGCGACCTCGGTCGGCTCCTCGGTGAGGTTAACCCCGCCGATCGCATCGGCCTTGTTTTCCGCTTCCGCCAGCCGCGCGGCCTCGGCGTCGGAGGCGGTATCCGACAGCGTGTAGATCGTGGCGCCCTGGGCGTCGCCTTCGTGGCGCGGCAGCGCATCGGCATGGATCGAGACCAACAGCGCCGCGGATTGGGCGCGCGCAACCTTCACCCGGTCGGCAAGCGGAATGAAGGTGTCGTCGTTGCGGGTCATCACCACGCGGTATTTGCCGGCCTTCTCGATCCGGTCCTGCAATGCCAGCGCGAAATCCAGCACCAGGTTCTTCTCGGCGATGCCGCCCGGCGCCTGCGTGCCGTTGTCGAGCCCGCCATGGCCGGCGTCGAGCACCACCACGGGTCGCGAATCGACGCTCGCCATCTCGGCGACACGCGGCGGCGGCGCGGCGACAACCGCGGCCGCTTCGACGGCGGGGCGCAATTCGGCGCGGCTGTCGCTGAGGGAGGACGGCGCGAACGCCGCGCGCTCGACCGCCTCGATCTCGATCACCATGCGCGGCGGCTGGCCGTTGGCGGCGTCGAGCACGTAGGCCTGCGCGACCTTCGCCGGGCCGTTGAGGTCGAGCACGATCCGCGAACCGCCCGGCATCACCAGCCCGTAGCGGAATGCCTTCACCAGCCCGCGGCCGTTGCCGCCGACGCCGGCCGGCAGGCGGAAATTCACCTGCGGGATGTCGACCACGATGCGATACGGATCGCCGAGCGCAAAGGCGCGCACCGGCATTTTCTGATCGAGGTCGAGGATGAAGCGGGTCTGCCGGTCATCACCGGCGAGGCGAGCCTCGCTGGCCACCGGAAACGGCGCGCTCGCTATCACCGACGGGTCGGGTTCCGCGGCCACGGCAGGGTCCGCAAATCCGCCCGGCCACGCCCACGCGCATAGCAAGGCCCACGCTAAAACTGCGCCTCCGCAAACACGGTGACTTGCGCGTGCCGACAACGAATCCAGCTCCTCGATGTCTTGATATCGCAATAGAGCCGCAGGGTTAACCGGACCTTAAGTCCGGATGACCGAATCCGTCGCGGTGTTGCCGGGCGGCGACGCCTTCCCTTGCATGCGACTGTCATTCGACGTATGAATCGGATGCTGACGGTCTAACTTACGGTTGCGTCGCGTTCAGCCTCCCGGTGCAGCGCCAAACCCCCGAACCTTCGCGATGGGATTTTGCGCACGCCCGTTCCTCCTGAGCCAGCGCAGCGCGCGGCAGACAGGAAACGACGGTTGCAGCCCGGGTGGCGTCCGGTCCCGGGTCCAGCTTGGCCAGGGGCGGTTCAGGCACGTCATGACCGACAGGTCCGGCCTCACGGCACGGACGATCACGGCCGGCGAGCGCCTCGGCGCGGCGCTGGCCCGTCAGCAAGAAGACAAGGCGGCCGATCGCCGCCAATCGTTCAGACGGGCCGACGCTTGATGCGCCAGACTGCGATGCCGACCAGGACCCACGCAAGGGCCGCGCCGATGCGAAGCGACAGCTTCGCCCGGCGCGCCCCGGGTTCACCGTCGGCACGGCGCAACGGGTGGCGTTTCGGCCTTCCCCTCACCCCCGAATCAGGTGGACCGTCGCGTCACCCGGCCGCGCTTCACGCGCCGGTCGTCATGCGCGCCCTCCGCCGCCAAGAGTCCCAAAATGCCCAACAAAATGTTGATCGACGCGACCCACCCGGAAGAGACCCGGGTGGTCGTGGTCCGCGGCAACCGCGTCGAGGAATTTGATTTCGAGACCGCGCAGCGCAAACAGCTCCGCGGCAACATCTATCTCGCCAAGGTCACCAGGGTCGAGCCGTCGCTGCAGGCCGCCTTCATCGAATATGGCGGCAACCGCCACGGTTTCCTCGCCTTCAGCGAAATCCATCCCGATTACTACCAGATTCCCGTCGCCGACCGCCAGGCACTGATCGAAGCCGACGAGCGCGCCCATCGCGAGGAGGAGGAAGAGACCGAGAACCGCTCCAACCGCCGCCGCCCGCGGCATCGCAACTCCCGCCGCCGCGGCAATGGCGAGCGCGTGCAGAGCGACGTCGTCGCCGGCGCCGAGCCGCAGCCGGCGGACCAGAGCGAGGCGCATGCCGGTCGTGACGGGCAGGAACACGAGACGCATGAGCATGACGCACCCGGCCACGAGGCGCATGCGCATGACGGCGCCGACCACCATGACCATGACCACCACGGCGATGACCATCACGCCGACGACCGCCACGGCGATGATCATGCCGGACACGACCAAGATCATGCCGGCCACGGCGATGCCGAGACGCACGCCGGCGACCACGGCCATGACGATCATCACCACGATCACGCCGACGGGGATCAGGCGCACGCAGACGATGCGCATCCGCATGATGCAGCCGCCGAGATAGCGCCATTCGATCCGGCGACCGCGATCGCACCGGTGGTGCCAGGCGAGACCTGGTCCGACCAGGCGCGCGGCGCATCGGCAGAGGATCCGAACGGTGCAGAGCCGTCCGGCGCCGCGGATGCCGGCGACCCGGCATCAGGCGCCGAGCATCACGCCGACGAGCACGCGGACGACGACGAGGACGACGGCGATGAAGCCGAAGAGGATATCGTGGAATCCGTCGGCGGCGACGACGTCATGGAGGAAGTGCCGGAGCGCGCCTTCCGTCCGCGCCGCCAGTACAAGATCCAGGAAGTCATCAAGCGCCGCCAGGTGATGCTGGTGCAGGTCGTCAAGGAGGAGCGCGGCAACAAGGGCGCCGCGCTGACCACCTATCTGTCGCTCGCCGGCCGCTACGCCGTGCTGATGCCCAACACCGCGCGCGGCGGCGGCATCAGCCGCAAGATCACCTCGGCGCAGGATCGCTCGCGGCTGAAGGAAGTGGTGTCGGACCTCGACGTCCCGGAAGGCATGGGGATCATCCTGCGCACCGCGGGCGCCTCGCGCACCAAGCCGGAAATCAAGCGCGACTTCGAATATCTGATCCGGATGTGGGAAACCGTGCGCGACATGACGCTGAAGTCGCAGGCCCCCACGCTGGTCTACGAGGAAGGCTCGCTGATCAAGCGTTCGCTGCGCGACCTCTACAACAAGGAGATCGACGAGATCCAGGTGGCGGGCGAAGCCGGCTATCAGGAGGCGCGCGACTTCATGCACATGCTGATGCCGTCCAACGTGCGGGCGGTGCGGCAATATCGCGACGGCCAGCCGCTGTTCTCGCGGATGGGCGTCGAGAGCCAGCTCGACGCGATGTTCTCGCCGACCGTGCAACTGCGCTCCGGCGGCTACATCGTCATCAACCAGACCGAAGCGCTGGTGTCGATCGACGTCAACTCGGGCCGCTCGACCCGCGAGCATCATATCGAGGACACCGCGCTCAAGACCAATATCGAAGCCGCCGAGGAAGTCGCGCGCCAGTTGCGCCTGCGCGATCTCGCCGGGCTGATCGTGATCGACTTCATCGACATGGACGAGAAGCGCAACAACCGTTCGGTCGAGCGCAAGCTGAGCGATTGCCTGCGGCAGGACCGCGCGCGCATCCAGGTCGGGCGCATCTCGCATTTCGGCCTTTTGGAAATGTCGCGCCAGCGCATCCGCGCCAGCGTGCTGGAAAGCTCGACCGAGCCCTGCCCGCAATGCGGCGGCAGCGGCCACGTCCGCTCGGTCTCCTCGGTGGCGCTGCAGTTGCTGCGCGGGCTCGAAGAACTGCTGATGAAGGGTGCCACGCACAACCTCGTGGTACGCACCCGCACCGACGTCGCGCTTTACGTGCTCAATCACAAGCGCGCGCATCTGCGCGATCTGGAAAGCAGCTTCAAGGTCACCCTCGCGGTGATCGCCGACCCGACCGTGACCGCGCAGCAGTCGTTCGTGATCGACCGCGGCGAACAGGTGCACACGCTGGAAGCCGCCAAGGCGTTGCTCGCCGCACAGGTCGCGGCGTTCCCGGTGCATGTCGACGAGCCCTATGACGAGGAGGAGACTTTCGAGGGCGAAGCCGAGATTGAAACCGAGGAGACCGTGGGCGTCGCCGACGATCAGCAGGCGGGCGAAGCCGGCGACGGCGATACCGACTCCGACGGCCGCAAGCGCAAGCGGCGGCGCCGGCGGCGTGGCCGCTCGGGCGAACCG
>CAXUBE010000121.1:0-7291 GCA_964249215.1 uncultured Rhodopseudomonas sp. | reverse complement strand
GTCCGGCATCCCGTGGCCCCTCCGGAATGCCGGCAGGAAGCGCACGATGCGGCCGTTGCGGGCGTCGATCACCACGCGTCCATCGTCGCCATCCATATTGATCGCGCTGATGGTGTAGAACGGCCCGCGCTGCTGCGGGATACCGAGCGGCGAGTATCCGTTTTCGCGCAGCACCGTATAAACCTCGCGCGACGGCAGAATCGCGGGTGCGTAACCGTACCCTTCTGGCGCGTAGCGCGGCGGTGGCATCTCCGGCGGCATTGCCGCATAGGGACCACCGACATCCGAGGCCACCGAATAGCGCGCCCCTCCGGCCTGGTAGGACGGCAGCGGTTGTGCCATCGCCGAGGTGGCCGCGGCGACCAGAGACGCCGATATCAGCGAGCCGATGATCTTCATTTCAGCCTTGCTCCTTTGACGGGCCCCGCGCCCGATCTTGATCGGGCGCAACGTCGATCGAAACTTGGGCGTAGCTTGGGCCGGATCGCGGCGTATTTGGCGTGAATCGACGGCATGCCGACGCGCAGGCGCGCGTGCTCCGCCGACCACACACGCGCTTGTGCGCTACGATAAAGTTTGGCAAGCTGTTGCTGGGACAGCATGGCTGTCCCAGAATCCGCGCGCGCCCGGCACGGGGTTTGCAAAGCTTCTGCAGAGTATCGGAGGTCGTGGGGTACGGCTTTTGATGCCGGCAACGCAATCGGTTGTCCGATGGGCGTGGACACAGGGGCATCTTTTCTGAAATCTTGGCGCGCGGCATATCAGCGGTGGCCCGGAGGGCGCCGCGAATGTCAAGGTGCGCCGGATTGGCGAGGGTTTGACGGCGTCGGTTGCCTGACGAGAGGACGACAATGAGTGGGTGTGGGTTTGAGCGCGACAAGAGCGGGACCGATGCGCCGGCTGCAAACCCGGCCGGAGAACCCGCGCGCGAACATACCTGGCGCCCGCCGGCCGAAGGCCTGTACGACCTGTCGAAGGAAAAGGATTCCTGCGGCGTCGGCTTCATCGCCAACATCAAGGGCAAGAAATCGCATCAGATCGTCAGCGACGCGATCCAGATCCTTTGCAACCTCGAACATCGCGGCGCGGTCGGCGCCGATCCGCGCGCCGGCGACGGCGCCGGCATTCTGGTGCAGATTCCGCACGGCTTCTTCGCTCGCAAGGCCGAGCAGATCGGCTTCACGCTGCCCGCGCCCGGCGAATATGCCGTCGGCGCCCTGTTCATGCCGCGCGAAGTCTCCTGGCGCCAGGTCATCCAGAGCATCGTCGGCGACCAGATCCGGTCGGAAGGCTTGACCCTGCTCGGCTGGCGCGACGTGCCGACCGACAATTCCTCGCTCGGCGAAACCGTGAAGCCGACCGAGCCGGCCAATCTGCAGGTGTTCATCGGCCGCGGCTCACAGATCAAGACGGAAGACGATTTCGAGCGGCGGCTCTATATCCTGCGCAAGTCGATCTCGCAGGCGATTCATCAGCGCCGCGAGCGCGGGCTGTCGGGCTACTACCCGGTGTCGATGTCGTGCCGCACGGTGATCTACAAGGGCATGTTTCTCGCCGATCAACTCGGCAGCTACTATCCCGATTTGCACGAGGATGATTTCGAAAGCGCGCTGGCGCTGGTGCATCAGCGCTTCTCGACCAATACGTTTCCGACCTGGTCGCTGGCGCACCCGTACCGGATGGTGGCGCACAACGGCGAGATCAATACGCTGCGCGGCAACGTCAACTGGATGGCGGCGCGCCAGGCGTCGGTGTATTCCAAGCTCTACGGCAAGGACATCAGCCGGCTGTGGCCGATTTCCTATGAGGGCCAGTCCGACACCGCCTGCTTCGACAACGGCCTCGAATTTCTGGTGCAGGGCGGCTACTCGCTGCCGCACGCCGTCATGATGATGATTCCGGAAGCCTGGGCCGGCAATCCGCTGATGGACGAAGAGCGCCGTGCCTTCTACGAGTACCACGCCGCGATCATGGAGCCGTGGGACGGCCCGGCCGCGCTCGCCTTCACCGACGGCCGCCAGATCGGCGCCACGCTGGACCGCAACGGCCTGCGGCCGGCGCGCTATCTTGTCACAAAGGACGACCGCATCGTGATGGCGTCCGAAATGGGCGTGCTGGCGATTCCCGAAGACCAGATCGTCACCAAATGGCGACTGCAGCCCGGCAAGATGCTGCTGGTCGATCTCGAACAGGGCCGTCTCATTCCCGACCACGAGATCAAGGCGTCGCTGGCATCCAGCCAGCCTTATCGCGAGTGGCTCGACCGCACCCAGATCGTGCTGGAAGAACTGCCCGACGCGCCGGTCAAGGGCCAGCGTTCGAACCTGCCCCTGCTCGATCGCCAGCAGGCGTTCGGCTACACCCAGGAGGATATCGGCATCCTGATGACGCCGATGGCGTCGACGGGCGAGGAAGCCAACGGCTCGATGGGCAACGACACGCCGATCTCGGCTTTGTCAGACAAGCCGAAGCCGCTGTTCACCTACTTCAAGCAGAACTTCGCGCAGGTCACCAATCCGCCGATCGATCCGATCCGCGAGGAACTGGTGATGAGCCTGGTGTCGATCATCGGTCCGCGACCGAACCTGTTCGACACCCAAACCGATGCCGGCACCAAGCGTCTCGAAGTGCGCCAGCCGATCCTGACCGACGGCGACCTGGAGAAGATCCGGTCGATCTCAGAGGTCGGGGATTCGCATTTCAAGTCGCGGACGCTCGACACCACTTTTCATGCCGGCTTCGGCGCTGCCGGTCTGGAGCAGGTGCTGGACGAACTCTCGGCGCGCGCCGAAGCCACCGTGCGCGAAGGCGTCAACATCATCATCCTCTCCGACCGCATGGCCGGCTCGGACCGGATTCCGATCCCGTCGCTGCTCGCCTGCGCGGCCGTGCATCATCATCTGATCCGAGTCGGATTGCGCACCTCGGTCGGCCTCGTCGTCGAATCCGGCGAGCCGCGCGAGGTGCATCATTTCGCATGCCTGGCGGGTTACGGCGCCGAGGCGATCAATCCGTACCTCGCCTTCGAGTCCATCATCGCCATGAAGGACCGGCTGCCGGCGCCGCTCGAGGACTACGAACTCGTCAAGCGCTACATCAAGTCGATCGGCAAGGGGTTGCTGAAGGTGATGTCCAAGATGGGCATCTCGACCTATCAGTCCTATTGCGGCGCGCAGATTTTCGATGCCGTCGGGCTCAAGGCGGATTTCATCGCCAAATATTTCGCCGGCACCCATTCGCAGATCGAAGGCGTGGGGCTCGCCGAAATCGCCGAGGAAACCGTGCGCCGCCACACCGACGCGTTCGGCGACGCGCTGGTCTACAAGACCGCGCTCGACGTCGGCGGCGAATATGCCTACCGAACCCGCGGCGAGGACCACGCCTGGACCGCGGATTCGGTCTCGACGCTGCAGCACGCGGTGCGCGGCAATTCGCTGGAGCGCTACCAGGCGTTCGCGAAGATTCTCAACCAGCAATCCGAGCGGCTGCTGACGCTGCGCGGCCTGTTCAGATTGAAATCCGCCGAGGACGAAAAGCGCAAGCCGGTGCCGCTCGACGAGGTCGAACCCGCCAAGGACATCGTCAAGCGCTTCGCGACGGGCGCGATGTCCTACGGCTCGATCTCGCGCGAGGCGCACACCACGCTGGCGATCGCGATGAACCGCATCGGCGGCAAGTCCAATACCGGCGAGGGCGGCGAAGAGAGCGACCGCTACAAGCCGATGGCGAACGGCGATTCGATGCGCTCGGCGATCAAGCAGGTCGCATCGGGCCGGTTCGGCGTAACCACGGAATATCTCGTCAATTCCGACATGATGCAGATCAAGATGGCGCAGGGCGCCAAGCCCGGCGAAGGCGGCCAGTTGCCCGGCCACAAGGTCGACGCGGTGATCGCCGCAGTGCGGCATTCGACCCCCGGCGTCGGCCTGATCTCGCCGCCGCCGCATCACGACATCTATTCGATCGAGGACATCGCGCAGCTCATCTATGACCTGAAGAACGTCAATCCCGCGGGCGCGGTCTCGGTCAAGCTGGTGTCGGAAATCGGCGTCGGCACCGTCGCCGCAGGCGTCGCGAAGGCGCGCGCCGATCATGTCACCATCGCGGGCTTCGAGGGCGGCACCGGCGCCTCGCCGCTGACCTCGATCAAGCATGCGGGATCGCCGTGGGAAATCGGCCTCGCCGAAACCCACCAGACGCTGGTGCGCGAACGATTGCGCAGCCGCATTGCGGTGCAGGTCGACGGCGGCTTCCGCACCGGCCGCGACGTGGTGATCGGCGCGTTGCTCGGCGCCGACGAATTCGGCTTTGCCACCGCGCCGCTGATCGCCGCGGGCTGCATCATGATGCGCAAATGCCATCTCAATACCTGCCCGGTCGGCGTCGCGACGCAGGACCCGCTGCTGCGCAAGCGCTTCACCGGCCAGCCCGAGCACGTGATCAACTACTTCTTCTTCGTCGCCGAGGAAGTCCGCGAGATCATGGCGCAGCTCGGCTACCGCAACTTCAACGAAATGGTCGGCCAGACCCAGATGCTCGACCAGAACGCGCTGGTCGCGCACTGGAAGGCGAAGGGCCTCGACTTCTCCAGGCTGTTCCATCGCCAGAAGGAACTGCCCGGCCAGAAGATCTATCACGCCGAGAGCCAGGACCATCACCTTGGCCAGGTGCTCGACCGCACGCTGATCGCCAATGCGCAGGCGGCGATCGACCGCGGCGCGCCGGTCAAGTTCGAGATCGCGATCAACAACACCAACCGCAGCGCCGGCGCGATGCTGTCCGGCGTGGTGGCCAAGCATTACGGCCATCACGGCTTGCCGCACGACACCATCCAGGTCGCCTTCAAGGGCACCGCGGGGCAGGCGTTCGGCGCCTGGCTGGCGCGCGGCATCTCGTTCGATCTGGAAGGCGAAGGCAACGACTATGTCGGCAAGGGCCTGTCCGGCGGCCGCATCGTGGTCCGCCCGCCTGCCGATTCCGGCATCGTGCCGGAGGAATCCATCATCGTCGGCAACACCGTGATGTACGGCGCCATCGAGGGCGAGTGCTACTTCCGGGGCATCGCCGGCGAACGCTTCGCGGTGCGCAACTCCGGCGCGGTCGCGGTGGTCGAAGGTGCCGGCGATCATTGCTGCGAATACATGACCGGCGGCATCGTCGTCGTGCTGGGCAGGACCGGGCGCAACTTCGCGGCCGGCATGTCGGGGGGCGTCGCCTATGTGCTCGACGAGAGCGGCGATTTCGGCAAGCTGTGCAACATGGCGATGGTCGAACTCGAGCCGGTGATCTCCGAGGAGATGATCAATGCCCGGACCTATCATCAGGTCGGCGACCTCGACCAGCACGGCCGCGTCGACGTGTTCGCCGATCTGCTCGGCTCCGACATCGAGCGGCTGCACGTGTTGATCTCGCGGCACGCGAGATATTCCGGCTCGCGCCGCGCCGCGGATATTCTGGCGAACTGGGCTCGCTATCTGCCGAAATTCCGCAAGGTCATGCCGGTGGAATACCGCCGCGTCTTGCGCGAGATGAAGGCCCGGGAAGCCGCGGCGCCGAAGATCGCGATCGGGGCGTAGAGCAACGGGAACGTCATCCTGAGGCGCGAGCCGCATCGGCGACGGCTCGTCGTCGGCAGGCGAGCCTCGAAGGATGGAGACGATGAACACGCATCTTTCGAGGCGCGCAACAAAGAGCGCGCACCTTGGGATGACGGCAGTACGGATTGATGGGGCTTCAGTTTAAATGGGCAAGATCACGGGGTTTCTCGAAATCGAACGGCACGACCGCGGCTACGCGCCGGTCGCCGAGCGCGTGCAGGACTATCACGAATTCGTCATTCCGCTGAGCGAAAAGGAGACCAGCGACCAGGCCGCGCGCTGCATGAATTGCGGCATTCCCTATTGCCACGGCACCGGCTCGGCGCAGCCCGGCACGCCGGGTTGTCCGGTCAACAACCAGATTCCCGATTTCAACGACCTCGTGTATCAAGCCAATTGGCAGGAAGCCTCGCGCAACCTGCACTCGACCAACAACTTCCCGGAATTCACCGGCCGCATCTGCCCGGCGCCGTGCGAGGCGTCGTGCACGCTCAACATCGATGACAACGCCGTGACCATCAAGACGATCGAATGCGCGATCGTCGACCGCGGATGGGAACAGGGCTGGATCGTTCCGGAGATCGCACCGCGCAAGACCGGCAGGAAAATCGCCGTGGTCGGCGCAGGCCCCGCGGGGCTTGCCTGCGCGCAGCAACTCGCGCGCGCCGGGCACGATGTCCATGTCTATGAGAAGGCCGCCAAGGCGGGCGGCCTGCTGCGCTACGGCATTCCCGACTTCAAGATGGAGAAGCACGTCATCGACCGCCGCGTCGCGCAGATGGAAGCCGAGGGCGTCACCTTCCACTACAACACCGCGGTGGGCGGAGCGAAGTCGAACGGCAAGGCCGCGGTCGATCCGCAGGAGTTGCTGAAGCGCTACGACGCGGTGGCGCTGACCGGCGGCGCCGAAGCGCCGCGCGATCTGCCGATCCCGGGCCGCGACCTCTCCGGCATCCACTTTGCGATGGATTTCCTCACCCAGCAGAACCGCCGGGTCGCCAACGAAGCGCTCGGCGACGTGGCGGAGATCGTGGCCTGCGGCAAACATGTGGTTGTGATCGGCGGCGGCGATACCGGCTCCGACTGCATCGGCACGTCGTTCCGCCAGGGCGCCAGATCGGTAACCCAGATCGAGATCATGGCCGCGCCGCCCGAGCACGAGAACAAGGCGCTAACCTGGCCGAACTGGCCGATGAAGATGCGCACCTCGTCGAGCCAGGCCGAGGGCGCGCGCCGCGAATTCGCGGTGCTGACGCAGAAATTCACCGGCGAGGCCGGCGCGGTGAAGAAGCTGCATTGCGTACAGGTCGACGGCAAATTCCAGCCTATCTCAGGCAGCGAGTTCGAGCTCGATGCCGACCTTGTGCTGCTCGCGATGGGCTTCGTGCATCCGGTGCATGAGGGCCTGTTGACGTCGCTGGGCGTCGATCTCGATCAGCGAGGCAATGTTCGCGCCGGTTTGGGCGATTTCACCACCTCGATTCCGAAGGTGTTCGCGTCCGGCGACATGCGCCGCGGGCAATCGCTGGTGGTGTGGGCGATCCGCGAAGGACGGCTCTGCGCCCGCGCGATCGATCAGGCGCTGATGGGCGCGAGCACGCTGCCGAGATAGCTCAGCGTCGCTGCAATTTTTCCGAAATAGACTCCGCGCTACCGCGTGAAGAAGCCCGGCGCCGAGGCGGACGGGCCGACAT
>CAXUBE010000120.1:0-7485 GCA_964249215.1 uncultured Rhodopseudomonas sp. | reverse complement strand
GCCCCAGGCGCTGCCGTCGCTGGGCGGCGGCGAATGCGCGGCGCGCACGATCCATCGCGTCTCCGCGGTGGAGGCCTGCGGCGTGGCGGCCAGCCGCAGCATCATCGCGGCGACGCCCGATTGCGCTGCGGCAAGCGTCAGCTTGCGGCTCGCCACCATGTCGAAGGCCCGGGTCTCGCCCCAGATTTCCGTCACCACCGCGCCGAGCGCGTGACAGCCGAGGCTGTCGCAAGCGATCCGCAAGGCGATCTCGGCATTGCCCGCGCGCACCACCACCAGCCGGCGCGGATCGAGGCCGATTTCGGCAAGGCCGTTCATCGACAATTCGCCGGCTTCGCGCGCGGCAAAATCGTGCCGCACCCAGAGCAGGAATTTTTCGCCGGCCATCCGCCGCGACAAAGCGGCGATGAAGCCGGTCGCGGTCGCCGATTGGCGGCCTTCGGCGAACACTTCATGCATCGCGCCGCGCACCAGACCGCCGCGCAACGCCTCGTCCGCTGCGGCATGCCCGAGCGCCACGCGGACGCCATCGTCGCCCGCGGCGGGCGCTTCCATCCGGTCGATCGCGCCCCGCAAGGACGCAAGCATGCGCGCGCGCGCGGTCATGCGCCGCTCCTTCGCAAATTGGGGCCGCCGGCCTTTGATCGAACCTCTGATCGAACCTTTGCTTGAACTTGTGGCCGGCTCATTTGTTCATGATATGTTCTAATATAAAGCCAACCCGCTCCGCAGAGTCAACGCGATCGCGAAGTCAGTTTTTTCGTGAACGGAATCAAAGGGATTCAACATGGACGTGCAACGCAAGCTGGAAATCCTGGCGGACGCCGCCAAGTACGACGCCTCCTGCGCCTCCAGCGGCACCGAGAAACGCGACAGCCGCCACCGCAAAGGCGTCGGCTCGACCGACGCGGGCATGGGCATCTGCCATTCCTACGCGCCGGACGGGCGCTGCATCTCGCTGCTGAAGATCCTGCTCACCAATGCCTGCAACTACGATTGCCTGTACTGCGTCAACCGCGCCTCGTCGAACGTGCCACGCGCGCGCTTCACCGTCGACGAGGTGGTGACGCTGACGATCGACTTCTACCGCCGCAACTACATCGAGGGATTGTTTCTGTCCTCGGGCATCATCCGCAACGCCGACTACACCATGGAGCAGGTCGTCGCGGTCGCGCGCAAGCTGCGCGAGGACCATCACTTCAAGGGCTACATCCATCTGAAGACCATTCCCGAAGCCGACGACGCGCTGATCACGCAAGCCGGTCAGTATGCAGACCGCCTCAGCATCAATATCGAAATGCCCGACGAACACAGCCTCGCCCGCCTGGCGCCGGAAAAAGACGTTCGCGCGATCCGCCGCACCATGGGCCGGCTGCGGCTGAAACTCGACGAAGCGAAAGAAGCCCGGAAAACCGAAACGCCGAGGGCCCGCGCGCCGCGCTTCGCACCTGCGGGCCAGAGCACGCAGATGATCGTCGGCGCCGACGGCTCGACCGACCGCGCGATTCTCGGGACCAGCGCCAATCTCTACGGCTCCTACAATCTCAAGCGCGTGTACTACTCGGCGTTCAGCCCGATCCCGGATGCAAGCCGCGCGCTGCCGCTGCGCGCGCCGCCTTTGGTGCGCGAGCATCGGCTTTACCAGGCCGACTGGCTGATGCGGTTTTACGGCTTCGATACCGCCGAAATCCTCGACGACAGCCAGATGCTGTCGCTGGAGATGGACCCGAAGCTCGCCTGGGCCTTGCGCCACCGCGACCGCTTTCCGCTCGACGTCAACCGCGCCAGCCGCGAGGACCTGCTGCGCGTGCCCGGCTTCGGACGCAAGGCGGTCGACCGCATCATCGCCACGCGCCGGCTGTCGTCGATCCGCACCGCCGACCTGGCGCGGCTGCATATTCCAAGGAACAAGGCGCTGGCGTTCATCGTTCTCCCCGATCACCGGCCGCCGGTGCATCTGCTCGACGGCGCCTCGCTGGCGGACCGATTTCGGCGAAAGCCGGCGCAACTTGGATTCGGGTTTTGACGCAGACCATCACCCTCGACGGCGAGACCGATTTCGACGGCTGGCGCGATGCCGCGCGGTCGCTGGTCTTGAGCCAGATCGTGCCTGCCGATGTCACCTGGACGCTCGCAGGCGGCGAGCCGGAATTATTCGTCCCCGCGATCCCGCGCCCGCCGGACGCGACCGGCACGTTCAACGTCCCGGCCAGATTCGTCGAACTGGCGAAAAGCGCGATCCTGCACCGCGATCCCGAGCGCTTCGCGTGGCTGTATCGATTGCTGTGGCGGTTGCGCGACCATCCGCAACTGATGCAGATCGCGACCGACCCCGACGTCGCCCGCATCCAGGGCTGCGCCAAATCCGTGCATCGCGACCAGCACAAGATGAAGGCCTTCGTGCGCTTTCGCGAGATCGGCCGCGAACATAAGTCACGCTATGTCGCCTGGTTCGAGCCCGAACACCACATCGTCGCGGCGACCGCGCCGTTTTTCGCGCGGCGTTTCGCAGACATGGAATGGTCGATCCTGACCCCGGACGTCTGCGCGCATTGGGACGGCCACGCGATCACGATCACGGCGGGTGTCAACAAGGCGAGCGCGCCGTCCGAGGATCGGCTGGAGGAAACCTGGCTTGCTTACTACGCCAGCATCTTCAATCCGGCGCGGCTGAAGACAAAGGCGATGCAGGCCGAGATGCCGAAGAAATACTGGCGCAATCTGCCGGAGGCCGCGCTGATCAAGCCGCTGATCGCGGAGGCCGAACGCATGGCGACCGACATGATCGCGGCACCGGCGACCGCGCCGAAGAAACCGCAGCGACGGGAGGAGCCGATGAAAACACCCGCAATTCATGAAGCCGGCGGCAGCATCGCCGCCCTGCGCGAGGACGCGCACGACTGCCGCGCCTGCGATCTTTGGAAGGACGCGACGCAGACCGTGTTCGGCGAAGGCCCGCAGCACGCTTCGGTGATGATGGTCGGCGAACAACCCGGCGACAAGGAAGACCTCGCCGGCCAACCGTTCGTCGGACCGGCGGGCCAGATGCTCGACCGCGCACTGGCGGAGGCCGGCGTCGACCGCGGCAAGGTCTACGTCACCAACGCCGTGAAACATTTCAAATTCGTGCCGCGCGGCAAATTCCGCCTGCATCAGAAGCCGAACACCGCCGAGATCAAGGCCTGCCGGCCATGGTACGAGCGCGAACTGAAGTCGATCAATCCGCAGCTCGTGGTGGCGATGGGCGCAACCGCGGCGCAAAGCGTGCTCGGCAAGGCCACGCCGATCAACAAGACCCGCGGGCGGCTGATCGATCATGAGGGCGAAGCCAAGGTGCTGGTGACGGTGCACCCGTCCTATCTGCTGCGGCTTCCGGACGAAGACGCTCGCGCCCGCGAATATCAGCGCTTCGTCGATGATCTGAGGCTGGTCGCGGCGCATCTGAATAAGTCCGCACAGGCGGCGTAGCCTCGACTGCAAACCCATCCGTCTTGCCGTCGCGGGGATCGCGCTGCATAACTCCGCGATGACCGACACCCGCAAATTGCTGCGCGCGATGTTCGACGCCGCGGTCGTGGCCGCGCATCCCGATGGCGTGCTCGCCACGCACCTGCCGGCCGCGCCGCGCGGCCGTGTGATCTGCCTGGCCGCCGGCAAGTCCGCGGGCGCAATGGCAGCCGCCGCCGAGCGCTATTATCTCGACGAATGCGCGCTCGATCCGGCTCGGCTGATCGGCATCGCGACGACGCGGCATGGCCATGGCGTGCCGACCCGGCGCATCAGGGTGATCGAGGCCGGGCATCCGGTGCCGGACGAAGCCGGCCTGAAGGGCGCCGACGACGGCCTTGCATTCGCGCAGCAGGCCCACGCCGACGATCTGCTGCTGGTGCTGCTTTCCGGCGGCGGTTCGGCGAACTGGATCGCGCCCGCGGAAGGGATTTCGTTCGCGCAGAAGCAGCAGGTCACCCGCGGGCTGCTGCGCTCGGGCGCGCCGATCGGCGAGGTCAATACCGTGCGCAAGCATCTATCGCGCATCAAAGGCGGGCGTCTCGCCCGCGCCGGGCAGCGCGCGCAGATCGTGACGCTGGCGATTTCCGACGTGCCGCATGACGATCCCTCCGCGATCGCATCCGGCCCGACGGTGCCGGACCCGACCACGCTCGCGGACGCGCGCGCGGTCGTCGCGCGCCATGGGCTGGTGGTGGATGACGCGGTACGCCGCGCGCTCGACAACTCCGCCAATGAAAGCTGCAAGCCGGGCGACGCCGCGTTCGCCCGCGCGCGGTTCGAACTGATCGCGCGACCGCGCGACTCGCTCGACGCCGCGATCAGGATCGCCGAGCACGCAGGCTACGACGTGGTCGACCTCGGCGCCGATCTGGAAGGCGAAGCCCGCGACGTCGCCGCCACGCATGCGCGGCTTGCGCGCGACGCCCGCGCCGCCGGCAAAAGGCTGGCGATCCTGTCGGGAGGCGAATTGACGGTGACGGTGCGCGGCCATGGACGCGGCGGCCCCAACCAGGAATACGCGCTGGCACTGTTGATGCATCTCGGCGACACGCGGGGAATAGCCGCGCTCGCCGCCGATACCGACGGAGCCGACGGCGGCGCGGGCGGCGCCACCGATCCCGCCGGCGCGATGATCGACGGCAACACGTTTGCGAAAATCGCCGCGCTCGGCCTCGATCCCGCCGCCTACCTCGCCGACAACGACGCCACCGGATTTTTCACCCAGACCGGCGATCTGCTGGTCACGGGACCGACGCTGACCAACGTCAACGATATCCGCGTGATCCTGACTTAGAGCATGATCCGGAAAAGTGGGTGCCGGTTTTCCGACAAGCGCGTCAGAAATCGCCGGCGATCCTGTCGAGCATGGTCAGCAGCGCGTCGCGGTCCGCGGCACCGAGCAGTTCGTTCAGCCGCGCCTCGTGCTTGGTCGCCACCAGCTTCTTGGCGCGGGCCAGCGTGACGCGGCCTTTTTCCGTGAGCACCAGGATATGCGACCGGCGGTCGTTGGCCGAGCGCCTCCGCATGCAGAGGTCGCGGCTCTCCAGCGCGTCCAGCATCGCGACGAAATTCGGCCGCAGGATGCCGAGCGCGCTCGCGATCTCGGTCTGGTTGCGGCCGGGATTGCGATCGACCAGCAACAGCACCGAAAATTGCGCCGGCGTCAGTTGCAGCGGCGCGACGCATTGCAGGAAATCCTCGAACACGCGCAACTGCGCGCGCTTCAGCGCATAGCCGAGCAGTTCGGAGAGTTCGCCCAAAGCCAGCGCGCCGCCCTCGAACGCGATGTCGGCCGGCTCGTTGGCCGCGCGGACGGGAGTGATTTTCGAGACGGACATCCCCGGCGCGCTCGCGATCGGATAGGCTCGGTTCGGCCGCCGATTGGCGGCCTTGAGATTATGATTGATAATTGTTATCCACCATACCAAATAGCCCGCGCAGAATTCAACTGCCGGAGGGCGACGGCTGTGCCGCTTCGTTACGGCAGCCCGACGCGCAAGGGGGAGCGCCCGGCCTTGGACATGACGATCCTGCTGTTCCTGCTTCAGGACGGCATCACCAACGGCGCGATCTACGCGTTGCTCGGCCTCGCATTGGTGCTGGTGTTCGCGGTGACCCGCGTGATCCTGATTCCGCAGGGCGAATTCATCACCTTCGGCGCGCTGACCTACGCGACGCTGTCGGCCGGCAACGTGCCCGGCACGGCGCGGCTGGCGCTGGCGATGGGCGTGGTGGCGTTCGGCTTCGACATGTTCTTCGCGCGCAAGGCGCTCAATGCCGCGAAAATCATCCGCGCGCTGCTGGTCGATATCGCGTTTCCGCTGGCGCTGTTCGGCCTTGCCATCGCGCTGGCAGGCAACGCCGGCATCGGCGGCAACATCGCGCTGTCGCTGCTGATCGTCGCCGCGATCGGGCTATTTCTCTACCGCATCGCGTTCCAGCCGATCGCGCACACCTCGGTGCTGGTGCTGCTGATCGCCTCGGTCGGCTGCCACCTGGCGCTGCAAGGCTTCGGGCTGGCGTTCTTCGGCGCCGAAGGCCAGCGCGGCCCGACGCTGTCGAGCGCCGCCGTGACCATCGGTCAGTTGCGCTTCACCGGCCAGAGCATCGCGGTCTATGCGATCACCGTCGCGCTGATCGTCGCGCTGTGGCTGTTCTTCGACTACACGCTCTACGGCAAGGCGTTGCGCGCCACCGCAGTCAACCGGCTCGGCGCACGCCTGGTCGGCATCCGCACGTCCTTGTCCGGACAGATCGCGTTCCTGCTCGCGGCCTTGATCGGCGCGATTTCCGGCATCCTGATCGTTCCGATCACGACGCTGTATTACGACACCGGTTTCCTGATCGGGCTGAAAGGCTTCGTCGCCGCGATCATCGGCGGGCTGGTCAGCTATCCGCTCACCGCCGTCGCCGCGCTGCTGGTCGGCACGGTGGAAGCGTTCTCGTCGTTCTACGCCAGCAACTACAAGGAGGTCATCGTCTTCACCCTGATCCTGCCGGTGCTGGTGCTGCGCTCGCTCGCGGCACCCGCGGTCGAAGAAGAAAAGGATTGAGCGATGCCGCGGCTGCTGCCGACCGCTCTGTTCGCGCTGGTGATCGCCGCGTTGCCGCTGATCCCCGGCATGCCGCCGTTCTGGATCGTGCTGCTGGACAATATCGGCCTCACCGCACTGGTGGCGATGGGCCTCGTGCTGCTCACCGGCGTCGGTGGCCTCACCTCGTTCGGGCAGGCGGCGTTTTGCGGCTTCGGCGCCTATACCACCGCCGTGCTGACCACCGCCTACGGCGTATCGCCCTGGCTGACGCTTCCGGCGTCGCTGCTGGTCAGCGGCGGCGCCGCGGTGCTGCTCGGGCTGATGACGGTGCGGCTCTCGGGGCACTATCTGCCGCTCGGGACCATCGCCTGGGGCATCAGCCTGTTCTATCTGTTCAGCAAGCTCGAACTGCTCGGCCGCAATGACGGCATCTCCGGCATTCCCCCGCTCGCGATCGGCAATTTGAGGATGCTCGATCCCGGCACGATCTATTTCGTGATCTGGATCGCGGTGCTGCTCTGCGCGCTGCTCACCATGAACCTGCTCGATTCGCGCACCGGCCGTGCGATCCGCGCGCTGCGCCGCGGCCACATCGCCGCGGAATCGTTCGGCGTGCAGACCGCCCGCGCCAAGATGCTGGTGTTCATCTACGCGGCGGTGCTGGCCGGGCTTTCCGGCTGGCTCTATGCGCATTTCCAGCGCGCCGCCAATCCCACCCCGTTCGGCCCGCAGGCCGGCATCGAATATCTCTTCGTCGCCGTGGTCGGCGGCGCCGGCTATGTCTGGGGCGCGGTGCTCGGCGCAGCCCTCGTCGTGATCTTGAAGGAAGCGCTGCAGGGCTACCTGCCGATGCTGTTCGGCGGCCAGGGCCAGCTCGAGATCATCGTGTTCGGCATCATGCTGGTAGCGCTGCTGCAACTGGCCCCGACCGGCGTATGGC
>CAXUBE010000119.1:0-7558 GCA_964249215.1 uncultured Rhodopseudomonas sp. | reverse complement strand
AGGGCTTGCCCATGCCGCGCGCGACCACCGCGGCGTGCGAGGTCATGCCGCCGCGCGTGGTGAGGATGCCTTCCGCGGCGTGCATGCCGTGGATGTCTTCCGGCGAGGTCTCGATGCGGACGAGAATGACCTTGCGGCCGTCGGCCTGCAGCTTGGCGGCTTCGTCCGACGAGAACACGATCTCGCCCGAGGCCGCGCCCGGTGATGCCGGCAGCCCCGTGGCGATGACGTCGCGCGAGGCCGAGGGGTCGATCGTCGGATGCAGCAACTGGTCGAGCGAGGCGGGATCGATCCGCGCCACCGCGTCCTCTTTGCTGATCAGGCCCTCGTCGGCGAGTTCGACGGCGATCCGCAGCGCCGCGCGCGCGGTGCGCTTGCCGCCGCGGGTCTGCAGCATCCACAGCCGGCCCTGCTCGACGGTAAACTCCATGTCCTGCATGTCGCGGTAGTGCTTCTCCAGCAGCGTATAGATTCGCGTCAGTTCCTGGAACGCCTCCGGCATCGCGGTTTCCATCGACGGCTTGTCGGAGCCCGAGCCCCGGCGCGCCTGCTCGGTGATGTCCTGCGGCGTGCGTATGCCGGCGACCACGTCCTCGCCCTGCGCGTTGATCAGGAATTCGCCGTAGAGGCTGCTCTCGCCGGTCGAGGGATTGCGGGTGAACGCGACCCCGGTGGCCGAGCTCTCGCCCATATTGCCGAACACCATCGCCTGAACGTTGACCGCGGTGCCCCAGGACTCCGGGATGTCGTGCAGACGGCGATAGGTCACGGCGCGCGCGTTCATCCAGGATGAAAACACCGCGCCGATCGCGCCCCATAGCTGCAAGTGCGGGTCCTGCGGGAAATCGCTGCCGGTCTCGCGCAACACGGCTTCCTTGTAGTCACGCACCAATGCGGCCCAATCGTCGCCGGTGAGATCGGTGTCGAGCGAGTAGCCCTTGCCGTCCTTGTAGGTATCGAGAATGTCCTCGAAGTGATGATGCTCGAAGCCGAGCACGACGTCGGAATACATCGTGATGAAACGGCGGTAGCTGTCATAGGCGAAGCGCTTGTCGCCGGACATCCTGGCCAGCGCCTCGACGGTGGTGTCGTTGAGGCCGAGATTGAGCACGGTGTCCATCATGCCCGGCATCGAGGCGCGGCCGCCGGAGCGCACCGAGACCAGCAGCGGGTTGTCGCGGTCGCCGAACCCCTTGCCGGTCAGCTTGCCGACATGCGCCAGCGCGTTCTCGACCTGCGCTTTCAGCTCCTTGGGATAGGTTTTGCCGTTGGCGTAGAAGTAAGTGCATACCGAGGTCGGAATGGTGAAACCGGGCGGCACCGGCAGGCCGAGATTGGCCATCTCGGCGAGGTTGGCGCCCTTGCCGCCCAGCAATTCGCGCAGGGTGGCCTTGCCCTCGGCCTTGCCGTCGCCGAATGTATAGACCCACTTGTCCGGTTTCGGCGCTGCTGTGGCGGTCGGTGCCGATCTGCCGGCATGATCGGGCGCCGAGGGTTCGCCCCGTGCGGATGCCTGCGGCGCCGGTTTCGCACTGCTTTTCTTGATTTTCGACGTCGCTTTGGCCATGGCTACTTCGTTGTGTTGCAAGGAAAACAGCGCGCGCCATTCACCACATTTTGCGCGGCGCGCGCAAGCCGCCGATGCCTAGAGATGGAAGAAGCGCAGCACGCCCAGGCCGATTAAACCAATGCAGATCAGATAGATCGCGACCACCAGGTTGAGCAGCCGCGGCATCAGCAAAATCAGGATGCCGGCGATCAGCGCGACGATGGCAGGGATGTGGGCACTGGTAACGACCATGGCAATCTCCGCGGCGACGATGAAGACGATTCGTGGCGAGGTTGTAGCGCGTCGGTTCCACGATGGCGATCGCTGATGACGCTCGCGCCGGCGGTCGGTTCCCGGCGACATGCAATGATGCCGAAAATTCCGCCAAGGGGCGCCCGGAACAGGTTGCGAGCTTCGGCATTGTCTATGCGGATATGCCGATCAATGCATCCTTCGGAATCGTTCAGGTGATCGAGTAATTCGCCCGAACGAAATTCAGGCGCGTTGTTGCGACTGAATTGGAGAGGCCCCGCCCCGTCCCCCCGCCGGGCGGGGCTTTTTCTTTTGCTGCGCCTTTGCGGTCGGCCTGCCTCGATTGAAGTCACGGGTTTCAATCTTGCAGCTTCGAGAAATCCGCCACCGCGCGGGTCGCGGCGCGGATTTCGTTGAGCAGCTTCAGCCGGTTGTCGCGGATTTTCGGATCGTCGTCATTGACCTTGACGTGTTCGAAAAACGCGTCGACCGGCGCACGCAGTTTCGCCATCGCCATCATCGCGCCGGCGAAATCTTCTGTGACGACAGCGGCGGACGCGTCGGCCTTCACCTGGTCGATCGCGGCTGCTAGCGTCTTTTCCTCGGCGAGGGCGTAGAGCATTGGATCGGGCACGCCGTCATGGCTGCGCTTGTCCTTCTTTTCCTCGATGCCGAGAATGTTGGAGGCGCGCTTGACTCCCGCGCGCAGATTTCTGCCGTCGTCGGTGTCGAGGAACTTGCCGAGCGCCTCGACGCGGCGGACGACGAGCAGCAGGTCGTCCTGCATCGCGTCTTGGCTCGCCTGCGCAAACACCGCGTCGACGAGATCATGCCGCGCGCCTTGTTCGCGCAACTGGCCTTTCAGGCGATCAGCGAAGAAGGAAAGCAGGTCGCTACCGATGTCAGCGTCATGCGCGGACTCGATCCGCGCATCCATCTTTCGGGAAGACTGATGGTTGGCCTCGTCAAGCCCGGCCATGACGGCAATATGCCGATCGGCGATCTCGACCAGAGGTAATTGCAGCCGATTATCCAATATGATCCTGATCACCCCCAGCGCCGCACGCCGCAGCGCATACGGGTCTTTGCTCCCGGTCGGCTTCTCGTCGATCGCCCAGAACCCCACCAGCGTGTCTATCTTGTCCGCCAGTGCCACCGCGATGCTGACGGGATCGGTCGGCACGCGGTCGGCGGGGCCCTGCGGCTTGTAGTGATCCTCCGACGCCGCGGCGACGGAGGGGTCTTCGCCCTGCGCCAGCGCATAGTACTTGCCCATCAGGCCCTGCAATTCGGGGAATTCACCGACCACTTCGGTCAGCAGATCGGCCTTGCACAGCCGCGCCGCGCGCTTCGCCTTCTCGACGAGCTGTTCTTTTTCCGCGCCTTGCGCGGTCGGCACGACCAGCGGCGCGATCTGCGCGGCGAGGCGCGCGATGCGCGCGATGCGCTCGCCCTGGCTGCCGAGCTTCTGGTGAAAGGTGATGCCGTCGAATTTCTTCAGCCACTCCTCGAGCGGGGTATCCGTCCAGTTCTTCAGATCGGTCTCGTAAAAGAACTTCGCGTCGCTCAGGCGCGCGCGGATCACCCGCTCGTTGCCGGCGATGATCGCGGCGCCGCCGTCGCTGGCGTCGATATTCGCGGTGAGGACGAATTTCGGCGCGAGCGTGTTTCCCCTCCCCCCGCCTTCGGTGGGGAGGGGTGAAGAAAACTGCTTCACCACAAAACACTTCTGATTGGTGCGGATGGTGGCGCGGATCACCTCGCCGGGTATCGCGAGAAACGACGGGTCGAACGCCCCCAACAGCACCACCGGCCATTCCACCAGCCCCGCGACCTCGTCGAGCAGGCCGGCGTCTTCGACCAGCTCATAGCCCTGCGCCTGCGCCAGCGTGCGCGCGTCGGCAAGGATAATGTCGCGGCGGCGCTGCGGATCGAGCACCACCTTGGCTGCCTGTAGCCCCGCCTCGTAGTCCGCGAAGCGGCGCACCGCGATCGGCGCCGGCGCCATGAAGCGGTGGCCGTAGGTGGTCTGTCCGCTGGCGATGCCGTCGATCGCGAACGGCACGATCTCCGGCTCCTCGGTGTCGATGCCGAAGGTGGCGGTGATCGCGTGCAGCGGCCGCACCCATTGCAGCGCGCCGGGCCGCGCCGAGCGCTCGCCCCAGCGCATCGATTTCAGCCACGGGAAGGTGCGTATGATCAGCGGCAGAATATCCGCCAGCACGTCGCGCGTGGCGCGGCCGGGCTTCTCGATCAGCGCGACGTAGAAATCGCCTTTCTTGGGATCGCGCTGAATCTTGGCCTCGTCAAGCGACGAAAGGCCAGTGGCCTTGAGGAAGCCCTGCACGGCAGCGTCCGGCCCGCCGACGCGCGGACCCTTGCGTTCCTCCTTGAGGTCGGACTGCCGCGCCGGAATGCCGTGCACGGTCAGCGCGAGGCGCCGCGGCGTCGCGAAGGCCTTGGCGCCCTCATAAACCAGCCCCTCGGCGACCAGCCTGTCGGTCACCATGCGGCGCAGGTCCTCGGCGGCCTTGCCCTGCATCCGCGCCGGGATTTCTTCGGAGAACAATTCGAGAAGGAGGTCGGGCATTTACTTGTCCTCTTGGCGGTTTCGCGCCGAGGTCGCCGCTACGTCTCCCCTCCCCCCGCTCTTGCGGCGGGGAGGGGGTAATCGCGACAACTCTGCAATGTCGCTCACGCCCCGCCCGCCTCCGTCTTCAGCCAGGCTTCGCCGCAGGCCTTGGCGAGGTCGCGGACGCGGCCGATGTAGCTCTGCCGCTCGGTCACCGAGATCACGCCGCGGGCGTCCAGCAGGTTGAAGACATGGCTGGCCTTGATGCACTGGTCATAGGCCGGCAGCGCCATCAGATGCCGATCGCGCCTGCCATTTTCCCAGCCTGCCGCGAGGTAGGACTGGCAGGCCTCCTCGGCCAGCGAAAACTGCTTGAACAGCATCTCGGCGTCGGAATGCTCGAAATTGTGCCGGGAATATTCCTGCTCGGCCTGCAGGAACACGTCGCCATAAGTGACCTTCTCGGCGCCGTCGCGGCCGTTGAAGTTGAGATCGTAGACCCGGTCGACGCCTTGCACATACATCGCCAGCCGCTCCAGGCCGTAGGTGAGTTCGCCGGCCACCGGCGCGCATTCGACGCCCGCGACCTGCTGGAAATAAGTGAACTGCGAGACTTCCATGCCGTCGCACCAGCATTCCCAGCCGAGACCCCATGCGCCGAGCGTCGGGCTTTCCCAGTCGTCCTCGACGAAACGGATATCATGCAGCGCCGAATCGATGCCGATCGCGGCCAGCGACTTCAGATACAGTTCCTGCATCAGCGGCGGCGACGGCTTCAGGATCACCTGGAACTGATAGTAATGCTGCAGCCGGTTCGGGTTCTCGCCGTAACGGCCGTCCTTGGGCCGCCGCGACGGCTGCACGTAAGCCGCGCGCCAAGGCTTCGGCCCGAGCGCGCGCAGCGTGGTCGCGGGATGAAAAGTGCCGGCGCCGACCTCCATGTCGTAAGGCTGCAGGATCACGCAGCCGTAGTCGGCCCAATACCGCTGCAGCGTCAGGATTAGGCCCTGGAACGAGCGCTCCGGGCGCATGTGGGACGGCATGATGTCCATCGGGATATTCGGGATTCGGCGAGGAAGCGCAAGCGCGCGGGACCGTATCGGCGAGGCCGCGGGGAATCAAGGCGAGCGGGACGGTAACGGGCCGGTAACCGAACCGTTAAGACGACCGCATGGCTTTTGGAATCGTTAGCAACCGGCCGTTATCGATGACGCCGCGCCGGGCGCGATGGCTTGCGGCGAAAGCGAAGCGGACGGGAGGCTGCCTTGACGACGTTTCTGGTGATGACCGCGGCAATGATCGTGCTGTCGATCGTGCCGCTGCTGGGCGGCAACTTCCGGCCGCAACGCTGACGACCATCTCCATGCTTGCGCGCCGGGCTGCCTGTGGTGCCCCATGCGCAGACCGGCGGCGGCATGAGCCGATGGCGAACTAACCCGGCCGGTAGGCGCCGGTCGCGGGATCCTGCCGCAGCGTCGGAATGTCGGCGGCGCGGTTGGCCTCGGTAAGGATGGCGCTCCGCGCGTCGTCCAGTTCCTGATTGATGCGTCGCGCGGTGCGGTAGGCCCAACGGATCACGGCGATGCCTCCAACGGCACCTGCGAAGGCGATCAGCGGCGGCATCGGTCGATCCTTTTCGTTGCAGCGTTACGCCCCGACCCGCATCCTTGCGCAACTTCGCCGGCGCCGCAATCGCCTCCCGCGAGGCGAAACGGCGCGGCCTTGAAAGGCTAAAACCCGAATTTCGCCCAGATCGCGCGGGCTTCCAGCGACGAGATCAGCGCGTCCGGCAGTCCGGCAAGGCCGTCGGCCGCAGCCAAGGCTTCGGCGGAGCCGGATTTGCGCCCCATCAATCCGGCCAGCAGGCCCGACGCCGGTGCGATCACCGGCATCTGCACCTTGTCGCCGAACCGCGCGCGCAGCACCGTGCGAAGGTCGCCGATCGCGTCGGTCAGCCCCAGCGCGAGCGACGTCGCGCCGGCCCAATATTCGCCGGAAAACAGCACGTCGTCGGCACCTTTCAGCCTGCCGCCCCGGCTACCCTTGACCAGCGATATGAACAGCGCGTGGATCTCCCGCTGCAGCGCCCTGACCCGCGCGACGTCGTCGGGATTCTCCGGCAGGAACGGGTCCAGCATCGCCTTGTGCTCGCCGGCGGTATAAAGCCGGCGCTCGACGCCGATCTTCCTGATCATCTCCTGGAAGCCGAACGAACCGCCGACCACGCCGATCGACCCCACGATCGACGACGGATCGCAGAAAATCTCGTCCGCCGCGCAGGCCAGCATGTAGCCGCCCGACGCCGCGACGTCCTCGACAAAGGCCAGCACCGGCAGCTTCTTTTCCGCGGCGAGCGCGCGGATTCGCAGATAAATCAGCCGCGATTGCACCGGCGATCCGCCGGGCGAGTTGATCGACAGCGCCACCGCCTTGGCGTTTCGGGTGGCAAAGGCACGGTCCAGCATTTTCGCGACACCGGCCAGCGACATTCCGGGCCGCAGCGGCGTCACCGCGCCGATCACGCCGGATAATCTGACCACCGGCACCACCGGCGCGTCGCGCCGCCATCTTGCCGGCAACATCTCCTGCAAACGATTGCCGAAGCCGGGCGCGGTCCGTGGATCGGGCGCGGGGCGTGGATCAGACGGCTGGTAGCTCATGCGGTTACCTTAAAATTAATCATATCATCCTACCCAGGGGCCCGGCGGCTGGAACCGCATTGGTTCCGGGCGATTAATATAGGGATTGGCTGCAACGGCGCAGCGGAGGCGGTCATGAAAATCTATCTGCTGATGCTGCTGATCGGAGTGATCTTGACCGCGGTGCGCATGACCGAGACTCCGGAGCGGCAATCCAATACCTTGCCGCATTGAGCGAAGCCACGTTCCGTTACGATTCCGCCAGCGACAGCGCGGCGTCCCCCGCAAGAATCGCGCGCGTGCGCGCCTGCTGATCGGCCGCGCCGTTATTCAGCACAAGCGCCGGATAAATCGCCAACGGCCCCCGGCTCCCCTTGACCGCGCGAACCAGCACCCGCGTCGCGGGCGCATCGGCCTTGCCATGCACCGGCAAGACCGCCACGCTGCCGAAACCTAGCGCAAATTCAACCAGCACGTCGCCCAGACCGTCCGCCCGCCAGACGAGCGTCAATGCCCCGCCGGACCTGAGGATGCGGCGCGCCGCAT
>CAXUBE010000118.1:0-7573 GCA_964249215.1 uncultured Rhodopseudomonas sp. | reverse complement strand
GGATGTAGTCGCTTGGCCTTGCAGGCGAGCCGCTCGGCATGCAGCGTCGCGTCGATGTCCCTGGCGCCGGCGTGCGGGACGCGGCGGCCGGATTGCCACGCCGCGCGAAACCGCATTGCGTCGGCGCGGCGGCAATGGAAACAGGGGCGGTGCCCGGCCGCGAGCGCGGTCGCCTCGTCGAGGAAGAACAGCTCGGTCCAGCTTTGCCGCGCCATCACCGGCCGGCGGCGGTTCTGGAACTGCAGCACGCAGACGAGCCATGCCGGACTGCTCCAGCGACGATCGAGCAGCGTCCGCGTCGCGGGATCGTGGATGATGCCGCGGTTGCCGGTGAACGATCCGCGCTGCGGCGCGGCGACGATATCGCCGAACGGCGTGACGCGGTTCTGCAGCGGCGATGTCACCTACGCCGCGCCGTCGCGGATCGGCGGCAGGAACGCCAGCGCGGTG
This sequence comes from uncultured Rhodopseudomonas sp., assembly GCA_964249215.1. Lineage (GTDB taxonomy): Bacteria > Pseudomonadota > Alphaproteobacteria > Rhizobiales > Xanthobacteraceae > CAXUBE01. Next base: position 7,123 of record CAXUBE010000118.1, on the reverse strand, counting down.
TCCCACGGAAAGAAGATCCAGGTGTCCTGCGACACTTCGGTGATGAAGGTATCGACCAGCGGCCGGCCCATCGGCTTGGCGTAGACGGTGGCGAAATGCGCCTGCGGCATCATCTCGCGCACCATGCGCCCGGTCTTGCCGGTATCGACCAGGTCGTCGACGATCAGCAGCCCCTTGCCGGTGCCGCCGCCGAGCTGCATCGTGCTCTCGGAGATGCCCTTGAGCACGCAGAGGTCGCCCTGCTTGTCGTGCTCGTAGCTCGCGATGCAGACCGTATCGATGACCCGGACGCCGAGTTCGCGCGCGACGATCGCCGCCGGCACCAGACCGCCGCGGGTGATGGCGATCACCGCGTGAAACGGCCCGACCTCGTTGAGCCGCCAGGTCAGCGCGCGGCAATCGCGGTGAAACTGATCCCACGACACCGGAAACGCCTTGCCGGCGCGCTCCTGCGCGATTGTCTCGGTCGCCATCATCGTCCCCTGCTTATCATGCCGCCGCCGCGGAGATTTAGCGCGCGGCCGCGAGCCCCGCCAGCATCTCTTTCACGGCGGCCACGGCCTCGTTCAGCTTGGCCTGATCGCGCGAGCGCACCACCAGATTGGTGTTCGGCTTCTTGTCGTCGTCGAGAAACGGATAGCTGCCGATGATGGTGTCGGGATGCGCCGCTGCGAGCGCGCGCAGCGGCCCTCCGATGTCGCCCTCGCGGGCGTCGGCGCGCACCGATTCCGACAGCATCCGCGTGCCGGATTTCAGTTTCGGCGTCACGATGTCCATCATCGCCTGCATGATCGACGGCACGCCCGCCATCACGATGACATTGCCGATCTTGAAACCGGGGGCGAGGATGGTGGCGCTCTGAATCAATTCGGCGCCGTCCGGAATCCGCGCCATCCGCAGCCGCGCCTCGTTGAGTTCGGCCTCGGAGAAGCGCTCGCGGAATCGCGCCACCACCTCGGGGTGATGATCGATGCCGACGCCGAAGGCTTTCGCGATGCTGTCGGCGGTGATGTCGTCATGGGTCGGGCCGATGCCGCCGGTGGTGAACACGTAGGTATAGCGGCCGCGCAGCGCGTCCAGCGCCTCGATGATCACGGCTTCGTCGTCGGCGACCACGCGCACCTCGCGCAGGTCGATCCCGAGATTGGTGAGGTATTCGGCGATGAAGCCGATGTTCTTGTCCTTGGTGCGGCCTGACAGGATTTCGTCGCCGATCACCAGAATGCCCGCGGTGATGATGTCGTTCATGGTCTCGTCCTCGCCGTCCCTCGCCCGCTCCGCGCACGCCCGATCCGGACGGGACGGCAGGCGCCGCAGCATTCGTTAACCTGCAATTGGGAATCGTTCGATACCAGTAAAGCGCTGACATCGCGAGGCTTGCCGTCGAAATAAGCAGCCGCCAGCCGTTTTTTCGTGCAGTATCTCCACGGGCTTGCCGAATTGGTTCCCGGCAGCGTCAATCGGGCTGGCCCGCCCCTTGCTACCATTTATTTCGTGCTGCACTCTGCGCATGACAACGGGGGTACATCGGGCTTCATGGCAGTTGCGTTTGACGAAATGAACGGTGTCGACGGCGCTCTGCGATCGGCCTACCACGAACTTTCACGCTGGCTGAAAGACACGCCGCCCGACGCGCTCGAACATCGTCGCCAGGAAGCCGAGCTGCTGTTCCGGCGGATCGGCATCACCTTCGCGGTCTATGGCGACGCCGAGGCGCAGGAACGCCTGATCCCGTTCGACGTGATCCCGCGGATTTTCTCCGGCAAGGAATGGACGCTGCTGGAAAAGGGACTGAAGCAGCGGGTCCGCGCCATCAACATGTTTCTGCGCGACATCTATCACGGCCGCGACGTGCTGCGCGCCAACATCATCCCCGACGATCTGGTGTTCCAGAACCCGGTGTTTCGTCCGGAGATGAACAACCAGGACGTGCCGCACGACGTCTATGTGCACATCGCCGGCATCGACATCGTCCGGGTCGACGCGGAAAACTTCTTCGTGCTCGAGGACAATGCGCGCACGCCGTCGGGCGTATCCTACATGCTGGAAAACCGCGAAATCATGATGCGGCTGTTTCCGGACCTGTTCGCGCGTCATCGCGTGGCGCCGGTCGAGAAATATCCCGACGAATTGCTGTCCTGCCTGCGCTCGGTGGCGCCGCTCAGCGCCTCGGCGGAGCCGACCGTCGCGCTGATGACGCCCGGCGTCTACAATTCGGCCTATTACGAGCACTCGTTTCTCGCCGACAAGCTCGGCATCGAGCTGGTCGAAGGCCGCGACCTCATCGTCAAGAACGACGAGGTGTTCATGCGCACCACCGAGGGCATGAAGCGCCTGGACGTGATCTACCGGCGGGTCGACGACGACTTCCTCGATCCCCTGACGTTCCGGCCGGATTCCGCGCTCGGCGTGCCGGGGCTGATGTCGGCCTACATGGCCGGCAACGTCACGCTGGCCAACGCGGTCGGCACCGGCATCGCCGACGACAAGGCGGTCTACAGCTACATGCCGGAGATCGTGAAGTTCTATCTCGGCGAGGAGCCGATCCTGAAGAACGTGCCGACCTGGCGCTGCCGCGAGCCGGCGGACCTCGCTTACGTGCTCGATCACTTAAGCGAACTCGTGGTCAAGGAAGTGCACGGCTCCGGCGGCTACGGCATGCTGATCGGCCCGGCCGCGACCAAGGCGACGATCGAGGCGTTCCGCGACAAGCTGAAGCGCGAGCCGGAAGGCTTCATCGCGCAGCCGACGCTGGCGCTGTCGACCTGCCCGACCTGCACCGCGAGCGGGCTCGCGCCGCGCCATGTCGATCTGCGGCCGTTCGTGCTGACCGGGCGCGACCACGTCAGCATCGTGCCGGGCGGCCTGACCCGCGTCGCGCTGAAGGAAGGCTCGCTGGTGGTGAACTCCAGCCAGGGCGGCGGCACCAAGGATACGTGGATTCTGGATGAATAAGAAAGGGCGAATAGTGAGTGGCGAGTGGCGAATAGAAAAGGACCGTGACATGGCGTCTCCTTCTATTCGCTATTCGCTATTCGCTATTCGTTAGTCCCATGCTCTCGCGCACCGCTGAAAACCTCTATTGGCTGGCACGCTATGTCGAGCGCGCGGAATATCTCGCGCGCACCATCGAGGCGACGCTGCGCGTCACCGCGCTGCCGAACGCCTATACCGGCCAGGGCAACGAATGGGACTCCGCGCTGCTCACCGCCGGCGTCAGCGCCAGCTTCTACGGCCTGTACGACGAGGCCACCGAGGAGAGCGTCGTCGAGTATCTGTCGTTCTCCCCCGCCAATCCGTCGTCGATCCGCAACTGCATCGAGAGCGCGCGGCTGAATTCGCGCTCGGTGCGCACCGCGCTGACCGGCGAGATGTGGGACACCATCAACTCGGCCTGGATCGACCTTCAGGAGGTCTGGGGCAAGGGCACGAAGTCCCGCGAGGAACTGACGCGGTTTTTGCGCTTCGTGCAGGAAACCTCGCTGCGATTCGACGGCTCCGCCTACCGCACCATGCTGCGCAACGACGCCTACTGGTTCTCGCGCCTCGGCTTGCATCTGGAGCGCGCCGACAACACCGCGCGGATTCTCGACGTGAAGTATCACGTGCTGCTGCCGGAGGAGGAGCACGTCGGCGGCCCGCTCGATTACTATCAGTGGACCTCGATCCTGCGTTCGGTGTCGGCGCTCACCGCGTATCATTGGGTTTATCGCGAGACGCTGAAACCCTGGCTGATCGCGGACCTCTTGATCCTCAACGACACGCTGCCGCGGTCGCTGGCGAGCTGTTACGGCAATCTGGTGCGCAACCTCGACCAGATCGGGGTCGCCTATGGCCGCCAGGGCGCGGCGCAGCGCCACGCGCGCGGCGTGCGCAACCGGCTCGAGCACAGCAACATGGACGACATCTTCCAGCGCGGCGTGCACGAATTCATCCAGGAGTTCATCGCCGACAACGGCCGGCTCGGCGAGATCATTTCCAAGCAGTATCTGATTTGAATGCAAGGTCGTTCCGGGGCGCGAACGGCTTGGCCGGACGCGAACACGGAATCGGTCAGAGATGAACATGATGGGATTCCGGGCTCGCTCGCAGCTATCGCTGCTCACGCCGCGGAATGACGGAAAGAACCATGCGCCTTCGCATCGCCCACACCACGACCTACCGCTACGAGCCGCCCGCCACCAGCGTGATCCAGGTGCTGCGGATGACGCCGGGCAGCCATGACGGCCAATACGTCGCCGACTGGCAGATCGACGTCTCCACCGATTCGCGGCTCGACATGCATCTCGATGCGTTCGGCAACGTCACCCATGTGCTGTCGGTCGGGCCGACCGCCAGCCTCACCATCAATGTCGAGGGCATGATCGAGACCCACGACACCGGGGGCATCCTGAAAGGGACCGACGAGCGGTTTCCGCCGGGCTTCTTCCTGCGCACCACGCCGCTCACCGAACTCAATCCGGCGATGACCACCTTCGTGCGCGAATTGCGCGCGGAATCCGAAGCGGACGTGCTGGGTTTCCTGCATGCGCTGATGATGCAGATCAACGAGCACATGACGTTCGACGCCGACCCGACCAATACCGGCACCTCGGCGGCGGAGGCGTTCGTGCTCAAGCGCGGCGTCTGCCAGGATTATGCGCATATCTTCATCGCCTGCGCGCCGACGGCCTCGTCAACCAGCAGGCCGGCCATGCCTGGGCGGAGGCGCATGTGCCGGTGCTGGGATGGATCGGGTTCGATCCGGCGAACGCGATCTGCGCCACCGACGCCCATGCGCGGGTCGCGATCGGGCTGGATTATCTCGGCGCAGCACCGGTGCGCGGCACGCGCTACGGCGGCGGCAGCGAGACGCTGACCGTCGCGGTCAAGGTCGAGCCCGCCGGACGCCAGAGCCAGTCGCAGGGTCAGAGCCAGCCGTAGCTTTCGCTCGCGCCTCGCCCCGGGTTGCCCGCTTTGCCGCTTCCGCGTAAGACGCTTGCGGAATTTGGCCGGGGCGCGACATGACCTATTGCTGCGGAGTGCTGGTGCGCGACGGCCTGGTGATGATCGCCGACACCCGCACCAATGCCGGCCTCGACAACATCTCGACCTTCCGCAAGCTGCACGTCTTCAACAAGCCCGGCGAGCGCATCATGGCGGTGGCCAGCGCCGGCAATCTCGCGGTCAGCCAGTCGGTCTTGAGCAACCTGATCGAAGGACTCGAGGATCCGGCGACCGGCGAGCGCGACACGCTGATGAACGCGCCGACCATGTTCCAGGCCGCCGAGCGCATCAAGCGCGCGATCCGCCACGTCAACGCCACCGAGGCCAAGGCGCTGAAGGCGGAGGACATCAATTACGAGGTCTCGTTCCTGTTCGGCGGCCAGATCAAGGGCGCGCCGATGCGGCTGTTCATGATCTATCCGGCCGGCAATTTCATCGAATGCACCACCGACACGCCGTATCTGCAGATCGGCGAACACAAATACGGCAAGCCGGTGCTGGACCGGGCGATCCACTACGACGTCGAGCTGTACGAGGCGCTGAAGACCAGCCTGATCTCGATGGATTCGACGATGCGTTCCAATCTCGGCGTCGGGCTGCCGATCGACGTGCTGGTGGTGCGCAACGATCAGTGCGACGCCGATCTCAACCACCGCATCGAGGCCGGCGAACCCTATTTCCACGACCTGCGCTCGCGCTGGTCGGCGGCGCTGCGCCAGGCGCACCGGAACATTCCGCGTCCGCCTTACAAGAAGGACGTGAGTTGATCGTCATTCCGGGGCGCAGGCGGCGCGAGCCGCATGCGAACCCGGAATCTGGTCGAGATGAACATGAGGAGATTCCGCGTTCGCCTGCGCAACGATGCGCAATCGCCCCGGAATGACGGGTCGATCTCGACAACACAAATGATCCGAGGAGATTCACCAATGACCACCGCGAAAATCGCGATCGTCACCGGCGCCGGCACCGGCGTCGGCCGCGCGGCGTCGCTGGCGCTGATGAAGAGCGGCTTCACCGTGGTACTTGCCGGCCGCAGGCTCGAACTGCTGCAGGAGACGCAAAAGCTCGGCGGCGACAGCGGCCAAAGCCTGCCGGTCGCCGCCGACATGACCGACCCGGACTCGATCGCCGCGCTGTTCAGGACCACGGTCGAGAAATACGGCCGGCTCGATCTGTTGTTCAACAATGCCGGCATGGGCGCGCCGCCGGTGCCGTTCGAGGACCTCACGCTGGCGCAATGGCAGGCGGTGGTCGCCACCAACCTCACCGCGCCGTTTCTGTGCACCCAGCACGCGTTCCGGATCATGCGCGACCAGACCCCGCGCGGCGGCCGCATCATCAACAACGGCTCGATCTCGGCGCATTCGCCGCGGCCGCTGTCGTCGGCCTACACCTCGACCAAGCACGCCGTCACCGGGTTGACCAAGGCCAGCAACCTCGACGGCCGCGCCTACGACATCGCGGTCGGGCAGATCGACATCGGCAATGCGGCGACGCCGATGACCGACCGCATGGTCTCCGGCCCCGGCGTGATGCAGCCCGACGGCAGCATGAAGCAGGAGCCGCGGATGGATGCCAAGGCGGTCGGCGACGCGGTGGCCTACATGGCCGGGCTGCCGCTCGACGCCAACGTGCTGTTCATGACGGTGATGGCGACCAAGATGGCGTTCGTCGGACGGGGATGAGCTACTCCAGCCGCTCGACATGGCGCAGCGCCGGGAACAGCTTCATCCACAACAGCGCCACCAGCACGGTGCCGACGCCGCCCAGCACCGCGGCCGGCATCGCGCCGAACAACGCCGCGGTGACGCCGCTCTCGAACTGCCCGAGCTGATTGGAGGCGTTGATGAACAGGAAGTTCACAGCGCCGACGCGGCCGCGCATCTCGTCCGGCGTCGCGATCTGCACCAGCGACAGCCGGATCACCACGCTGACGGTATCCGCAGCCCCCATCACCACGAGGGCTGCGACCGACAGCCAGATCGACGTCGACAGCGCGAACACCACGGTCGCGACGCCGAACACGATCACCGCCTGAAACATCCGCATCCCGACGGCGCGGGTGATGGCGCGGCGCGCCAGCAGCGCGGTCATCACCAGCGCGCCGACCGCCGGCGCCGCGCGCAGGATGCCGAGC
>CAXUBE010000117.1:0-7606 GCA_964249215.1 uncultured Rhodopseudomonas sp. | reverse complement strand
ACCACACGCTGACGCTCGACATCGTCGATTATCCCGGCGAATGGCTGCTGGACCTGCCGTTGCTCAACCAGAGCTACGAGGACTGGGCGACCCAGAGCCTCGCGCTGTCGCGGCGACAGCCGCGCGCCCGGCTGGCGGTCGCCTGGCACGCGCATCTCGCCACGCTCGATCCCAACGCCCGCGAGAACGAACAGGCCACGCTGACGGCGGCGGGATTGTTCACGGCGTATCTGCGCGATTGCCGCGACGAGCAATTCGCGATGAGCCTGCTGCCGCCGGGCCGCTTTTTGATGCCGGGCAACCTCGCCGGATCGCCGGCGCTGACATTTGCGCCGCTCGACGTGTCCGACGGCCCGGCGCCCGACGGATCGCTCTGGGCGATGATGCGCCGGCGCTTCGAGGCCTACAAGAACGTGGTGGTGCGGCCGTTTTTCCGCGACCATTTCTCCCGGCTGGACCGGCAGATCGTGCTGGTCGACGCGCTGTCGGCATTTAATGCCGGTCCGGAGGCGCTGCACGATCTCGAGGCGGCGTTGGCGGGAATTCTCGACTGCTTCCGGGTCGGCCGCAGCACAGTCCTCAACGCGCTGTTCCGGCCGCGGATCGACCGCATCCTGTTCGCAGCGACCAAGGCCGATCATCTGCACCACTCCAGCCACGACCGGCTGGAGGCGATCCTGCGTCGGCTGGTCGACCGCGCGGTGGGGCGGGCCGAACTGGCCGGTACCGCCGTCGATGTGGTGGCGCTGGCCGCCGTGCGCGCCACCCGCGAAGCCCAGGTACAGCGCGGCCGCGAACGGCTTCCGGCGATCGTCGGTACGCCGCAGGCGGGTGAAACGGCCGGCGGCGAGACCTATGACGGCGCGGCCGAGGTCGCGACCTTTCCCGGCGACCTGCCGGCGGATCTCTCGCGGCTGTTCAAGCCCAACGCGGCGTTTCGGGGCCTCGCCGCTGGTCCCGCGGAGGAGGCCGATTATCGTTTTCTGCGTTTCCGGCCGCCGCTGCTCGACGGCAGCGATGCAGCGGCAGCGGCGCTGCCGCATATCCGCCTCGACCGCGCGCTCCAGTTTCTGATCGGAGACAGACTGCAATGACCGAGCGATCCGGGCGCCGGCCCGCGACTTTCAAACTCGACGATCCCGACGTGGTGCTGATCGACGCCATCGACGGCAGCAACGCCGCGCTGCGCGGAAAAGTGCAGATCGCGACCGAGCCCGAACCCCAGCTTCCGGCAGTCGCGGCGACCGAGGCGGTGATCGCGCCGAACAAACGCTTCCGTTGGGGCGCGGTATTCTGGAGCGCTTTCACCGGCCTTATCTCGCTGAGCTTCGGCCTCGCGATGACGCGGCTGATCAACGATCTGTTCGCGCAAAGCGAAACCCTCGGAGCCATCGGGCTGTTGCTCGCAGCGATCGCCGGCCTAGCGCTCGCCGTCATCATCGGGCGCGAAGTGATCGGGCTTTCGCGGTTGGCTCGGATCGAGCAACTGCATGCGCGTGCCGCGATCGTGCTGCGCAACGACGACCGCGACGACGCCCGCGTTATCGTGCGCGAGTTGATGAACCTCGCGCATCGAAATCCGCAACTGGCGCGGGCCCGCGCCACGCTGACCAAGCATATCGACGACATCATCGACGGCGCCGATCTGATCCGCCTTGCCGAGCGCGAAATGCTGGCGCCGCTTGACATCCAGGCGCGCGCGCTGATCTCAAAGGCGGCGCAGCGCGTCTCGGTCGTCACCGCGATCAGTCCGCGCGCGATGCTCGACGTGGTGTTCGTGCTGATCGCCGCGGTTCGCCTCGTCGGTCAACTGGCGCGGCTGTATGGCGGGCGGCCCGGCGCGATCGGGATGTTCAGGTTGATGCGCCAGACCGTCTCGCATCTGGCGATCACCGGTGGCATCGCGATCGGCGACGGATTGGTGCAGCAGGTGCTGGGCCACGGCATCGCCGCCAAGCTGTCATCGAAGCTCGGTGAAGGCATCCTCAACGGCATGCTGACCGCGCGGCTCGGGCTCGCAGCCATCGACCTTACCCGGCCGCTGCCGTTCGAGGCGCTGCCGCGTCCGGCACTCGCCGACCTCGTCAGGGACCTGGTGCGCAAGCGCGACGGCGAGGGGTGAACGATCCCGCGTTTGCCCTCACGGCAGCGTCCAACTATCATCGCGCCATGAACAAACCGAAGCGGCGTCGGCTGCCTTCCTTGTTTCGCGGCATCGGCGTGCGGCAGGTCAGGCTGGCGTCGGGGGCGGTGCTGTTCGCATACCTCGTCAGCCATTTCCTCAACCACGCGCTCGGCAACGTCTCGATGGATGCGCTGGCGTCCGGCGTTTACTACCACGTGCTGTTTTGGCAATTCCCGCCGATCGCCGCCGTGTTCTACGGCTCCACCTTGGTCCATGCCGCGCTCGGCCTGTGGGCGCTCTACGATCGACGCCATTTGCACTGGAAGACGATCGAACCGGTGCAGATCGTCTTCGGCCTGAGCATCCCGATGCTGCTGATCGGCCATGTCGTCGCCGTGCGCGCCGGACAGGCTTTGTTTGCGCATCAAAAGCTCTATCCGCAGGTGTTCTACGCCTATTGGGTGTACGCCCCGGAGCAGAAATGGCGAATGCTTCTCGTGACGCTGGTCGCCTGGATCCATGGCTGCATCGGGCTGTATTTCTGGCTGCGAATGAAGCCGTTCTACCGCTGGGCTGCGCCGTATCTGCTCGGTCTGGCGATCCTGGCGCCGACGCTGGCGATGCTCGGGCTCTATCAGGGCGGCCGCCAGGTCGTCGAGGCAAGCAGCTCGCGGGAATGGCGCGCGGAAAACCTCTCGCGCGCACGAACCGGCACCGCCTCCGAGGAGAGCACGCTCAATCAGATCGGCGACCGCATCATGATCGGCTATCTCGCGTTGATCGCGATCGTGCTGGCGTCGCGCGGCGCCCGTGCCCTGTATGAGCGCCGCGCCGGCACCATCCGGCTGGCCTACGGCAATGACCGGATGATCCGCGTGCCGCGCGGCCTGAGCGTGCTCGAGGCAAGCCGGCGCAACAACATTCCGCACGCCAGCATCTGCGGCGGGCGGGCGCGGTGCTCGACCTGCCGCATCCGCGTCGTCGACGGCCTCGACGCGCTTCCGGCGCCATCGAAGCGCGAGGCCTTCGTGCTGCATCGGGTCGGCGCCGGCGCCGACCCGGCGGTGCGGCTCGCATGCCAGTTGCGGCCGAGCACCGATTTATCCTTTGTGCAGATCTTTCCGCCACGGATCACCACCGCCGCGATGCGGGCCGGCCCGGCCGTCAGGATCGGCGAGGAGCGCTATCTGGTCAGCATGTTCGTCGACATGCGCGGATCAACCAAGCTTGCCGAGACACGGCTGCCGTTCGACACCGTGTTCATCGTCAACCGGTTCCTCGGCGCGGTGTCGCGCGCGGTGATCGCTGCGGGCGGCGAGCCCAATCAATTCGTCGGGGACGGGCAGCTCGCGCTTTTCGGTCTTGCCGCCACGCCGCGCGAAGCCTGCCGCCAGGCCATCCGCGCCGCCGCGATGATCGCCGTCAATGTCGCGGAATTGAATCGCTTCCTCGGCCACGATCTGCGCGATCCGATCAAATTCGGCATCGGCATCCATGGCGGCGAAGTCATCATCGGCGACATCGGCTATGGCAACCACATGGTCTTCACCGCGCTCGGAGACCCCGTCAACGTCGCCGCGCGGCTTCAGGACATGACCAAGACGCTCGCCTGCGAGACCGTGCTGTCGGATGCCGTGCGGCAGATGGCGGGACTGCCCCACGACGCGTTGCCGGTTCAGCAGGTCGCGATCCGCGGCCGCGTCGAGGAAATGACCGTTTGCGTCGTGACCCGAACGGGTGAACTCGCCGCGCTGACCGATCAGGCGGCGATGGCGGCGCCCGCTGCGACCGCCCTCACCGAGGTGTAAGCGCAAGCTCCCACGACCGCGCTTGGCACGCCCAGGGCGGTGCGCCGGACGGAAAGCGGGATAAATCACGTCAATGGTCGTCATGCGGCCGCTTTCACCGCGATACGGCTGTTGTTTGAGCTATCAAGGCCGCCCGATAGCGCGTAACGTGTCTCGTCGGACAAGCCGGTTTCCCGGGACCGACTTCGATGTGAACTTCATCCTGCGGAGACGACGTGATGGCTAAAGGTACTGTTAAGTGGTTCAATGCGACCAAGGGTTTCGGGTTTATCCAGCCCAATACTGGTGGCAAGGACGTGTTCGTTCATATTTCGGCGGTCGAGAAAGCCGGGCTTTCCTCGCTGAACGAAGGGCAGACCGTCGAGTATGAGGAAGTCGCGAACCGCGGCAAGACCTCGGCCGAAAACCTCAAGGTTTGACGCGAGAGCGTTGAGCGAATTGCTCCGGTTGCTCCGGAGCGGGCTTTGAAAATGCACGACGCGGCGATGACCGGCATGACAAAGCGGTCATCGTTTTTTATATCGCTAATCTTCCTTGACCCATTTCTCCACCGGCATCACGTCGGGCAATTGCGCGAAACTGCGCGGCCACATGTCGACCACCCATTCCGCATTGGTCTTGCGCTCGACCAGCACCGCGGTGTTATGCGGCGTCTGCAGAACCAGCACGTTGCCGCGGTAATGCGGGTCGCCGACGGTGTGGAATTTCAGCAGATTCCAGTTCTGCAGCATCAACAGCAGGCTGGTGGTATTGCGCGTGGTATCCCAGCAATCGAAATTGTGCTTGTCGTCGAAATAGCGGAAGTCGGCGCGCGCGATGCGCTGGTTGGTGCCGAGGATCGGGCCGACCCTGCGATCGAACCACACCACCGCCTTTTGCACCGCCGCGCGCTCCGCGGCCGCGGACGCCCGCCCTGCCGACAGCAATTGCGCCAGCGCGGCGCGATCGGCGCCGGTAAATTCGAGCGCGAGCCGGCGCCGGCACACGAAGCCGTAACACACCGTCATCGCATTGCCCGACGGCGGATAGATTTGCACGGAGCTGTAGAGATTGGCGATCTGCGGGCTGAGTTCGCCTGCGCCCGCCAGCGCCGGTGTGATGCAGAACGCATGCGCGAATGCGCAGACGAGCGCCGGCAGCGGCCCGCGCCGCACGCTCTGTCGTATCGGATTGCCCCGCCGCATCGTCGCCGATTCCATCGCGATTTCGCGGCAAGCTAGCTCACCGATTGCCGGGTGCCAATATTGGATTTCGCCTGTTTCCGCGCCCGTTGCATCGGCGCGCGAACCGGGTCAAATACGCCCGATAACAACAAGAGCCGGGAGCAGCGTCGCCATGGACCACGGCATCTTCGACGGCCTCAGGGTGCTGGATTGCGCCAGCTTCATTGCGGCACCGGCGGCGGCGACCGTGCTGTCGGATTTCGGCGCCGACGTCGTCAAGATCGAGCCGCCCGGCGCCGGCGACCCGTACCGCAATCTGCCGAACCTGCCCGGCTATCCGAAAAGCCCGCATAATTACGCCTGGCTCCTGGACTCGCGCAACAAGCGCAGCCTCGCGCTCGATCTCGCAACACCAGACGGCAAGGCGGTGCTGCGCAAGCTCGTCGCCGAGGCCGACGTGTTCATCACCAACTTCCCGCCGCCGGTGCGCGAACGGCTCGGCATCACCTATCAGCAACTCGCGCCGCTCAATGATCGGCTGATCTACGCCTGCTTCACCGGCTACGGCACCGAGGGCGAGGAAGCCAACAAACCGGGCTTCGACAGCAACGCGTGGTGGGCGCGTTCCGGCATGATGGACCTGGTGCGCGCCGACGACGAGACCACGCCGGCGCGCTCGATCGCGGGCATGGGCGATCATCCCTGCGCGATGGCGCTTTACGGCGCGATCGTCACCGCGCTGTATCAGCGCGAACGCACCGGCAAAGGCACCCAGGTGAAGTCCAATCTGATGGCGAACGGGATGTGGTCGAGCGGCGTGCTGGCACAGGCCAAATTATGCGGCGCCGCGTTCGAGCCGCGGCGGCCGCGCGAGCGCGCGCTCAACGCCGTGACCAATCACTACCGCTGCGGCGACGGGCGCTGGATCATCCTGTCGCTTCTCAACGAGGAGAAGCAGTGGCCGACGCTGATGCGTTGCCTCGGCCACGAGGAATTGACCTGCGATCCGCGATTCGCGACCAAGCCTGATCGGCACGCGCGCTCGATCGAACTGATCGGCGTCTTCGATCAGATCTTTGCGACGCGGGATCTCGCGCATTGGCGCAACGCGCTCGACGGCAGCGGCCTGATATTCGGCGTGGTCGGCATTCTCGACGACGTCCCACATGACCGGCAGATGCGCGACAACGACGTGGTGGTGCCGTTCGACGGCGAGAACATGCTCACGATCAACAGCCCGATCTGGATCGACGGCACGCAGAAGACGCGCCCGCGGCTGCCGCCCGCGATCGGCCAGCACAGCGACGAGATCCTGCGCGCCGCCGGCTATGACGATGCCGCGATCGGGCAATTGCGGTCGTCGGGCGCGGTCGGATGAACGCTGCGCCGGCGCCAGAGCGGGATGACTTCTTTTCGATTCGCCATCACGCTTTATCGCTATGTTTGAGCATGATCTTTTCGGAAAACCGGTGCCCACTTTTCCGGATCACGCGCTAGCGCAGCAGAACCCAGCCGAACACCGCGCAGCCGACCACGATCGCGATGGCGATCGCCCAGGTGCTGACGCGGATGTCGCCGGTCGCCTGCCGCTCGCTTTCGTTCTCGGCGATCTTGCGGTCGCGCTGCTTGATCTCGTCTTTCGGATCGCTCATCGATCGCCTCACGCAATTGGGCAGGCGCTATTCTTACCGCGACGAAGCGAATGCCGCCAGCGCCGCGCCGCGTGCGTTCAGGACCAGATTGAGCGTCATCGGCAGCCGCGACGGATGGGCGTCGCCGTCGGCGACCAGCCGATAGATCAGCCGGATCTCGCCGCAGGCGTCGTGAGCGACGTAAGCGCGGTCCATCCGGTTGACGATGCCGGCGAGAACGAAACGCGTATGGCCCGAATACAGCGCGTCGCGATCGAACAATTGAACGTCATGCGGGGCGCCGACGCCGATCGACGGCGCGTTCGTTGCGGCGCGCGCGACATAGCGCGCGAATTCGCGCTCGAGCGCCGCACGCACCGGAGCCATCGCAGCCAGCCCGAACAGCCGGTCGTTGCGCATCGGCCCGGGAGGGCCATCCGGGTCGAGCATGCGGCCGTTCCGAAGGACGGCCGCGCACCCTCGCCGGCTTCGCTTTGCGGATCGAGTGCGTGCAGCCTCGGCGCGTCGACGATCGCGAGGCCGTCTTCAATACCGAACGCAGCGCCGCCGCAGCCCGCCGCATAGCGCGGCAACGAGGATCAGCGAGAGTCGCACATGGTGTTTCCCGATCCGGCCCTGCTCAGCCCGGATGATCGGGAAACTAGACAGAAAGCGGCTGGCTGTCGTGCATTCGCTACCGCGCGACGATCAGACCGCGGCTCGTCACCACCACCCAGCGGCCGTCCTGTTTGCGGATCGCGTCGACGCGGCCGAGTCCGGGGATCGGATCGCCGGCATAGACTTCCAGGACGCCGCGACGGCTCTCGATCAGCGCGCCGCCATCGGCAACATCACGCAGAACCCAGCCCTCCACGGTGG
>CAXUBE010000116.1:0-7712 GCA_964249215.1 uncultured Rhodopseudomonas sp. | reverse complement strand
CCTGTAAAGTTCTTTCGCTCCTAAGATAATTTTGTAGCCAGGACTGAAACGCGATGACAGATCAAGATGATGAGCAGCTTGCTGCGCAAGCAATCGAAGTTAAGGATTATGAAGAAGCGGTTCGCTTGTTGCGACTTTCTGCGGAGCGTAACTCGGCATACGCGCTACTTAGTCTAGGTTGGATTTACGAAACTGGTGCCACGGGCTCTGCTGATAAGAATGCTGCGCGCTCATACTACGAGCGCGCGGCCGCCCAAGGCAGTGCTACGGCTTATCTTTATCTTGGCTGGCTCCTTTTGGAACAAGGTGAAGAATCACAGGCACGAGCGGCGTTCGAGGGGGGTGCCCGGCTCAATAATGATAATAATGAATGCAAATTGGCGCTGGCGCGATTGAATGAAAAAAACATCGAGCAGCTTGCTGCGCAAGCAATAGAAACTGGAAACTACGAAGAGGCGGTTACCTTTCTTCGGCCCTTTGAAGAGCGTAACTCAGAGTATGCGTTACTCAGCCTCGGTTGGATTTACGAGACCGGGGCCATTGGCTCTCCTGATAAGAATTCTGCTCGCTTATATTATGAGCGTGCAGTCGCTCAGGGTAGCGCTTCTGCTAGTTTTGAACTTGGACGGCTCCTTTTGGTTCTAGGTGAAGAATCGCGGGCACGTACAGCGTTTAGCACCGGTGCTGAACAAGGCTACATTCCCTGTATGTCGAAGTTGGGAAGGATGATGGTAGAAGGACGTGGTGGTCCTATTGACAACGATACGGGCTCCGCTTGGCTGGAAAAAGCAGCAATGCAAGGGCACATACTGGCACAAAGAACTTTGCTTGGTATTGCAGAGCGCAATGCCAAATCCATGTTAGAGAAGTTTGCTTTCAAGATAAAAGTCGCATTTCTCGCAAAAAAAGGAGCAAGGGAAATGCTGAAAGATCCTCAATCGGATAAGGTGCGCTGAATCTCTTCGAATGGAGTCTTTGTATCAAGCTGATGAGGGTGAATGGTCCGAATTACATGGCCCTGAGCATCTGATCTCGCTATATCCCGGCGAGGCAGCTTCTCGATTTACGTGATTACGGTGACAGTTGCCTTGTCTCTTCCGATACACGTGCGAAGCCTTCGGCGACCGGGTGAGCGAGACGAGGCCGCGGGCGGGATTGGCGGTAGGTCCGCTTGCCGGCAAGCGCTCGCTGAGCGCCGACGAGCGCGGCTCGATCATCGCGGTCGCCGACCAGACCGGCGCGCCGCTCAGCGTCAACAGCTATGACGAATACGGCATCCCGGGCGCGGGCAATATCGGGCGGTTCCAATATACCGGCCAGGCCTGGTTGCCCGAGCTCGGCATGTACTATTACAAGGCCCGCATCTACTCCCCCACGCTCGGCCGGTTCCTCCAGACCGACCCGGTCGGCTACAAGGACCAGGTCAACCTCTATGCTTACGTTGCAAACGATCCGATAGACAATAGAGATCCCAGTGGAACACGGTGTGTAACAGCAAACTCAAATAGTGCTTATTGTAGACGGAGGGATTTTTATCGAGTGTTAGATAACAACCTTCGCGACCGAACAAGATTTTTTGGCGCGGCAGCGGCGACCGTTGAATACCTAGCGAACAACGACATACCGTATATTGGCAATGTTATGAGTGAAAAAGCAGAAGGGTTTCTCCGATCTGTAAGTTCAAATCTTGAGTCAGTTAATATAGTTGTATACGATGCCATTGTATCTGGTCGCCTTAGTGGAAATAACTTGGATTATAGACTAGTTCATATTGAACAGACGCAAGTACAAAAGATGTTGGGCCGGCTTTCGCCGACCGATAGAGCAACTATCGTTGGTTCAATTAATGGGGCATTTAATGGAAATGGTCGTTGGTGGGCTGGATTTTTTAGTCAAAGTGATGCTCGATACGGACAAATTATTTCTCGAGCTATTGGCGGCCTTGGCCATGACTTTGATTTCGGCAACCAAGGAGACCGGGAGGCGATCGGGCGCGCCATAATAGACGACTTAAGAGAACATAGACGATGAAAAATATGAAAAATAAATTTCAAGCAATTATAGATGCTGTGAAGTTTAGCATTCTTCTTTGTATTCTTTCGTCTATTTGTCTTGAAACTCTATTCTTACTTCAATCGGATCTTTTTACGACACCTAGTATGGGTTTATTTATGAGGGGGACCTATAATAATATTTTGCTAATTGGATCACTTATTGTGATGTCCGGCTTTTCTATAACCGCAATTATATTTTATTATTTTCGTAATCGGTTTGGATTTTTATTGCAGCAGTTATTTGTGGGAGCACTATGTATTTTGCATGCGATGTTACTTTGGTTCTTTCTCGGAGAGTCTTTCAGTCTTAGAGATTTAACTGGTTTGGCGGGGATCCTCGCGTGCGCTGTTTTAGCAAACTATTTGGTTACTGGTCGCCCTAGACAAGGTCAGAACAAATCCACTGCTCGTTAGGATGACCGTTGGCAATCGTAACGCGAGTTTCTACTAGGCTCAGGACTCATTAATTCGTTTGCGTTCATCGCGACTGTTTGATTCAATGGCGGGGTGAGGAGGTGTCGGCATGGGTGATCTGGTGTTGTTGTCGGCGGCGCAGATGCGCCGGATCGAGCCGTACTTTCCCCTGTCGCACGGTATTGCGCGGGTCGATGATCGCCGTATCGTCAGCGGCATCATCTTCGTGATCAGGAATGGCCTGCGCTGGTGCGATGCACCGCCTGGTTATGGACCGCACAAAACGATCTACAACCGCTTCATCCGCTGGAGCCGCCTCGGCGTGTTCAACCGCATCTTCGAGGCGCTCGCGGCCAAAGGCGGCCGATCGGATCAGTTGATGATCGACGCCACGCACCTGAAGGCGCATCGCACGGCGGCAAGCCTGCTTAAAAAGGGGATGTTCCCCGCCGTATCGGACGCACCAAAGGCGGGCTGAACTCCAAGCTGCATGCCGTCTGCGACGACCGCGGTCGTCCGCGTGTGATGCTGCTGAGCGAGGGGCATGCGCCTTCAGGTGCGTGGCGTCGATCATCAACTGATCCGATCGGCCGCCTTTGGCCGCGAGCGCCTCGAAGATGCGGTTGAACACGCCGAGGCGGCTCCAGCGGATGAAGCGGTTGTAGATCGTTTTGTGCGGTCCATAACCAGGCGGTGCATCGCACCAGCGCAGGCCATTCCTGATCACGAAGATGATGCCGCTGACGATACGGCGATCATCGACCCGCGCAATACCGTGCGACAGGGGAAAGTACGGCTCGATCCGGCGCATCTGCGCCGCCGACAACAACACCAGATCACCCATGCCGACACCTCCTCACCCCGCCATTGAATCAAACAGTCGCGATGAACGCAAACGAATTAATGAGTCCTGAGCCTAGGAATATACTAATGTTGGATCAATTAGAGCCCCCTAGCGACAATCTGCGGTATGCACTTGTTAGCTGTTTGCTATTTAGATTTTCATGAGATAATAGCTATATATCGGAGATATAACATAGAAAAAAGGGGACTTAGGCTATTAGTTAATGATGATAATGAGGAATGGGTAAAAAGATGGGAAGGAGAAATATTTTTCTGATCGATACTCGCGGAGTGTTGATTAAAATTGTATCGATTTAGCCTGTCTCAATTGCGCCGGTCCGGCGACGTTGACGTACGATGCCAAAGGCAACCTCACGGGCGACGGGACGAGCACGTACGGCTACGACGCCGAGAACCGGCTGACATATATGCCGCTATGATCGATCCCCGGTACCGCCTCTCAGCGTTGGACCGTGCGATCTTCCCATTGCGGCGGGATTTGTTAAAGAGGCCGCGCGCGCCTTGCTAGCGACGAGAAGGCGCGAGAGACGAAGCGGGACAGAAAATCATGTCAGGTCGCTAAGTGTTTGAAATGCGGGTGTAGCTCAATGGTAGAGCAGAAGCTTCCCAAGCTTACGACGAGGGTTCGATTCCCTTCACCCGCTCCCGCTCCACGACGCACCGGCCGACGGCTCGGTTCGTTGCGGCGGACACCGTCTTCTATTTCGTTCCGGGCGGCAGCACGCGCGTCCCCTTGGGCAGCTTGGTCTTCGCCGACGGCGCGCCGCTCACGCTGAACATCCCGCCGGGCTGGAGCGTGATGTAGAAATCGCCGGTGTCGCTGCACGTGACGGTCCACGCGCGGCGCCCGTTGTCGCGCGGGCGATCGGTCACCTTGACCACCTGGTCGCATTGATAATCGTTCACGTCATAGATCGCCTTGTAGAACGTGATCTTGCGCTGCTGGTCGGACAGCGCGTCGATTTTCGCTTCATACGGATCGGGCGCATCGCGGTCCATTGCCGCGGTGTTGCTGGTTGCCGGCGCCTGGCGTCCGCATCCGGCGACGATGAAGAGCGCAAGCGCCGCCACAGCCGATCCGGTCTTCATCCGTCATCTCCCTAAAGTCGTACCGCCTCCGCCGGGTCCGCGTTCACCCTTCGTTTGTCAATCTCTGCGACAGAGGCCGCAGGACCCGTGTCGGCCCATTTTACACGCCGCGCAGGTCGCACGAGGCGACGACGATGATAAGGCTGTTCAAGCATTACGTGCCGTATGCCGTGCTGTTCCTGGCGCTGCTCGACTGCGCGCTGCTGATCGCCGCGGCGGAGATCGGCTATCGGATGCGCATCCACCAACTCGGCAGCCTCGTCGAGCCGATCGATACCCGGCTGCCGCAACTGCTGATCTACGCCGCCGCGCTCGCAACGGCGATGATGGCGGTCGGCGTCTACGGCGCCGATTCGCTGCAATCGTTGCGCCGCGCCGCGGCGCGATTGCTGGTGGCGATCTCGCTCGGCGTGATCCTGCTCTCGGCGGTGTATTTCCTGTCGCCGCAGCTCGGTTTCTGGCGGTCCAACCTGCTCTATGCGATGGGGCTGTCGGCGGTGTTCCTGGTCGCGATCCGCGTCCTGCTCGGCAAGATGCTGGGCAGCCATGTGTTCAAGCGCCGCGTCGTCGTGCTCGGCGCCGGCGCGCGCGCGGCGCGGCTGAAGGCGCTCGCGGCGCAGCCGGGATCGGCTTTCGTCGTCGTCGGCTATGTCTCGATGAGCGAGGCCAATCGCGTCATCCCGGAGGCGATCTCGCGCGACGCGATCTACAACCTTGCCGACCATGTCGTGCTGCTCAACGCCAGCGAAGTCGTGCTGGCGCTCGAGGAACGCCGCAACGCGCTGCCCTTGAAGGACCTGTTGCGGATCAAGACCACCGGCGTCCACGTCAACGAGATCTCGACCTTCCTCGAACGCGAGACGGGGCGTGTCGACCTGCAATCGGTCAACCCCAGCTGGCTGATCTTTTCCGACGGCTTCTCGTCCAGCCGCATGTTGTCGAGCGTGTTCAAGCGGTTGTTCGACATCGCTGCCAGCCTGGCGCTGCTGATGCTGATGAGCCCGATCATCGTCGGGCTCGCCGTCGCGGTGAAGCTGGAGAGCAAAGGGCCGGCCTTCTATCGCCAGCGTCGCGTTGGGCTGTACGGCGTCGGGTTCGACTGCATCAAGCTGCGATCGATGCGGCAGGATGCCGAGCTGGGCGGCCAGGCGGTGTGGGCCGAGAAGGACGATCCGCGCATCACCGGGATCGGGCGTTTGCTGCGCAAGGTCCGGCTCGACGAGCTGCCGCAGTGCTGGAGCGTGCTAAAGGGCGAGATGAGCTTCGTCGGCCCGCGGCCCGAACGCCCGCAATTCGTCGACGATCTCGAGCAACAGCTGCCTTATTATGCCGAGCGCCACATGGTGAAGCCAGGGATCACCGGCTGGGCGCAGATCAACTATCCCTACGGCGCGTCGATCGAGGACAGCCGCCAGAAGCTGGAATACGACCTCTATTACGCCAAGAACTATTCGCCCTTCCTCGACCTGCTGATCCTGCTCCAGACGATCCGCGTCGTGTTGTGGCCCGAAGGCGCGCGGTAAGCCGATGGCGGCTACCTTGACCGTATGGAGCCATGCGCTGGCGGCGTTGCTGTTCGCCGGGATCGGCGTGTCGCAGGTGCGTGCCAGGGCGGCGAGCGTGCCGCGCACGGCCTTCCTGTCGGCGCTGGGGCTGACCTCGCTCTGGGCGCTCGCGATGGCCGGGATCGGCGGCAGCGAGGCGATCACGTGGGTGGCGGAGAGCCTGCGCAACCTCGGCTGGCTCGGCTTCATGTTCGCGCTGCTGCGCCGCGATCCGGGCGCGCCGCGCGACCGCGCGGTCAAGACGATCTACGGCGTCGTCATGCTCGTCACGCTGACCGGCATTTGCCTGGCGATCGTGCAGGCTTCGACCGGCGGCGAACTGGTGCGTGGCGCGGTCGCGGTGCGCGTGCTGCTGCGGATGATGGTCGCGGTCGGCGCGCTGGTGCTGGTCCATCATCTCTATTCGCTGGTCGCGCCTTCGGCCCGCGGCGGTATCCGCGCGGCGGTAATCGCGCTGGCGATGATGTGGTGCGCCGACCTGGCGCTCTATTCGGTCGCCTATGGCGGCGGCGACTGGCCGCGCGCGCTGATCGCGCTGCGCGGTCTGGTGATGGTTGCGGTCGCGCCGCTGCTGGCGATCGCGGTGCATCGCAACGGCGACTGGACGATCCATCTGTCACGGGCGGCGGCTTGGCGGTCGCTGACCGTCGTGGCGCTGACCGTCTATGCCATGGCGACGGTGCTGGCGATCAGCGCGCTCGATGCGTTCGGCGGCGATTACGCGCGCATCGCGCAGACCGCGTTCGTGTTCGGATCGGCGGCGGCGCTGCTGGTCCTGCTATCGTCGCCCGCGATCAAGGCGTGGCTCAGAGTCGTGGTGGCCAAGCACCTGTTCCACCATCGCTACGACTATCGCGCCGAATGGATTCGTTTCACCGAAACGCTGGGCATGCCGGGCGAGGGCGCCCCGGGGCTCGAAGAGCGCATCGTCAAGGCGGTCGCCGACTTGACCGATTCGCCGGCCGGGCTGTTGCTGATCGCCGACGGCGGAGGATTGACGCCGGGCGCCGGGTGGCGGTGGGACGCGTCGCCGCCGCCGCTCGCCTTTGCCGGCGACGAACTGGCGGCGATCCTGTCGGGGGGCAGCCATATCGTCGAGCTCGACGGCGTGCGCGGCAGCGACGCCGATCCGGCCGAGCTCGCCGCGGTGCCGCAATGGATGGTCGATGACGCGTCGGCCTGGGCGGTGGTGCCGCTGGTCCATCTCGGCCAGTTGATCGGTGCGATCCTGCTGGCGCGACCGCCGATCGACCGTAGCCTCGACTGGGAGGATTTCGATCTGCTGCGCATCGCCGGACGGCAGGTCGCGAGCTACCTGGCGGAGGCGCGCGCGCACGACCAGCTCGCCGACGCGCGGCGCTTCGACGAGTTCAATCGCCGCTTCGCGTTCATCCCCCGGCACGGACGAGATCGCCGCCGCCCGCCGCATCGTCGCCGCCTTCGCCAATTCAATCGCCGCTTCGCGTTCATCCTGCACGACGTGAAGAACCTCGTGAGCCAGTTGACCCTTGTCGCGCGCAATGCCGAGCGCCACGCCGACAACCCCGCCTTTCGCAGCGACATGATCGCGACGCTGCAGGATTCCGCCGGCCGGATGAACGACCTCCTCGCGCGGCTGTCGCAGCACCATTCGGGCCGCGCCGACGAGCCGTACGTGATCGAGCTCATGCCGCTGGCCGAGCGGGTCGCCAAGCGCCGCGGCGGCGGCCACGCCGTGATCGTCGCG
>CAXUBE010000115.1:7470-7767 GCA_964249215.1 uncultured Rhodopseudomonas sp. | reverse complement strand
CCGCACGCGCAGATGCGCCTGGCCGCCTTCGTGGGCGAACACGAGATGGTGCGCCGGCAGCGCGACCACCGGCTCGGGATTGCCGGCGCCGAACGGCCCGGCGCGCTCCAGCGTCGCCGCGAATTGCGGCGTCACCGCGCGCGCCGACACCGCGCCGTCGATGAACAGTTCGTCGGCATGGCGCGATCGCGCCACGTCGGCGGCGAGCGCGGATTCCAGATAAGCGCGAAACTCGCCGAGCCGCTCCTTGCGCAGCGTCACCCCGGCCGCGAACGCCAGCGGGCCGCCCGCGAGCCT
>CAXUBE010000115.1:0-7460 GCA_964249215.1 uncultured Rhodopseudomonas sp. | reverse complement strand
CGACGAGCCCGACCACGCCCGGATGCCAGCCCTCCGCGGCGGTGACGATCACCGCGCCTTTGTCCTCGAGCCCGAGCGAGGCCAGCGCCTCGGCCTCCGCCTGCGCCTCCGTCGTCTGCTCTATGATGCGGCGCTCGGTGTTCAGCCGGTCGAGTTCGGCGGCGATCCGCGCCGCCTCGGAAATATCGCCCTCCAGCAGGAGCCGCACGCCGAGATCGGCGCGGCCGATCCGGCCGCCGGCATTGATGCGCGGGCCCAGCATGAAGCCGAGATGCCACGCCTCCGGCGGGCCGTTGAGCCGCGCGACATCCATCAGCGCGGTGTGGCCGACATGATCGCGCCGGCGCAGCGCGATCAATCCCTTGGCGACAAAGGCGCGGTTCAGCCCGACCAGCGGCGCGACATCGGCCACCGTGCCGAGCGCGACGTGATGCAGCATGCCGAGCAGATCGGGCTCCGGCAGTTCCGCGCTCCAGAAGCCGCGCCGGCGCAGTTCGCGGTTGAGCGCGACCAGCGTCACCAGCACGAGGCCGACCGCGGCGAGATGGCCGAGGCCGGACAGATCGTCGGCGCGGTTCGGATTGACCAGCGCGTCGACCGCCGGCAATGCGTCGCCGCATTGATGGTGGTCGATCACCACCACCGACATGCCGAGCCGTCCGGCTTCCGCCAGCGGCTCGAAGCTGGTGCTGCCGCAATCGACCGTGACCAGCAGCGTCGCGCCCTTGCCCGCCAGCATGCGCACCGCGTCGACATTGGGGCCGTAGCCCTCGAAGATACGGTCCGGAATGTGGATCAGCGGATCGAGCCCGCAATGCCGCAGATGCCAGGCCAGCAGCGCCGCGGAGGTCGCGCCGTCGACGTCGTAGTCGCCGAAGATCGCGACCTGTTCGCCGCGCGCGGCGGCATCCGCGAGCCGGGTCGCCGCGGCCTCCATCTGCGTCACGGTCGACGGGTCGGGCATCAGCCGGCGGATGGTCGGATCGAGGAAATCCTCCACCGCGTCGATCGCGACATCGCGTCCGGCGAGGATTCGCGCCAGCATCTCCGGCAATTGGTGGCGCTGCGCGATCGCGAGCGCCTTCGCCGCGCCCCGCGGATCGAGCCGGTCACGCCAGATTTTGCCGGTGGCCGACTGCAAGACGCCGAGAAAGGCCGGCTGCGTGTCAAGCACAGGTATCGTGAGGGTGCCCATCTGACGATGAGATAGGCTGGAAGCTCCGTTTGGGCAAATAGATCGCGCGAGATCAGAGCGACATGCCGCCCGAGACCTCGATGCGCTGGCCGTTGATCCAGCGGTTCTCGTCGGACAGCAAAGACGCGATCATCGGGCCGATGTCGTCGGGCAGACCGGCCCGGCCGAGCGCCGTCATGCCGGCGACGGCCTTGTTGACCTCTGGATTGTCGCGGACCGCGCCGCCGCTGAAATCCGTGGCGATAGCGCCGGGTGCAACGACGTTGACGGCGATCCCGCGCGGCCCCAATTCTCTGGCCATGTATCTGGTCAGCACTTCCACGGCTCCCTTGATCGAGCCGTAGGCGGCGCGGTTCGGCATAGTGACACGGGAAAGACCCGTCGAGATATTCACGATCCGTCCGCCGTCGTTGATGAGCGGCGCCAGCTTTTGCGATAGAAAGAACACGCCCTTGAAGTGAACATTGTAGAGGGCGTCCAGCTCCGCTTCCGTGGTTTGCGCGAAGCTCTTGCCGTGCGAAATGCCAGCGTTGTTGACGAGATAGTCGAAGCGCTGCGCCCCCCAGTCGCCGATCGCCTGCTGCGCGCGGTCCGCGAAATCATCAAACCTGCCGACGTCGCCAGTGTCGAGCTGCAAAGCGAGTGCCTTCCGCCCGGCTTCCGCCACCAGTCCGACGACCTTGTCGGCTTCCGAGCGATTGACGTTGTAAGTAAGGATGGTATCGACGCCGCGCGCGGCGAGACTGAGCACGGTACTGCGTCCCAGCCCTCGGCTGCCGCCGGTGACGATCGCTACCTTGGCGGTCGGGCTTGTCTGATTTTCCATGGTTGCGCTTGCCTTTTTCCACGATTGATATGGTAAACTAAGGTCCGCAACATCCGCGATGAATGCCGAAACTTTTCCATTTCTTGTCTGATCCTGCTTCGCCTGCTAGTTTCGAAGACGACGCAGGTGGTGCAGAAACATCAATGATGCTCGGCGAACTCATTGACATCATGACGCGGTTTACCGCGGCCAAAGACGAACCAGGTTCGTTCGCGACCGCCATCGATGGTTTGACGATTCTTCGCTCGGTTCGGGAGCAGCACCCCAGTCACATGATAATCAAACCGGCGCTCTGCGTCGTCGTGCAAGGCGCCAAATGGACGGCTTTTGGGTACAGACGTTTTGAATACCGCGCCGGGGAAGCGCTGGTTGTCAGCATCGAGATGCCCGCCATGGGCAGCGTCACCGATGCCACGCCGGCGATGCCTTTCCTCGGCCTGGTCATCGAATTCGATCTGGGCGTCATGCGTGAGGTGATGGAAGGACTGGCCGGCACGCTTGTTCCCGGCGGCGATATCGGGGGCGGCGTGCGGGTCACGACCTTTGACGGTCCGATCGCCGACTGCGTGGTCCGGATGGTCCGATTGATCGAGACACCGGCGGCGATTCCGGTCATCGCTCCCATGATCATGCGTGAAATCTGCTATTGGCTGCTGACGGGCCCGGACGGCGGCGACATTGCTCATGTGGCTCTGGCGACCAGCCACTCCCCGCGGATCATCAGCGCGATTCATACTTTGAGGGAGCGCTTCATCGAGCCGTTCACCATTGATGACCTCGCTGCGATCGCGCGCCTCAGCCCGTCGGCCTTTCACCGACAGTTCAAGGCGCTCACCTCCATGACGCCGCTTCAGTATCAAAAACAGCTTCGCCTGCTGGAGGCCCGACGTCTGATGGCCTCGGGCGCGACCAACGCCGAAACCGCCGCACGCACGGTCGGCTACGAAAGCGCGTCGCAATTCAGCCGGGAATATGCCCGCATGTTCGGGACGCCTCCGCGTCGTGACGTTGCGTCGCTGCGGCTTGCCGCGGCCTGAACGGTCGCTCTTGATATCCGCTTACACAAGGATGAGCGGCATGTGTTCAACGCAAGCGGATCGCACACTAGCACCCCATCCGGTCGGCGATCTCGTTGAAATCGCGCGCAACGATGTCCCAGTCGCCCTCGGCCGTGACGTCGCGTTGCTGCAGCGGGCCGTATTCGGTCGGCCGCGGCACGAACGCGGTCTTCAGCCCGAACGATTGCGCGGCCGCCAGATCGTTGTTGTGCGCGGCCACCATCATCACCTGCTCCGCCGGCAGCCCCAGCAGGCGCGCGGCGCTCAGATAAGTCTCGCGGTCGGGCTTGTAATGCGAAAACAATTCCGCGGACAGCACCAGGTCCCACGGCAGGCCGCAATGCTTGGCCATGTTGGTGAGCAGCGCGACGTTGCCGTTAGACAATGGCGCGATGATGTAGTTCGCCTTCAGCCGCGTCAGGCCGGCGACGCTGTCGGGCCAGGGATGCAGCCGGTGCCAGCCGGTGGTGAGATGGCGCAGTTCGGGCTCGCTGGCGCCGACGATCCCGAAGCGCGGCGCCAGTTGCTCCAGCGATTCGCGGTGCAGCGTGTCGAGGTTCTTGTAGCCGCGCTCGGGATGGCGGCGCACCTCGTCCATCGACGGCACATAGGCGCCGCGCCAGGCATCGACCAGCCCCGCCCAGTCGACATCGAGATCGCGCTCGGCACCCCATCGCGCGAAGTCGGCGATCAGGCTGCCGCGCCAGTCGACCACGGTGCCGAACACGTCGAACACCAGCGCCTTCACCGCCGGCGGCTGCGGCATCATGCTCATCGCTGCGCCCTCGTCATTCGCGTCCCGTCAGCCCGGCGAGCGAAAAATCAGTCCAGGTGAAACTTGTCGAGCTGGCGGTGGTCGGCCTTGATGTAGCGCACCGTGCCGGTGACCGAGCGCATCACGATGGTCTCGGTCTCGATCACGTCGCCGCGAAACTTAACGCCGCGCAGCAGCGAGCCGTCGGTGACGCCGGTCGCCGCGAACAGGCAGTCGCCCTTCGCCATGTCCTCGATGCCGTAGATGAATTTCGGGTCGGTGACGCCCATCTTTTCCGCGCGTTCGCGCTTCTCGTCGCTGTCGAGAATGAGCCGGCACTGCATCTGCCCGCCGATGCAGCGTAGCGCCGCGGCCGCCAGCACGCCTTCCGGCGCGCCGCCGGTGCCGAGATAGATGTCGACGCCGGTATTGGCGGGATCGGCGGTATGGATCACGCCGGCGACGTCGCCGTCGGGGATCAGCCGCACACCGGCGCCGGTCGAGCGGATCGCGGCGATGATCGCGGCGTGGCGCGGACGATCGAGCACCAGCGCGGTGATGCCGGACATCGCGACGCCCTTGGCCTTGGCGAGGCGCTTGATGTTCTCCTGCGGCGAGGCGTCGATGTCGATCACGTTCCTGTCGTAGCCCGGACCGATCGCGATTTTCTGCATGTAGACGTCGGGGGCGTGCAGCAGCGTGCCGCCGTCGGCCATCGCCATGGTGGCGATCGAACCCGGCATGTCCTTGGCGCACAGCGTGGTGCCTTCCAGCGGATCGACCGCGATGTCGACCCTCGGGCCGGCATTGATGCCGACCTTCTCGCCGATGAACAGCATCGGCGCCTCGTCGCGCTCGCCCTCGCCGATCACGATGGTGCCCTCGATCGGCATCTTGTTGAGCTCGCGCCGCATGGCGTCGACCGCGGCCTGGTCGGCGGCCTTCTCGTTGCCCTGGCCGCGCAGCCGCGCGGCGGACACCGCGGCGCGCTCCGTCACCCGCACGATTTCGAGCGTCAGGATGCGCTCCAGCAATTGCTGCGGCGGGACGGAAATAATGGTCGACATCGGCGGACCTCCAAGGACAATGCGGGGCCTGACGGACCCGAATGAGAATCAGTTCTTTTCGATCCGGATGACCTGCGGACGACCGCTGATCACGTTGTCGCGCTGCACCGCGTGCAACGCGCGGCGCACCGCGTCCTCGCTGGTCGCATAGGTGATCAGGATCACCGGCACCGGCGATGATTTCCGCGGCGCGGCCTGCGTATCGAATTTGCCGTCGGGATGGCGCTGCACGATCGACTCTATCGAAATGTCCTGCTCGGCGAGCCGCGTTGCGATCTTGGCCGCGGTGCCGGCGAGATCGCGCGCCATCAGCCGCAGATAATAGCCGCCCTCGTGGCGCTCCATCGGCGCCTGCTGGATCGGCGTGAGCTTGTCGACCGGACGCCCGAACGGATTGGCGCGCACGCCGCGCGCGACGTCGGCGATATCGTCGATCACTGCGGACGCGGTCGCAGCGGCCCCGGCGCCGGCGCCGACCAGCGTGATCGGCGCGATGCCGTCGCCGTCGATCGTCACCGCGTTGGTCACGCCCATCACCTGGGCGATCGACGACGAGCGCGGCACCATGGTCGGATGCACGCGCTGCTCGATGCCGGTCGGCGTGCGCACCGCGACGCCCAGCAGCTTGACGCGGTAGTCGAGTTCTTGCGCGGCGCGCAGGTCTTCCGGCGTGATCGAGGTGATGCCTTCGACATAGACCGCGCCCTGCGCGACCTTGGTGCCGAAGGCGAGGCTGGCCAGGATCGAAAGCTTCTGCGCGGTGTCGTGGCCGTCGACGTCGAACGACGGATCGGCCTCGGCGTAGCCCAGCCGCTGCGCATCGGCGAGACATTGCGCGAACGACAGACCCTCCTGCTCCATCCGCGTCAGGATGTAATTGCAGGTGCCGTTGAGGATGCCGTAGATGCGGTTGATGTCGGTGCCGGCAAGGCCCTCGCGCAGCGGCTTGACCACCGGAATCGCCGCGCCGACCGCGGCTTCGAAATTCAGCGCGCCGCCGTGCTTTTCGGCAAGCGAGGCCAGCCGCAGGCCGTGCCTGGCGATCAGCGCCTTGTTGGCGGTGACGACCGACTTGCCGGCGCGCAGCGCCGCCTCGATCGCCGGCAGCGCCGGCTCGCCGACCCCGCCGATCAGTTCGACGAAGCAGTCCACCTGCGGATCGGAGGCGATCGCCAGCGGCGACTTCGACCAGGCGATGCCGCGCATGTCGAGGCCGCGCTTCTTGGCCTTGCTGCGCGCGGTCACCGAAACCACGCGCACGTCGCGGCCGCAGCGCGCGGCGAGCGTGGCCTGCTGGCGCTCGATCACGCGGACGACTTCGGCACCGACGGTGCCGAGCCCCGCGATGCCGACTCTGAGGGGTGCGATCATCCCGCGTGTGACCTGAAGGATTTGCCGGAAGGCTATCGCCGGGTGGCGAGAGGAACCACGTTGTGCAACGTTTCGACGCCGCTTTCAAGGAAACGGCGGACGCCGCGCGCGGCCTGGCGGATGCGCTGTTCGTTCTCCACCATCGCGATCCGCACGAAGCCCTCGCCGTGTTCGCCGAACGCGACGCCGGGCGACACCACGACGCCGGATTTTTCCACCATCAGGGTCGCGAACTGCATGCTGCCGACATCCTTGAAGGCCGGCGGCAGCGGCGCCCAGGCGAACATCGAAGCCGACGGCGGCGGAACGTCCCAGCCGGCGCGCCCGAAGGATTCCACCAGCGCGTCGCGGCGCTTGCGGTAGGTGTCGCGCATCTCGCGGATGCAGTCGTCGGGGCCGTTGAGAGCCGCGGTCGCGGCGACCTGCACCGGCGTGAACGCGCCGTAATCGAGATAGGATTTCACCCGCGCGAGCGCGGCGATGATGCGCTCGTTGCCGACCGCAAAGCCCATCCGCCAGCCGGCCATCGAGAAGGTCTTCGACATCGAGGTGAATTCGACGGTGACGTCGATCGCGCCCGGCACCTGCAGCACCGAGGGCGGCGGCTCGCCGTCGAAATAAACCTCGGCGTAAGCCAGATCCGACAGGATGAAGATGTCGTGCTTCCTGGCGAAGGCGACGAGGTCCTTGTAGAAGTCGAGGCTCGCGACATAAGCCGTCGGATTCGACGGATAGCAGACGATCAGCGCGATCGGCTTCGGGATCGAATGGATGATCGCGCGCTCCGCGCTTTCGAAGAATTGCGGCGTCGGCTCCGAGGGCACCGAGCGGATCACGCCGCCCGCCATCAGGAAGCCGAAGGCGTGGATCGGATAGCTCGGATTCGGGCACAGCACGACGTCGCCGGGCGCGGTGATCGCCTGCGCGACATTGGCGAAGCCCTCCTTGGAGCCGAGCGTCGCCACCACCTGGGTGTCGGGATTGAGCTTCACCCCGAAGCGGCGGGCGTAATAGGCGGCCTGGGCGCGGCGCAGACCGGTGATGCCGCGCGACGCCGAATAGCGGTCGGTGCGCGGCTTGCCCAGCGTCTCCTTCAGCTTGTCGATGACATGCGGCGGGGTCGGCAGATCGGGGTTGCCCATGCCGAGATCGATGATGTCGGCGCCCGCATTGCGCGCGGCCGCCTTGG
>CAXUBE010000114.1:6028-7798 GCA_964249215.1 uncultured Rhodopseudomonas sp. | reverse complement strand
GCGCAGGATCGCGTTCTCGCCGCCGGCAAGAAACTTCCCGACCAGGAGAAGTGGAAGCGCGACGAGCACCCGTTCGACGCCTACGGACGGCTGAAGGAGCAGGCAAAGACCAACACGCCGCCGAAGCCGGCGGATAATTTCCGCTGGCGCTATTACGGGCTGTTCTACGTCGCGCCGGCGCAAACCTCCTATATGTGCCGGCTTCGGATTCCGAACGGCATCGTCAAATCCTGGCAGATGGCCGGCCTGGCCGACCTCGCCGATGAATGCGCCGGCGGTTTTTCTCACGCCACCACCCGCGCCAATATCCAGTTGCGCGAGATCGAGCCGAAAAACGCGGTGAAGCTGGTCGAGGGCATCGAGAGCCTCGGGCTGTGGTCGCGCGGCTCCGGCGCCGACAACATCCGCAACGTCACCGGTTCGCCGACCGCCGGCATCGATCCGCAGGAATTGCTCGATACCCGCCCCTATGCGCGCGAGTGGCATTTCCACATTCTCAACGAGCGCGCGCTGTACGGCCTGCCGCGCAAGTTCAACGTCGCTTTCGACGGCGGCGGCGTGATCCCGGTGCTGGAAGACACCAACGACATCGCCTTCACCGCGGTCGAGGTGAAGGACGGCTTCGGCATCGCGCCCGGCGTCTGGTTCAGGCTGGGGCTCGGCGGCATCACCGGCCACCGCGATTTCGCGCGCGATACCGGCGTCATCGTCAGACCGGAAGAAGCGACGCAGGTCGCCGACGCGATCGTGCGCGTTTACATCGAGCATGGCGACCGCACCGACCGCAACAAGGCGCGGCTGAAATACGTGCTCGACACCTGGGGCTTCGACAAATTCCTCGATCACGTCGAGGAAAAACTCGGGCGCAAATTGCTGCGCATGCCCGCCGAGGCGGTGCAGCCTTTGCCGACGCAGAGCCGCAATGCGCATATCGGCGTGCACAGGCAGAAGCAGGCGGGACTGAACTGGGTCGGCGTGCTGCTGCCGGTCGCGCGGATGTCGGCCAATCAGATGCGCGGCATCGCCAAGATCGCGCAGGACCTCGGCGACGGCGATATCCGGCTCACGGTGTGGCAGAACCTGCTGATCTCCGGCGTCACCGACGCCAACGTCGCGCTGGTGAGGGCGGCGGTCGAGCAGATCGGCTTTGCCACCGAAGCCAACGCGATCCGCGCCGGACTGATCGCCTGCACCGGTGCCACGGGCTGCCGCTTTGCCGCGGCGCATACCAAGGAGACCGCCGCAGAGATCGCCAAATGGTGCGAGACCCGCGTCGAACTCGACACGCCGATCAATATTCATCTGACCGGCTGCCATAATTCCTGCGCGCAGCACTTCATCAGCGACATCGGCATGATCGGGTGCAAGATCGAACTGTCCGAAGAGGAAAGCGTCGAGGGCTTCCATGTCCATGTCGGCGGCAGCTTCGGACCGAACGCCGCGATCGGCACCGAGATCTTCCGCGAGGTCAAATCGACCGACGCGCCGCGCGTGGTCGAAAAGATGCTGAAAGGCTATCTCGCCCACCGCGCATCGCCTGACGAAACATTTCTCGCCTTCGCGCGTCGGCACGATCTCGATGCGCTGAAGACCATCTTCGACGTGGAAGCGATGGCATGACCCAAAACCTGGCCTCCCCGATCGCTTCGCTGGTGCCGGAGACCGCGCCGTTCTCCGACGAGCAGCGCGCCTGGCTTAACGGCTTCTTCGCCGGCCTCGTCTCGCTCGACGGCATCACCGCATTGTCCGGCGACCAGGCCGCGGCCCTCA
>CAXUBE010000114.1:0-6018 GCA_964249215.1 uncultured Rhodopseudomonas sp. | reverse complement strand
CTCATTGGCGGCGGCGCGCCCGGGGCGGATGCGGATGACGATGACGGCGGCGCGCCGTGGCACGATCAGAGCCTGCCGATGGCGGAGCGGATGAAGCTCGCCGAGGAAAAGCCGCTGCGCTGGAAGCTGATGGCCGCGATGGCGCAGCAGGATTGCGGCCAATGCGGCTACGACTGCAAGAACTACTCCGGCGCGATCTTCGAAGGCAAGGAAACCCGGCTCAATCTGTGCGTGCCCGGCGGCAAGGAAACCAACCGCATGGTGAAGACGCTGGCCGAGCAGATCGGCAGCGCGCCGAAGCTCGACTCCGCGCCGCCGCTCGCGGCCGAGGCGATGCCGCCGGCGGCGTTGCCACCGGTCGGCACGTCACGCGACAATCCCGCGACCGCGCGCGTCATGTCACGTCGCCGCCTCAACAAAGAAGGCTCCGAGAAAGAGACCTGGCACGTCGAGTTCGACCTCGCCGACAGCGGCATCGACTACACCGTCGGCGATTCGTTCGGGCTGTTTCCGTCGAACGATCCGGCGCTGGTCGATCTCGTCATCCAGACTCTTGCCGCGCCGGCGGATTTTCCGATCGGCGACACTACCTTGCGCGAGACGCTGCTGCATGGCGTATCGCTGTCGCCGGCGCCCGACATGCTGTTCCAACTGATCTCCTACATCACCGGCGGCGAACGGCGCAGGAAAGCGCGGGCGCTTGCCAATGGCGAGGATCCGGACGGCGATGCCGCCTCGCTCGACGTGCTCGCGGCGCTGGAGAAATTCCCCGGCATCCGCCCCGATCCCGAGGCGCTGATCGAATCGCTCGACCCGCTGCAGCCGCGGCTGTACTCGATCTCGTCGTCGCCGAAGGCGGCGCCCGGACGGCTGACGCTGACGGTCGACACCGTGCGCTACAAGGTCGGCGATCGCCATCGGCTCGGCGTCAGTTCGACCGGACTTGCCGAGCGAGTCAGCGTCGGCCAGGAGGTGAGGGTCTATGTGCAGAAGGCGCACAATTTCGCGCTGCCCGCCGATCCCAACGTGCCGGTCATCATGATCGGCCCCGGCACCGGCGTGGCGCCCTTCCGTGCTTTCCTGCACGAGCGGATGACGACCAGGGCGCCAGGCCGTAACTGGCTGTTCTTCGGCCATCAACGCTCCACCCATGATTTTTTCTACGAGGATGAACTCCAGGAGATGACGGATGCCGGCATTCTGACGCGGCTGACGCTGGCATGGTCGCGCGACGCCGATCAGAAGGTCTATGTGCAGGACAGAATGCGCGAAGTCGGGCAGGACCTGTGGTCGTGGCTCGCCGACGGCGCGATCCTTTACGTCTGCGGCGACGCCAAGCGGATGGCCAAGGATGTCGAACTGGCGCTGGTCGACATCGTCGTGCAGCACGGCGGTCGCAACCAGGCCGACGCGCTCGCCTTCGTCGCCGAGATGAAGAAAAACGGCCGCTACCAGCAGGACGTCTACTGATGAATGCATTGCCGCCGTCGCCGCCTGCGGTGCGCACCACCTGCGCCTATTGCGGAGTCGGCTGCGGAATTCTTGCGAGCCCCGACGGGCGCGGCGGCGCGACCATCGCGGGCGACCCCGACCATCCGGCGAATTACGGACGGCTGTGTTCGAAGGGTTCGGCGCTCGGCGAGACGCTCGCGCTCGGCAGCCGTCTGCTGCATCCGATGATGAGGCAGACCAGTGGCGAAATCGTGCGGGTGTCCTGGGAGCGCGCGATCGAAAAGGTCGCCGGCGGTTTTGCCGAAACCGTCGCCAGGCATGGCCCGGACTCTGTCGCCTTCTATCTCTCCGGCCAGTTGCTGACGGAGGACTACTACGTCGCCAACAAACTGATGAAGGGTTTCATCGGCAGCGGCAACGTCGATACCAATTCGCGGCTCTGCATGTCGTCGTCCGTCGCCGGCCACCGCCGTGCGTTCGGCGCCGACACGGTGCCAGGCACTTACGCCGACCTGGACGAGGCCGATCTCATCGTGCTGGTCGGCTCCAACGCCGCGTGGTGCCATCCGGTGCTCTATCAGCGCATCATCGCCAACAAGCGCAAGCGCGGCGCGAAGATCGTGATCATCGATCCGCGGCGCACCGCGACGGTGGAGGATGACGATCTGTTCCTTGGTCTTGCGCCAGGCATGGACAGCGCGCTGTTCAGCGGGCTACTGGCGCATCTCGCCGACAAGCTCGCCTTCGACTACGCCTATGTCGACACCCACACCACTGGACTAACCGAGGCGCTGGTGCGTGCGCGGCAGATCGCGCCCGACATCGCCGCGACGGCGCGCGCGACCGACCTGCGCGAAGAAGATGTCGCGCAATTCTTCGATTTGTTTCGCAGCACGCCGAAGGTCGTCACCTGTTACTCGCAGGGCGTCAACCAGTCGGCGCAGGGCACCGACAAGGTCGGCGCGATCATCAACTGCCATCTCGTCACCGGACGGATCGGCAAGCCCGGCATGGGCCCGTTCTCGCTGACCGGACAGCCCAACGCAATGGGCGGCCGCGAGGTCGGCGGTCTTGCCAACCAGCTCGCCGCGCATATGGACTTCACGCCGGACGCGATCGACCGCGTCGGGCGATTTTGGAAAACGACCACGATAGCGCGGCGCGAGGGCCTCAAGGCCGTGCAATTGTTCGAGGCGGTCGCGGGCGGCAAGATCAAGGCGCTGTGGGTGATGGCGACCAATCCCGCGGTGTCGCTGCCGCGCGCCGGCGCCGTTCGCGAGGCGCTGAGCAAACTCGATCTGCTGGTCGTCTCCGAAAACGTCGCGCACAACGACACCGTCGCCGCCGGTGCGGACGTGCTGCTGCCCGCGGCGGGCTGGGGCGAAAAAGACGGCACCGTCACCAATTCGGAACGGCGTATCTCGCGGCAGCGGCCGTTCCTGCCGCTGCCCGGCGAGGCACGGCCCGACTGGTGGATCGTCACCCAGGTCGGCCGCAAGCTGGGCTACGCCGACGCGTTCGATTTCAACTCGGTCGCCGACGTGTTTCGCGAGCACGCCGCGCTGTCGGCATTCGAGAACGACGGCGCGCGCGATTTCGACATCGGCGCGCTTGCTACTCTCAGCGACGACGATTTCGACGCGCTCGATCCGGTACAATGGCCAGCGCGCGCGGGCGAACCGGCGACGGCCTCGCGCTTCTTCGCCGGTGGTGGTTTCTTCACGCCGGACCGCAAGGCGCGCCTGGTCGCGGTCGAGCGCCCGGGCCTTCGTGATCCGACCAGCGATGCATTCGCCATGCGGCTGAACACCGGTCGCATCCGCGACCAGTGGCACACCATGACGCGCTCCGGGCTTAGTCCGCGGCTTGCGGCCCATCTGCCGGAGCCGTTTGTCGAAATACATCCGAAAGACGCGCGCAACGCCGGCGTTGTCGGCGGCGGCTTCGCGCGCCTCACCTCGGCGCATGGCAGTTGCGTGGTGAAAGTCATCATCAGCGAGGGCCAGCGGCCGGGATCGCTGTTCGCGCCGATCCACTGGAGCGATGCCAGCGCGTCGTCGGCGCGGGTCGGCGCGCTGGTGGCGCCGATCACCGATCCGTTTTCCGGCCAGCCCGAGGCCAAGGCGACGCCGGTCGCGATCGCGCCGGTGAGCTTTGCCTATCGCGGCTTTGCGCTGGGACGACGCCCGATCGTGATGCCGCCAAAGGCCTGGTGGTCGCACGTTTCGATCATCAACGGCGCCGGCGTTCTGCTCGCCAGCGACGAAGCGCCCGCGATCTGGCGGGCGCGTGCGCAGACCATGTTCGGTGCCGACGTGACGCTCGCCGAATATGACGACGAGCCGCGCGAGAGCTATCGCGTGGCGGCGTTCGCCGGTGGCCGGCTGGTCGGCTGCCTGTTCATCGCGCCGGCCCCGACCGCACCGACATGGGATACCGTCAAGACGCTGTTCGAGACCGACGCGCTCGGCGACACGCAACGCCGCGCCGTGCTGTCCGGCAAGTCGACCTCGGGCATCGCCGATCCGGGACCGGTAGTGTGCGCGTGTTTCGGCGTCGGGCTCAACACCATCCGCGCCGCGATCGAGACCGGCGGGGCGGCCAGCGCCGAGGATATCGGCAAGGCGCTGCGCGCCGGCACCAATTGCGGATCGTGCCTGCCGGAGCTAAGAAAGATCGTCGCTTCGATGAAGGCATTGCAGCCGGCGTGAGCGACCGCTCGCGCGTCGGGACTTTCTTGTCTCCTGCTCCGCTTGAATTCAGGATGAAGAACTCAATCAGTTTTGAACTGAGATGACGCATCAACAGCGTCATTCCGGGATGCGCGCCCGTGCAGCGCACGCCGGAATCCATAACCCCTGTCACGGAGCATGGATTCCGGATTCGCTCGCAGCCATCGCTGGCTGCGCCCGGAATGACAAGAGAAATGATTTATTTGAATCCGAAACTGGCTAGATCAGCCCGCCGGCCTGGCTGACCCGCGCGAGGTGATAGTCGCTGTCGCCGAAGGTATTCTCGATCATGGTCAGACGCTTGAAGTAGTGGCCGATCTTGTACTCCTGCGTCATTCCGACGCCGCCGTGCAACTGGATCGCCTGCTGGCCGACGAATTTCGCCGATTTACCGATCTGCACTTTCGCCGCAGCAATCGCATTGGTGCGCTCCTTGGCGTCGTCGAAATCCGCCGCCATGGTCGCGAACATCGCCATGCTGCGTGCCTGCTCCACCGCGACGAACATGTCGGCGGCGCGATGCTGCAGCACCTGGAAGCTGCCGATCGGCACGCCGAACTGGGTGCGGGTCTTGAGATACTCCACCGTGGATTTCAGCGACTCGTCCATCGCGCCCACCGCCTCCGCGCAGATCGCGACGCGCGCGTCGTCGACCACCTGCTCGATCAGCGGCAGCGCGTTCTCCGGATCGCCGATCGAGGCGTCAGCGCCGACCTCGACGCCGGTGAAGCTGATGTCGGCGGCGTGCAGACCGTCCTGGGTCGGATAGCCTTTCTTCGCGATGCCGTTGGCGTCGGCCGGCACCATGAACACGCCGATGCCAGTCGTGTCGCGCTGGTCACCCTTCGTGCGGGCGGTGACGATCAACAGGTCGGCGTTCTCACCGTTGAGCACGACGAATTTTTCGCCGTCGATCACCCAGCCGTCGGCTTTTTTCTTGGCGGTCGTCGAAACATCGCCGAGATCGTAGCGCGAATTCTTCTCGAGCTGCGCGAACGCAAGCGTCGTGGCACCTTCGATCAGGCCGGGTAGATATTTCGCCTTCTGCGCGGCGGAGCCGCCGCGACGCAAGAATCCGCCGCCGATCACCACCGTCGCCAGATAAGGCTCGAGCATCAGCGCTTTGCCGAGCGCCTCCATCACGATCATGGTCTCGACCGCACCGGCGCCGAAGCCGCCATCGTCCTCGGAGAACGGCAGCCCGAGCAGTCCCTGCTCGGCGAGCTTGCTCCACACGCTTCTGCTCCAGCCGCCCTTTTCCGCGGCGTATTTCCTGCGGCTGTCGAAATCGTACGAGGTTCTCAAGAGACCATCGACGCTCTCCTTGAGCAGCCGCTGCTCGTCCGACAGATCAAAATCCATTTTCTACTCTCTCCAAATCAACACGAATAACGCAGCCCTGCCTGATGTTCCGCCGTCATCCCCGCGAAGGCGGTGACCCAGTCGTCACAGCGATCGGTGTAGAACACGATCGTCACGGCGTACTGGGTCCCCGCCTGCGCGGCGACGACGCTTGTGATTTCGCTCCGCCATTACAACCCCAGCACCGCCTTGGTGATGATGTTGCGCTGAATCTCGTTGGAGCCGCCATAGATCGAGACCTTGCGGTTGTTGAAGTAGCTCGGCGCGATCTGCGCGGTCCAGTCCATCGTCTCGTTGCTGCCGTCGTCGCCGTGCTCGTCGTAGGGCGCTGCGAACGGCCCGATCACTTCCATCAGAAGTTCGGTGGTCGCCTGCTGGATTTCCGAGCCCTTGATTTTCAGCACCGACGAGGCCGGGTTGGGCTTGCCCTTGCCGTGCTTGCCCTCGTCGGCGACCACGCGCAACTGCGTGA
>CAXUBE010000113.1:0-7809 GCA_964249215.1 uncultured Rhodopseudomonas sp. | reverse complement strand
GCGCCAGCACGCCGCCATGCGGCGCCACCCGGTCATAGGGCTGACAGTCCCACGCGGGAAACAGCATCACCGACAGGTCGGGCGCGAAGAAATCGAGGCTGCGGGCGAGCTCGTTCATCCGCGCGCCATCGCGGCACACCACCGCGAGGCTCACCGTCGGCGGCTTCGGCCGCGCGGCGACGGCGCGCGCCAGATCGGACACGATCAGGCCCTCGGCGCTTTCGGCGACGTTGGCGAAAGTAAGCGGATGGCCGGATGCGAGCAATTCGGCGGGAGAGCGAGAAGCCACTTTCATGCCGCGTCCGTCTTGAAGGCCTTGATGCGCGCGAACAGCGCGCCGGCCTGATCAGGCGCGATGCGGGCATTGCCGGTCATCGCCGCGTAGAGATCGGGGTCGGGCAGATCGATCAGGCGTTCGAGTTCGCCGAGTTCGGTCTCCGTCAGCATCGCGATCTCGGCATCGGCAAAACGTCCCAGGATCAAGTCCATCTCCCGCGTGCCGCGGTGCCAGCAGCGGAACAACAGCCGCTTGCGGCGATCGTCGAGGCCGCCGCTTGATCGTGTTGATCCCGTCATCGCCGCATCGTTCCTGAAACCGGCCAACGCCAAAAGCCCGGACGAGCCGGGCGGCCTTGGTATAGGCGCGATGCGCGGTGATGTCAGCCCCGCCTCGCGCATTGCAATTGCCGCAAAATGCAGCCAAGGCTCCCCGCTCCGGGCACCCGCCAGTTGCGAGACGTCTCATGCGCCCCGCGATTCTCAATGCGCTGTTTGCACCGATCACCACGCTGCCGGGCGTCGGCCCAAAGCAGGACCGGCTGTTCCAATATCTGCTCGGCCGCGACGGGACGCCGCGGATCGTCGACCTGCTGCTGCATCTGCCGGCCAGCGTGATCGACCGACGGCTGCGTCCGAAAATCCGCGATGCCGTTCCAGGCACCATGGTCACGATCGAGGTCACGGTCGACCGGCATCGTCCGCCGCCGC
The DNA here is from genome assembly GCA_964249215.1 of uncultured Rhodopseudomonas sp. Taxonomy (GTDB): domain Bacteria; phylum Pseudomonadota; class Alphaproteobacteria; order Rhizobiales; family Xanthobacteraceae; genus CAXUBE01. Next base: position 6,822 of record CAXUBE010000113.1, on the reverse strand, counting down.
CGCGGCGCGGACGCGCGCCATATCTGGTCTATGCCAGCGACGACACCGGCGAAGTCGTGCTCACTTATTTTCGCACTCAGCCGGGTTATATCGAAAAGCTGTTGCCGGCAGGCGCCAAGCGCTATGTCTCCGGCACGCCGCAGATGTTCGACGGAACGTTGCAGATCACCCACCCGGATCGCGTGGTCGACGAAGCGGGCTTCGCGGAGCTGTCGGGGATCGATCCGGTCTATCCGCTGACCGAAGGACTGGCGATTGGCTCCCTGCGTCGCGCGATCGCGCAGGCGCTGCAAAAGCTGCCGGCGCTGCCCGAATGGATCGGCCCGGAGCTTATGCGAAGCCACGGGTTTCCGCCGATGGCCGCGGCGCTCCGGCGCGTGCACATGCCGGCCGACCTGACCGACGTGCTGCCGGAAGGACCGTTCTGGTCGCGCTTGGCGTTCGACGAATTGCTGGCCGGACAATTGGCGCTGGCATTGGTGCGCGCGCAGTTGCGCAAGCCGGCCGGCGTGCGCAATGCCGGCGACGGCAAATTGCGCCATCGGGTCATCGACGCCCTGCCCTATGCCTTGACTACGTCGCAACGCGACGCCGCAGCCGCGATTGCCGGCGATCTTGACCAGCCGGTGCGGATGCTGCGGCTGCTGCAGGGCGATGTCGGCTCCGGCAAGACCGTGGTGGCGCTGCTCGCCGCCGCAGCGGTGACCGAGGCCGGCAAGCAGGCGGCGCTGATGGCGCCGACCGAAATCCTGGCCCGCCAACACATCAAGACCATCGCGCCGCTCGCCGAGCGCGCCGGTCTGCGCACCGCGATTCTGACCGGCCGGGAAAAAGGCAAGGAGCGCCGCGACATCCTCATGCGTCTTGCGGCTGGTGCGATCGATCTCCTCGTCGGCACCCACGCGCTGATCCAGGACGATGTCGCGTTCAAGTCGCTGGCGCTGGCGGTGGTCGACGAACAGCATCGCTTCGGCGTGCGCGAACGACTGGCGCTGACGTCGAAGGGGGACGCCGTCGATGTCCTGGTGCTGAGCGCGACCCCGATTCCGCGCACGCTGGTGTTGACTTATTTCGGCGACATGGACGTCTCGGAACTGCGTGAAAAACCCGCGGGCCGGCAGCCGATTGCTACCCGTGCGGTGCCGGACGGCCGTCTCGCCGAGGTGATGGACGGGGTCGGGCGCGCGGTCGCCGCCGGCAAGCTGGTGTACTGGATCTGTCCGCTGGTCGTGGGATCCGAAACCGTGCGGTTGACCGACGCCGAGCAGCGCTTCAAAACCCTGCAACAACGCTTCGGCGATCGCGTGGGTCTGGTTCACGGCAAGATGCGCGGCGCCGACAAGGACCAGGTGATGGCGCAATTCGCCGTCGGCGAGATCAACGTGCTGGTTGCGACCACCGTGATCGAGGTCGGCGTCGACGTGCCGGCCGCGACCATCATGGTGATCGAGAACGCCGAGCGCTTCGGCCTTGCGCAATTGCATCAGTTGCGCGGTCGGATCGGGCGCGGCAGCGAAGCCTCGACCTGCGTTCTTCTCTATAAAGAGCCGCTCGGCGAGATGTCGGCCGCGCGGCTGCGGGCGATCCGCGAGACCTCCGACGGATTCCGGATCGCCGAAGAGGACCTGAAGCTGCGCGGGGAAGGCGACGTGCTCGGCACCCGCCAGAGCGGACTTCCGGGTTTTCGGATCGCGCGCGCCGAGGTCCACGCGCCGCTGATTGTGCAGGCGCGTGACGAGGCGCTGCGCATCCTGAACAACAATCCCCAGCTCGAAGGCGCGCAGGGCGAAGCGCTGCGCTGCCTGCTGTATCTTTATGAGCGCGACGAAGCCCTGCCGCTGATCGGCGCCGGCTAGATCACTCCGCCTTGGCAGGCTCCGGAGCGCGCAGGGCAGGATTGGCGGCACGCGCCGCCATCACGCTTTGCGCAAGCGCCGCAATCTTCTTCTGCGGATCGGAGCCGGGCTGCACGACGCCGGCGGACATGATCAGCGTCGCGGCGTCCTCCGCGCTCATGTCGATCACGATCACCTTGCTCTTCGGCACGTAGAAGAAGAAGCCCGTGGTGGGGTTCGGCGCGCACGGCAGGAACACCGACATGTGCTCCTCGGTGCCGGGAATGCTGGCGGCGATCTCGACGCTGGGCGCCTGCGAGATCAGAACGATCGACCACATTCCGGGCGAGGGAAATTCCACGAGGCCGACGGTGCGGAAGCTCGAGCCCGATCCCGAGAACAGCGTCTCGAACACCTGCTTGAGGCCGCGATAGATCGCGCGCACCACCGGCATCCGCCCGAGCAACTTCTCGCCGAGATCGACCAGCGTGCGGCCGATCAGATTGGCGGTGAGAAAGCCGAGCAGCGTCAGCGCGACAAAGGCGACCACCAGGCCCGAGCCTGGAATTCCGAACGGCAAATAGGTCTCGGGGCGATAGTCCACCGGCACGAACGGGCGCACGAATCCGTCGACCCAGTTCACGAACCACCAGGTCAGATAGAACGTGATCGCGATCGGTCCCGCCACCACGAGGCCGGTGAGGAAATAATTGCGAATGCGCGCCGCAAAGCCGCGTGGGGCCTCGGGCGGCGCCTCGCCTGGCTGCGGCAGGGAAGTCTGATCGTTCATTGAGCGTCCAGGTCGATCTCAAAGGCGGCCGGTCGGGGCGATCGCCGACACGTTCTGGCGCAGTCTAGCAGACATTGCGTGACGATGGTTGCTCCGAAAAAGCCGCCAAGGCGCCGCATCATCGCAGCTTGCGGCATTCCTGCCTATTCCACGGTCACCGACTTGGCGAGGTTGCGCGGCTGATCGACGTCGGTGCCCATCACCACCGCGGTGTGATAGGCCAGAAGCTGCACCGGCACCGCATAGACCAGCGGCGTGAAGGCCGCGGCCATGTCCGGCATCACGATGGTCACCAGCGATTCGACGGTGGCCTCCGCCGCGCCCTTTGCGTCCGTCATCAGGATGATCCGGCCTCCCCGCGCTGCGACCTCCTGCATGTTCGACACGGTCTTGTCGAATACGCGGTCGTAAGGCGCGATCACCACCACCGGCATCTTCTCGTCGATCAACGCGATCGGGCCGTGCTTCAACTCGCCGGCGGCATAGCCTTCGGCGTGAATGTAGGAGATTTCCTTCAGCTTCAGCGCGCCTTCGAGCGCCAGCGGATAGCTGGTGCCGCGGCCGAGATAGAGCACGTCGCGCGATTTGGCTATGTCGCGCGCCAGCCGCTCGATCTGCGGCTCGGAGGCGAGCGCGGCCGCCATCAGCCGCGGGATTTCGATCAGGCCGTGCACGAGCTTGGCTTCGTCGGCGTCCGACAATTCGCCTCGCGCCTTGCCGGCCGCGATCGCAAGCGCCGCCAGCACGGTCAGTTGGCAGGTGAAAGCCTTGGTCGACGCCACGCCGATCTCCGGCCCCGCCAGCGTCGGCATCACCGTCTCGCTTTCCCGCGCGATGGTCGAGGTCGGCACGTTGACGACCGCGAGCGTGTGCAGTCCCTGCTCTTTCGCGTAGCGCAGCGCAGCCAGCGTGTCGGCCGTCTCGCCGGACTGCGAGATGAAGATCGCGAGGTCGCCCTTGCGCAGCGGCGCTTCTCGGTAGCGAAACTCCGACGCCACGTCGATCTCGACCGGCAATCGCGCCAATCGCTCGAACCAGTATTTGGCGATGTAGCCGGCGTAGCTCGCAGTGCCGCAGGCGGTGATCGACAGCCGCTGGATATCGCGAAAATCGAATGGAAGCTTGAGCGGCAGCGCGATGCGTTCGCTTGCCATGTCGATGTAGCGCGCCAGCGTGTGGCCGACCACTTCCGGCTGCTCGTGGATTTCCTTGGCCATGAAGTGGCGGTAATTCGCCTTATCCACCATGAACGACGACGCGCCGGACTTGATGACGTCGCGCTCGGCGATATCGCCGCGCTCGTCATAGACCACCGCGCCCTCGCGGCGCAGCACCACCCAGTCGCCGTCCTCCAGGTAGCTGATGTCGTCGGTCAGCGGCGCGAGCGCAATCGCGTCGGAGCCGAGATACATTTCGCCGTCGCCATAGCCGACCGCCAGCGGCGATCCCTTGCGGGCGCCGATCATCAGGTCCGGGTGATCCTTGAAAACGAAGGCCAGAGCGAACGCGCCGCGCAATCGCGGCAGCGCGGCCTTGACCGCGTCCTGCGGGCTCGTGCCGCCGCGGAGGTAGGAATTCACCAGATGCGCGACGACTTCGGTGTCGGTTTCGCTCGCGAAGATTGCGCCGTCTTTTTCAAGCGCGATGCGCAGGTCGCGGAAATTCTCGATGATGCCGTTGTGGACCACGGCGACGCCGGCGGCGGCGTGCGGATGGGCGTTGGCCTCTGTCGGCTTGCCGTGGGTGGCCCAGCGCGTATGTCCGATCCCGAGATGGCCGGTCAACGGCGCCGATTTCAGCTTGCTCTCGAGATTGCGCAGCTTACCCTCGGCGCGGCGGCGCTCCAGATGCCCGCCCTCCAGCGTCGCGACGCCGGCGGAATCGTAGCCGCGATATTCCAGGCGCTTGAGCGAATCGATGAGTTGCTCCGCGACCGGACCGCGTCCCAGGATGCCCACGATTCCGCACATGCAGTTCGATAACCCCGGATTGATGAACATTACGCAAACGGCGTCTGCGTCTTAGCGAGTTACACCAGGCCCGAGGTAGTCAAATATTATTGCCGATTGAGACAGGGTTAAGCTGCAATACGCATGCGGCGCGTTAACCGGAGTTCTGCGGTTTGCCCGCGGACTTCATGTGGCGAAACCGCTTCGCCCAGCCCTCGCGCATGGTCTGCCGGCCGCGTCCGACCGCGAGCGCGTCATCGGGAACGTCGCGGGTGATCACCGAGCCGGACCCGACATAGGCGCCCGCGCCGATCTTCACCGGCGCCACCAGCGACGAGTTCGAACCGACAAAGGCATTGGGGCCGATCTCGGTGCGGTGCTTGTTGAAGCCGTCGTAATTGCAGGTGATGGTGCCGGCGCCGACATTGGCGCGGGCGCCGATATGGGCGTCGCCGATGTAAGCGAGGTGATTGACCTTGGCGCCGGCGTCGATCGCCGCGGCCTTGGTCTCGACGAAGTTGCCGATCCGCGCGCCGTCGCCGAGGATGGTGCCCGGCCGCAGCCGCGCATACGGCCCCACGGAGGCGCCCGCGCCGATGGTCGCCTCGACGAGGTGCGAAAACGAATGGATCACCGCGCCGTCGGAAATGCGCACGCCGGGACCGATCACGACAAACGGCTCGATGGTCACGTCGCTGCCGAACGTGGTGTCGGCCGACAGGTGCACCGTCTCGGGCGCGATCAGGGTAACGCCTGCGTCCAGCGCAGCCGTGCGCAGCCGCGCCTGGATCACCGCTTCGGCTTCCGCGAGCTGCGCCTTGGTATTGATGCCCCGCACCTCGTCCTCGCCGGTTTCGATCACCACCGCGTGGCGTCCGAGCCCGCGCACGATGCCGACCGCGTCGGTGAGATAATACTCGCTTTTGGAGTTGGCGTTGCCGATCTTGTCCAGGACTTCGAGCGCGACATGCCCGTCAAACGACATGACGCCGGCATTGCAAAGCGTGATCTCACGTTCGGCGGTGCTGGCGTCGGCCTGTTCGCGGATCGCGACCAGCTCGCCGCGTTCGACCACCAGACGGCCATATCCGGTCGGGTCGACCGCGCGGAAGCCCAGCACCGCGAGCGCCGCTCCCGCCGCCAGCGGCTCGCGCAGCCGCGCAAAGGTCGTGGCGGAAATCAGCGGGGTATCGCCGAACACCACGATGAGATCGTCGGCGCCGCGCATGATCGCGTCGCGCGCCGCGAGCACGGCGTGCGCGGTGCCGAGCCGGTCCTCCTGCACATAGGCCGATGCGTCGGGACGCACGCGCCGGGCCTCGTCCTCGACCGGCTGGTGATCCGGACCGATCACCACCGCGAGCTTGTCCTGCAACGAATGGGGTGCGGCGCATAGCACGTGCGACAGCAGCGATCGTCCGGCGAGCGGATGAAGCACTTTCGGGAGCGAGGACCGCATCCTGGTGCCCTCGCCGGCCGCCAGCACGACGGTGAGACTGGTGCGTGCGCTCATCAGATTCGGTCCTGTTGTCCGGGGCCGTCATAGAGCGTTTTTCCGCGAAGTGGAAACCGCTTCGACGTGCCGAAACACCCGCCGCGGGCGGCCCAGCGCGTTTCTGGTAATCTCGTGCCTGTGATTCGCTCATCAATGGGAGCGATCGGGCAGCGGCATGGCAAGACAGCGCGACGATCTCGCAGATAGTTTCGGCGACGACGGCTCTCGGGGCTTTGCGTCGGGACTGATCGCCGACGAAGAAGATGTCGATCGCCGCGCGTTGTGGCGGCTCGGCTCCTGGGCGGTCGGGGCGGTCGGCGCGGTCGTGCTCGCGATCCTGGTCAGCCAGTCGACGCTGCGGATCAAGCGCGAGCAGATCGCGGCATCCGAGCTGGTTCGTCAGGCGCAATTCCTGCAGCGGCTGGCGAAGGACAACCAGAGCGAGACCAGCCGGCTCGCCTCCGCCGTCGATACGCTGAACGGCGACCGCGACCGGCTGTTCTCGCGGCTCGGGACTCTGGAACAGGGGCTCGATTCGGTCACCGGCTCGATCAGCCGGGTGCAGGCCGCAACCCTCGCGCCTGCGGAAAAACCCGCCGCGGCACCGGCAGTTCCCGCGGCGAGCCCTGAGGCGCCTCTGGTGGCGGCGGTCGAGACCGAACCCGCCACTGCTGCGCCGGCGCGGCCGGGTTCCGCGGAGGCCGGATCGCCACCGCCTGCCGCCGACGCCGCGGCGCTTGCGTCGCCGAAACC